>JAXDKT010000159.1:0-3051 GCA_034666965.1 Chloroflexota bacterium | reverse complement strand
GGGAATGAGGAAGAGGCCCCAGAAGAGGAGTCCTCGTCGAATGCGCATGTATCCCACCACTTCGATCGCGGCTGGCCCGCTTGGGCGCGCGCCACCTGCGACGACACCATCCGCCTGGATGGCCGAGCCCATCATCGCGCCTCGGACGCCCCACGGATGCTGTCAAATGTCACTGAATCACGGGACCGCGGGCTCGACGAGACCGCCGCTTCGGACGGACCCTAGGTCGTGACCTTGCTGCGGTCCTTGAGGATCTGCCCGGCGGCGAGCTTGCCGGGGGCGCCCATGACGCAGCCGCCAGGATGCGTGCCAGAGCCGCACTGGTAGTAGCCGTCGATCGGCGTCCGGTACTGCGACCAGCCGGGTGCCGGGCGGAAGAAGAACATCTGGGGGGCGAGGAACTCGCCGGCGAAGATGTTGCCCTCCGACAGCCCGACGGTCCGCTCGATGTCGAGCGGCGTACGGATCTCGCGCTGGAGGACGAGGTCGCCGAAGCCCGGGAAGAACGACTCGAGGGTCGCCTGGACCGTGTCGCCCAGGTTCTGCTTCTCGGTGTCCCAGTCGCTCTCGCGGAGGTGGTACGGCGCGTACTGGACGAAGCAGCTCATGACCGCCTTGCCGGGCGGGGCCATGTCCGGATCGACCATCGACTGGACCGCGCAGTCGAGATAGGGCCGCTTCGAGTACCAGCCGTACTTGGCGTCGTCGTAGGCCCGCTCGAGGTACTCCATCGACGGCCCGATGTTGGTGAAGCCGCGGTACTGGTCGGTCCGGTCGCCGAGCGCCGGGTACCGGGGCGGGGCGTCCAGGGCGAAGTTGACCTTGGCCGAGGTGCCCTGGAAGCGGAACCGCTCGATGGTGTCCACGAGGTCGGTGGGCAGCTCGCGTGGCTCCACCAGCTGGAGGAACGTCCGGCGCGGGTCGAGCGCCGAAACGACGACCGGCGCGTGGAACTCGGTGCCGTCGGCCAGGGCCACGCCGATCGCCCGGCCGTTGCGGGTGATGACCTTCTCCACGGGCGACTCGAGCCGGATCTCCGCGCCGAGCGCCTGGGCCGCCCGCGAGAGGACCTGGGTGAAGCCGCCGTTGCCGCGCTTGTGGAACGACCACGCCCCCATCTCACCGTCGTGCTCGCCGAGGATGTGATAGAGCAGGACCAGCCCCGAGCCCTGGGAATACGGCCCGACCTTCGTGCCGATGATGCTCGACGAGGCAAGGTAGCCCTTGATGATGTCCGACTCGAAATAATCGTCGAGAAAGTCGGCGGCCGAGCCGGTCAGCAGCCGGACGGCGTCGTGGAGGACCTTCTTGTCGAGCTTGCGGAAGCGTTGGCCGAGGGCCGCCAGCGCGATCAGCTCCTCCGGATCGTCGCTGAAGATGTCGGGCGGGACCTGGTCCAGGAGGGGCTTGATCGCCTGGATCACCTTGAGCACGTCGTGGTTGAAGGCGTCGTAGGCGTCGGCATCGTGCTTCGAGTGCCGGCCGATTTCCTTGAGGTTCTCGCCGTGGTCCTGCCCGAGGAGCAGGTAGTCGCCGTCCTCTTTGGGGCAGAACGTCGTCGGCATCAGGATCGGCATGAACCCATGCTTGACCAGGTCGAGCTCCTGGACGATGTCCGGCCGGAGCAGGCTCAGGGCGTACGAGAACGTGGTGAACCAGAAGCCCGGTCGGAGCTCCTCGGTGATGGCCGCGCCGCCGACCAGATGGCGGCGCTCGAGGATGAGCGTCTTGAGACCGGCCTTGGCCAGGTACGCCCCGTTGGTCAGTCCGTTGTGGCCGCCGCCGATGACGATCGCGTCGTAGGTCCGGTCGGCGTTCGACGCGGCCTTTGTCGCAGGGTTGGGCCGCGCCGTGGCCCGCCCGGACGTGGGCGGAGCGGGCTTCGACTTCGGTCCGGACTTGGGCGGGGCGGTCCTGGTGGTCGGCATGTCAGGCGGTCCTTCGCTCGGGGTTGTACAGCGGCAGGCGGGCCACGTTGGCGTCGAAGTACTCGTAGCGATGGTTCACCGCCAGCTCCAGCTTGACCCGCGAGCCCGACGCGGTCCGGTCGAGTGGCACGCGGGCCAGGGCAATGTGGCGCTGGAGGATCGGCGAGTACATCTGGCTGGTGGCGTAGCCAAGCTGGTTGAGGTCGTCGTCGTAGATGTAGTACTCGTCCTGGATCGGGGTGTGGTCCTTGGGCGGGATGAGCCCGGCCGCGTCGTAGATCCGATCGTAGTCGCGCCAGTCGACGACCAGTCCACTCAGCTTCCAGCGCGACGTCTTGTCGGCCAGCTCGCGCCGGATCGCGTCGCGTCCGAGGAACTCCCGATCGTCGCTGGCCAGGTCCCGGAACATCCAGCCCAGGCCGAGCTCGATCGGCGTCGAGCGGTCGGCGTCGGTCCAGGCGAACCGGCTCGAGTGGAAGTCGACGTCGAGAAGGAGCAGGCCGGCCTCGATCCGGGCCATGTACAGCGCGAGCATCCCGATCGGGATCACGCCCTGGCCGCGGCTGACCTTCCAGACCGCGTCCCAGACCGCCAGCGCATCTCCGGCAGGCACCCATACCTCGTAACCGAGGTCGCCGGTGAACCCGGTCCGCGAGACGTGAACAGGAACCTTGCCGATCCTGGCCGGCGCCAACCCGAAGTAGGGCAGCTTGGCGACGGCCGGATCGAGCGCGGCGAGCAGATCCCGCGAGCGCGGGCCCTGGACCGCCAGGACCGCCCAGTCGTCGGAGACCTCCTCGATGCCGACGTCGAGTCGGCCGATGAGCTCCCCGAAGTAGGCCAGGTTGGGCTCGGCCGCGGTCAGCACGAACTCGTCCGGCCCGTGGCGCAGGATCACCCCGTCCTCGACGACGTAACCACGGTCGTCACACCAGATCGTGTACTGGGCATGGCCCGGCGGGCAGGTCCGGATGTCGCGGGCCAGGGCTCCGGCCAGGAAGCGTTCCGCGTCCGGGCCGTGGATCCGGTACTTGTACAGCGGCGACGAGTCGAACAGGCCGGCGCTGTTGCGGATCGCGAAGTACTCGAACTTCTCCGACATCTGGTAGCGGGTCGCGGTCAG
>JAXDKT010000158.1:0-2706 GCA_034666965.1 Chloroflexota bacterium | reverse complement strand
AGCGTCGCTACCGGATCCTCGATATCGCCTAGGGTCCCCTCAGGGGTCGAGCGGCTCGAAGATCCCGGGCGTGCCGCCCGCGTGCCAGAAGACGGCCCGCCCGCCGTCCAGCCGGCCGGAACGCACGAGCGCGATGAGGCCGGCAAGCGCCTTGGCCGTATAGATCGGGTCGACCAGGATCCCCTCGGTTCGGGCCAGGAGCCGGGCGGCCTCGTCGGCGGCGGCCGTCGGATGGCCGTAGCCGTCGCCCAGTTGCGTCCCGTCGAGGACGACGTCCGCGTCGTCGACGGCAGCCAGGCCGCCGACCGCCGCGAGACCGACCAGCGCGTCAGCGATCGCCGCGCGAAGTTCATCCAACGGGGTCACGGCGACCCCACGGACGACCGTCGCCACACTGCCCGCGGTCCGGATCCCGACGAGCAACCCGGCCTGCGTCCCGCCGGTGGCCGACGGCACGACGACGCAGTCGGGCACGAAGCCGTGGCGCGCCGCGTCGCCGATGAGTTCCATCCCGGCCAGCACCTGACCCAGGGCACCTGGGATCCCCGACCCGCCGACCGGGACCAGGAACGGGCGCCCGCCTGCCGCGCGCACCTCCCCGAGGACTCGCTCGACGAGCGCCAGGCGCTCCGCGCGCTCATCGGTGGCCGCCTGATGGATGGTCGCGCCGAGCAGCTCATCGAGCCGGACGCCCGGATTGGGTGGGACGGCCGGTGGCCCGGACAGCACGAGATGGACGGCCAGACCGGCCTTCGCCCCAGCAGCTGCCGTCAGGCGGGCGTGGTTCGACCAGCGCCGGCCGGAGGTCACCAGGGTGTCGGCATCCTCCGCCAGCGCCGCACCGACCAGGAACTCCAGGTTGCGCAGCTTGTTGCCGCCGAAGGCCAGCGGCAGGAGGTCCTCGCGCTTGATCCAGATCTCGACCCGGCCGCCGAGGGTCGTGGAGAACCGTGGCAGAGCGGCGAACGGCGACGGCCCGTCCAGCAGCGCGAAACGAGGGAAACGACCAGGGTCCGGATTCCATGAAACCACGCGCCGGATGGTACCCGCTCGTATCATCGGGCCATGGCTGTCCGCGTCACCCCAGCCGATCGGGTCACGACGATCGGCCAGCATCCCGGCATGGAACGCTCGATCGCGATCTCACGATCGACGGTCGGATCGGAGCGGCTCTATTCGTCCATCGTCTCGACGGCGCCCGGCGATCGGACGCGCGTCCACCATCACGGCGACTGCGAGACGTCGATCTTCATCCTCTCCGGCTCGGCCCATTACACGTGGGGACCGACCGGCATCGAGAACGAGATGGACGCGGATGCCGGCGACTTCATCTACATCCCGACCGCTGAGATCCACGTCGAGGCAAATGCGTCGGACAGCGAACCGCTCGTGGTCGTCCTGACCCGCAATTGCCCGGACTCGCATGTCGTCTACCTCGACGGCGGGCCCGACGGAGCCGACGACATCCCGGCCCCCTGCTGAGGCCAGGGCCACGCGATCGCTGCGGCAACTCCTGGACCAGCACGGGCTCGCAGACGCCCAGGAGAGCCCGTTTCCGAATGACGGCTGGTCGGGCGCGACCCTGACCGCCCTCCAGCGAGGCAGGGAACGCTTCATCCTGAAGCGGATCTCGACGGCCACCGACTGGATCGTGCGCGCGACGCACGACATCGCGTTGCGCGAAGGGTTCATCGCCGGCTCCGCACTCCGGCTCGCCGACCCACTCGTCGGCCCATACGTGGGTGTCGGGTCGGACGGGGCAGGGGTCGCCATCCTGATGCCCGACCTCTCCGACGAGCTGATCGCCTGGGAACGCGGTCACAACCCGGTCATCGGTCCGGCCACGCTCGATCGCGTGATCGACGCCGCCGCCAGACTCCATGCGATGCGCTGGGTCGACTACCGGCCGACCAGTCGCGACTGGGGTTGGCCATGGTGTCCGCTCCGCGACCGGTTGCTCCTGTTGTCGCGGCCGTCAGCCGAACGGTATCGGGCCGAGGGCCTCGCGGTCGGTGAGCGGTTCCTGGCCGGTTGGGACGCGTTCGATCGGTCCGCTCCTGCGGAGGCGACGGCATTGATCGACGCGCTCTCGGCGGACCCGTCGCGGCTGCTCACCGCGCTCGGTCGACTGCCCTCGACAGGCCTTCATGGCGACCTCAAGCTCGCCAACGTCGCCCTCCTCGATGACGGCCGCGTCGCCCTCATCGACTGGCAGATGATGACGCTCGGTCCGGTCGCGGTGGAGCTGGGCTGGATGCTCGTCTCGAATGCCTCGGTGCTCCCGATCAGCCCGGACGACGTGCTCACCAGCTACCGACGGTCTGCGGTCCGCGCCGCCAGGGACCCGCTTCGGATCGGGGCTCGCTGGCCGGACGGCGGACCCGACGGCCCGGCCATCATCCTGCCGCCGCGCGGGCTCGATCCGACGATCGGCGACTGGGAGGCACAGCGCGACCTGACCTGGATCGTCGGGCTCCTGTTGCGGGGCTGGCGGAAAGGTCTCGACGCCGAAGCGGGCGGCCGCCTCCCATCGGGCGTCACGGCCGCCGAGGATCTCGCATGGTGGTGCGAACGTGCGCTCGAGGGCGCCGGACGGCGACTCTAGCCGGGCGGCGGTCCCCTAGGCTATTCCACCCAGCATCCAGAAGGAGCCCGTCGTGCCCAAGATCGTCCCCGACCGACCCGGTCTCGAACCGGGTGCCGCTC
>JAXDKT010000157.1:0-5495 GCA_034666965.1 Chloroflexota bacterium | reverse complement strand
GACGGATGTCAGACCTGCTGGACGAGGGACTTCTTGAAGAAGTCGAAGTGCTCGAGGGCGATGCCCGTCCCAAGGGCGACGCAGTCGAGGGCATTTTCGGCGACGTGGCAGGGAACCCCGGTCACCTGGGTCAGGAGCTTGTCGATGTTGCGCAGCAACGAGCCGCCCCCGGACATGACCATGCCCTTGTCGATGATGTCCGAGCTCAGCTCGGGTGGTGTCTGCTCGAGAACCGAGCGGATCGCCGTGACGAGCTGCTGGAGCGGCGCCTCGATGGCCTCCATCACCTCTGAGCTGGTGATCGGGATCGTGCGCGGCAGGCCGGCGATCAGGTCGCGCCCGCGAACCTCCATCTGGAGCTCCCGCTCGAGCGGCAACGCGGTGCCGATCTGGATCTTGACCTCCTCAGCGGTCCGGTCGCCAATCATCAGGTTGTACTTCTTGCGGATGTAGGTTGCGATCGCCTCGTCGAACTTGTTGCCGCCGACGCGCAGGCTGGTCGAGACGACGATCCCGCCCAGCGCGATCACCGCGATCTCGCTGGTACCCCCGCCGATATCGATGACCAAGTTCCCGGACGGCCCGCTGATCGGAACGTTGGCCCCGATCGCCGCGGCCAGCGGCTCCTCGATCAGGTACGCCTCACCGGCCCCCGCCTTCAGGGCGGCATCCCGGACGGCTCTCTTCTCGACCGAGGTCACGCCGGCCGGCACACTGATCATCACGTCCGGCTTGGTGAAGTTGACCCGGCCCTTCTTGACCTTGCCGATGAAGTGACTGAGCATCGCCTCGGTGATGACGTAGTCGGCGATGACTCCGTCCTTCATCGGTCGGATGGCCTGGATGTTGCCGGGAGTCCGGCCGATCATCTCGCGCGCGTCCTCGCCGACGGCCACGATTCGGTTCTGATCGTCGACCGCCACGACCGATGGCTCCTGGATGACGATGCCCTTGCCCTGGACGTACACCAGGATATTCGCGGTGCCAAGGTCGATGCCGATCTTCATGGGCGAGTGACTGGTCCCTTCAGCGGTCGGCGGTCGGCTCGGGCTCGGCCGGGTCAGCCGAGCCGGCTGGCTCGGCGAATCGCTCGATCCGAGCGCCGAGCTCCGCGAACTTCTGGCCGATGTTCTCATACCCCCGATGGACGTGGTGTGCCCCGTGAATTGTGCTGACCCCGTCCGCCGCCAGCGCGGCCACGATCATCGATGCACCGGCCCGCAGGTCGCCGATCTCCAGCTCGGCGCCGCGCAGTCGGCTGGGCCCATGGATCGTGGCGCGATGGGGACCGGAGATGTCGATCCGGGCGCCCATCCGGCGAAGCTCGCCCAGGAACTCGAGACGGTCCTCGAAGATGGCCTCGTGGACGTGGCTGGTGCCGTGGGCCTGGGTCAGCAGGACGCACGTTGGCGGTTGGAGGTCCGTGGCCAGCCCGGGATACGGCGCGGTCTCGATGTCGACCGCCCGGAAGACCTCGCGGTCACCGCCCGAGACCTCGATGGTGCTGCCGCTGAACGACACGTTGACCCCCACTCGGGCCAGGACCTCGATGAACGCCTCGAGGTGAGCGCCGTCTGCGCCCTGCAGCGTCACTCGCCCGCCGGTCACCGCCGCGGCAACGACGAACGTTCCGGCTTCGATGCGGTCGGGCACGACCCGATGGTCCGCCCCGCGGAGGCGCTTGCAGCCCTCGATCTCGATCGTGGTTGGGGTCGTCCGTTCGATCTGCGCACCCATCTTCCGCAGGAACTCGATCAGGTCGTCGACCTCGGGCTCCTGGGCGGCTGGCCGGATCACCGTGTGGCCATCGGCCAGCACGGCGGCGAGGATGGCGTTCTCCGTACCCATCACGGTGACGAACGGGAACTGGACCTCGGTCCCCCGGAGACGTCCCGGTGCCTTGGCCAGGTAGTAGCCGTTGCGGTACTCGATGTCCGCTCCCAGGGCGCGCATCGCGTCGACATGGAGGTTGACCGGCCGCCGTCCGATCCGGTCGCCGCCAGGGTTGCTGATGATCACCCGGCCGAACCGTGACAGGAGCGGCCCGAGGAGGATGAAGCTGGCCCGCATCTTGGCCGCTGCCTCGAGCGGCACGAACAGCCACTCCACGTCGCCCGAGGCGACCTCGTAGACGTTCGGGGCCGGATGATCGACGGTCACGCCCAGGTCGCGCAGCGTGTCGGCCATGACCCTGACGTCCTCGATCTCGGGGACGTTGCTGAAGCGGCAGCGCTCGCCGGTCAGGGTCGCGGCCGCGAGCAGCTTGAGCGCCGCATTCTTGGCGCCGCTGACCGTGACCGTGCCCGCGAGCGGGCGGCCCCCCTCGATCCGGAACACCTCGTGGGCGACCGGCTCGGCCTGGTATTCCCAGTGGAACGGTCGTGCGTCAGCCATCGGAACTCGGCGGACTATCCGCGGCGCCGCGGACCCTCGCGGTGACGGCGCTCGGCCACCCGGATCCGGAGAAGCGCCTGCTGCAACGCCCCCCGTGCGGCGGCCAGGTCGGCTGGCTCGTGGAGGCCGGCCGCGATCGCCCGCTCGGCCTCACGGCGTGCCTCCTGGGCTCGCTCGAGGTCGATCTCGGCGGCCATGTCGGCCGTCTCGGCCATGACCACGACCTTGTCGGGACGCACCTGCAGGAAGCCGCCGACGATGGCGAACGCCTCCTCGGTCGCACCCTTGCGGATGCGCAGCTCGCCGAGCCCCAGGGTCGTGATCAGCGGCGCGTGATGGGGCAGGACGCCCAGCTCACCCTCGATCCCCGGCAGCGTCACCGAATCGACGTCGTCCTCATAGGCGAGCCGCTCGGGCGTGACGATCTCGAGGTGAAGGGGCATCGTCAGGAGGCCAGCTTCTGGGCGTTGGCCCGGACGTCGTCGAGGGTGCCCGCCAGGAAGAACGCCTGCTCGGGCAGGTCGTCTGCCTTGCCCTCGAGGATCTCCTTGAACGAGGCGACGGTGTCCTTGATCGGGACGTACTTGCCGGGCCGGCCGGTGAAGACCTCGCCGACGAAGAAGGGCTGGCTCATGAACCGCTGCAGGCGGCGCGCCCGCGACACGGTGGCCTTGTCCTCCTCGGCCAGCTCGTCGATGCCCAGGATCGCGATGATGTCCTGCAGATCGCGGTAGCGCTGGAGCACCCGCTGGGTCTCGCGGGCCACGTCGTAGTGCTCCTGCCCGACGACCAGCGGGTCGAGCACGCGCGAGGTCGAGGTCAGCGGGTCGACGGCCGGATAGATCCCCAGCTCGGTGATGTAGCGCTCGAGGCGGATCGTCGAGTCGAGGTGCCCGAAGGTCGTGGCCGGGGCCGGATCGGTGTAGTCGTCGGCCGGGACGAACACGGCCTGGAGGCTGGTGATCGAGCCCTTCTTGGTCGAGGTGATGCGCTCCTGGAGGGCGGCCATCTCGGTCGCCAGGTTGGGCTGATAGCCGACGGCGCTGGGCATCCGGCCGAGAAGCGCCGAGACCTCCGAGCCCGCCTGGGTGAAGCGGAAGATGTTGTCGATGAACAGGAGGACGTCGCGCCCCTCCTCGTCGCGGAAGTACTCGGCCATGGTCAGCGCGGTCAGGCCGACCCGCTGGCGGGCTCCCGGCGGCTCGTTCATCTGGCCGAACACGAAGGCGGTCTTCTCGATGACCTTCGATTCGGTCATCTCGCGGATGAGGTCGTTGCCCTCGCGGCTGCGCTCGCCGACGCCGGCGAACACGGACACGCCGGCGTGCTCCTGGGCCACGTTCCGGATGAGCTCCTGGATGATGATCGTCTTGCCCACCCCCGCCCCGCCGAAGATCCCGATCTTGCCGCCCTTCTTGAACGGGCAGATCAGGTCGATGACCTTGATCCCCGTCTCGAACACCTCGACGTCGGTGGTCTGCTGGTCGAACTGTGGCGGTTCGCGGTGGATCGGCAGGCTGACCTTGGCCTTGACCGGGCCGCCCAGGTCGATGGCGTGACCGAGGACATCGAACACCCGGCCGAGGGTCGCCTCGCCGACGGGCACGGTGATGGGCGCGCCGGTGTCGATCGCCTCGACGCCGCGGGCGAGCCCGTCGGTCGTGGTCATGGCCACCGTCCGGACCCAGTTGTTGCCAAGGTGCTGCTGGACCTCGCAGGTCAGCGGCTCCTGTCCCGGCCGCTGAATCTCGACGGCGTTGTAGATGGTCGGCAGCTGGCCTGCTGGAAACTGGATGTCGACGACGGCCCCGGTGATCTGGATGACCCGGCCGGTCGCGTTCTTGGTCGCGCTCGTGGCTGCGGTCTTCGTCGCTGCGGTCTTCGTCGCCGTCTTGGTCGCGGTCCTGGTAGCGGTCGCCATGCTCGTCATTGCCTCCTGGTGCGCGTCAGCGGGCCTGCGCGCCGGTTGCGATCTCGATCATTTCCCGGGTGATGTTCGCCTGGCGAACCTTGTTGTAGCTGAGCGTCAGGTCCTCGATGAGCTCCTCGGCATTCTCGGTGGCGTTCTTCATCGCCACCATCCGGCTCGATTCCTCGCTCGCCTTGGACTCGAGGACGGCCTGATACAGACGGGTTGCGACGTAGCGCGGCAGGAGCTGTTCGAGGACGGCGCCCGCGCTCGGCTCGAAGATGAACTGGTTGCCGGGGATGCCCTCGGTGTCCTCGGATGGCACGACCGGCAGGATCTGGGCCAGCGTCGGGCGCTGGACGAGCGTGGACACGAACAGCGAATAGATCACGTCGATCCGGCTGTAGTCGCCCGAGAGGTAGTCCTCGGTGACCAGTCGAGCGAGGGGCAACACGTCGGCGAAGGTGGGCCGGTCGCCAAAGCCAGCGAAATGGGCTTCGATCGGCACCCTCGCCCGGCGCATCGCGTCGCGGCCCTTGCGCCCGACACTCACGACCGTCAGGTCGCCGCTGTGCTCGGTGATCTCGCGCGAGGCGAAACGGACCGCGTTCGAGGTGAACGGCCCGGCCAGCGGACGATCGGTGGTGATCAGGACGATCAGCCGCTTGCCGCCTTCGGGACGGACGAGGAGCGGATGATCCTCGCCGCCCAGGACGGTGGCCAGGTCGGCCAGGACCTCCTCGAGCTTGTCGCTGTACGGACGCGACGCCAGGGTCGCATCCTGGGCGCGCTTGAGCTTGCTCGCCGCCACGAACTGCATCGCCCGGGTGATCTGGGCGATGTTCCTGACGGAGCCGATCCTGCGCCGGATGTCTCGTTGGCTGGCCACGCTTGCGCTGTTCCCCTGGGATCCCGGCTAGGCCAGGAAGGTCTTGCGGTAGGTCTCGATCGCCTCGTCGAGCGCGGCCTCGAGCTCGTCGGTGAGGGACTTGGTCTCGGCCAGCTCGGTCAGGATGGCCGGTCGCTCGGCCTCGAGGAACCGGTAGAAGCCGCTTTCCCACTCCTTGACCGTGTTGGTCGGAACGTCGTCGAGGGCGCCCTTGGTCGCGGCGTACAGGATCGCGACCTGCTTCTCGACGCCGAGGGGCTGGTACTGGGGCTGCTTGACCACCTCGGACAGCTTCTCGCCCCG
>JAXDKT010000156.1:0-2598 GCA_034666965.1 Chloroflexota bacterium | reverse complement strand
CCGAGGGCTGAGCGACCGCGCAAGGACGCCTTGCGGGTGGCCTTGTTCGCGAAGCGGGCGCGGGCTGCCCGGGTCGATCAGCCGAACGTGGCCGCCCGACCTACGCCGGTCCACCCCAGGCTGCTCGAGGCCGACACGGCCGGCCGTTGGGGGGTCGAGCGTCAGTTCGGCGGTCGGTACGTGCCCGAGACCCTGATGGCGGCCCTCGAGGGCCTCGAGCGGGCCTACGGCGAGATCCGCCGGGACCCGCGCTTCTGGGCCGAATTCCGCGAGCGCCTGGCGACCTATTCCGGACGGCCGACGCCGCTCTACCGGGCCGATCGCCTCGCGGCTCAGACGCTCGCGGCCGCGGGCGACCTCGTTCGCTCCGACGCGAGGCGGGCGGTCGGGCCGCCCTCGACCCTGCGCCTCTACCTCAAGCGCGAGGACCTCGCGCACACCGGTGCCCACAAGATCAACAACGCCCTGGGCCAGGCCCTGCTGACCCGTCGGCTCGGCAAGTCACGGGTCATCGCCGAGACCGGGGCGGGTCAGCACGGCGTTGCGACGGCCACGGCCTGTGCCCTCCTCGACCTGCCGTGCGTGGTGTTCATGGGCGCCGAGGACATCCGCCGCCAGCAACCGAACGTCCTCCGGATGCGCGCTCTGGGCACCGAAGTCCGCCCCGTGACCAGCGGCTCGGCCACCCTCAAGGATGCGGTCAACGAGGCGATGCGGGATTGGGTCACGAACGTGGAGACCACCCACTACGTCCTCGGCTCGGCGATGGGTCCACACCCGTACCCAACGATCGTGCGAGATCTCCAGCGCGTCATCGGCGACGAGTCGGCCACCCAGCTGGCGGCCGTCGAGGGCCGGCTGCCGGACCTCGTTCTGGCCTGCGTCGGCGGGGGCTCGAACGCGATCGGCATCCTCGACCGCTTCATCGGCGAGCCCACCGTGCGCTTGGCCGTGGCCGAGGCGGCCGGCGATGGGATCGCGACCGGTCGCCACGCGGCGGCGCTGGCCGGGGGCACACCGGGCATCCTCCACGGCAGTCGCTCGTTGATGCTCCAGGATCTCGACGGCCAGGTCGTGGAGGCCCATTCGATCAGTGCCGGCCTCGACTACCCGGGGGTCGGTCCCCAGATCGCCGCACTGGTCACGGCGGGGCGGCTCGAGCTGGCGGCGGCCACCGATGCCGAAGCCCTGGCCGCGCTTCAGGTCGTCGCCCGAGTCGAGGGGATCCTGCCCGCCCTCGAAACCGCCCATGCCTTCGCCGTCCTGCCTCGGCTGCTGGCCGGGATCGAAGGCTCGGGCGAGCCGTACCCCGACGAGTCGGTCGTCCTGGTCGGGCTCAGCGGCCGCGGCGACAAGGATCTGGCCGCCCTCGAGCCCGAGGTCCCGGCGTGAGCGCAGCGACCACCCCCGGCGCGCCGCTCGCCTCCGCGGCCGGCACGGACGAGGGTGCGGGCACGAAGGAGGGTGCGGGCACGAACGAGGGGGCGGGCACGAACGGGACCGCGGGCGCGCGACGAATCGCGCACGCATTCGCCCGCTCGGCGGGGGAGGGGCGGGCCGCGCTCGTCCCATACATCGTCGCGGGCTACCCGGACCGCGAGACGTCGCTGCGGATCGCCCTGGCCGCCGCCGATGCCGGCGCGGACGTGCTCGAGATCGGCCTGCCCTATTCCGATCCGCTGGCCGACGGCGCCACCCTCCAGCGCGCCTCGCACGTGGCCCTCCGGGCGGGCGCCACCTTCGACGGTTCGATTGCCCTGATCGAGCGGATCGCCGCCGCCCGGCCGGGGATCCCGCTGGTCCCGATGGCCTACGCCAACCAGGTCATCGGCGGTGGCGACGGCGCCGAAACCGCCCGGCGCCTGGCCGCGGCGGGGGCGAGCGGCATGATCGTCGCCGACCTCACGCCCGACGAAGGCGGTCCGTTCGAGGTGGTCGCCCGGACCGCCGATCTGGCCGTCGTCTACCTCGTCGCGCCAACGACCGAGCCCGGTCGCCGCGCCCTCATCGCGGCGCGGACCGGTGGCTTCCTCTATTGCGTGTCACTGGTCGGCGTGACCGGCGCCCGGGCGACGTTGCCAAAGACCGTCGGCCGGTTGGTCCGCGACGTCCGGGCCGTCAGCCCGGTACCGGTCGCCGTCGGGTTCGGCGTCAGTCGCCCGGGCCACGTCCGCGCCCTGGTCGGCGCCGGCGCCGACGGGGTGATCGTGGCTTCTGCGCTCGTCGACGCGCTCGGCCCCGATGGCCGCGACGTGGAGGCGCTGGGACGGCTCGTCGCCGAGCTTCGCGTCGCGACCCGGCGCGGCTGACGAGGGGCGTGCCGCTCGTCAGCCGGCGGTATCCTCGGGCCATGGCTCCCAAATGGCTGGCGACCGCCGAGGAGGTCGGCCCCAAGAAGACGTTCCGCTGGGCCGTCGACTGGCCCGGCTGGGCGCGAGGCGGCAAGGATTCCGAGCTCGCGCGCGACGCCCTGATCGCCTCCGCCCCGCGCTACGCGGTCGTCGCCGCCCAGGCGGGTCTCGACTTCCCGGACCGGGTCGCCCCGGACGATCTCGACCTCGTGGAATCGGTCCCGGGCGGAAGCGGCACCGACTTCGG
>JAXDKT010000155.1:0-12707 GCA_034666965.1 Chloroflexota bacterium | reverse complement strand
CAACCTGGTGGGCAACGCCGTCAAGTTCACACCTCGGGGCGGATCGGTCGACGTCGAGCTGCTGCCAGAGGCGGAGGGCGCCCGGATCGTGGTCAGCGACACCGGGGTCGGGATCGACAGCGCGGAGCTGCCCCGGATCTTCGATCGGTTCTATCGCGGGACGCTGGCCCACGAGGCCCGGGCCAGCGGGAGCGGGCTGGGTCTGGCCATCGTCAAGTCGATCGTCGATCTCCACGCCGGGCGAATCACGGTCGACAGCAAGCTGGGCATGGGCACGACGTTCTCGGTCATCCTGCCCAAGGATCCGCGCAGCGTCGAGGACGCCTGGGCCCCACTGACGACTGAAGCAGACGAACAGCGCGCGTCGGTTGCCGATCCCTCCGAGATAGCGGATTCTTCACCATCCCCCGCCTCCTGATTGAACCCCGGTCCGCCACGCTGATCGCCACGGCCATCGCCGCCAACTGACCGACATCACGCCAGGAGCAGCTCGCAAGCCATGAACGAACGACCGACCGAGCCGTACGATCCCGCCGACCCGGCGGCGTCCACGCCAGCAACCGGGACCCCGCCGGCCGCGCCGAACCCGGTCAGCCCGGCTCGGATCAGCACCACGGGCGGGCCGACGGCCGAGTCCGGCGACGCCGAGTCCGGCGACCAGGTCACCGCCGCCTGGACCGAACCGGCCGGCTCCGATGTCGCCCGACAGCCCGCTGTCGACGGCGCAGCGTTCTCACCCGAGCCCGAACGGATCGACCGCGATCGGTTTGCCTGGGAGACGCCGGTCCAGACGACCCCCGAGTCCTGGTTCGAGCCCGCCTCCGCGGCGGCGACCGCGACCGCGGCGCCCAGGTCAACCGGGGGCCGGCGGGCGAACGGAGTCCTGGGTCCGGTCCTGGCCGCCTCCGTCATCGCCGCCACGCTGGCCTCGGGTGGAACCTACCTGACGTTGCGCGCCAGCGGCGCCCTGGATCAGGCCGGCGGGACCTCGACCGTGCCCAGCGGCCAGACCACGAGCGCCGTGCAGCCGGTCAAGATCGATGAGTCCTCGGCGATCATCGACGTCGCCGCCCGGGTCAGCCCGGCGGTGGTCAAGATCGTCAGCACCAGCGACCCCAACGCCGTCGACCCGACCGCCACCGAGGGCATCGGTTCGGGGATCATCTACGACAAGAACGGCTGGATCCTGACCAACCGCCACGTCGTGTCCGGCGGCGGCAAGCTGACCGTCGAGCTCAAGGACGGGCGTCGGTTCGACGGCACGATCTACGGGATCGACACGCTCACCGACCTGGCCATCGTCAAGGTCGCCGCGACCGATCTGCCGACCGCCGCCATCGGCGACTCGTCGACCCTCAAGGTGGGCCAGACGACGATCGCCATCGGCAGTCCGCTGGGGACGTACTCCAGCACCGTCACCAGCGGGATCCTGTCGGCCACCGGCCGGAGCATCGCCGTCGACAACGGCCGGATCAACAACCTGCTCCAGACCGACACCGCGATCAACCCGGGCAACAGCGGCGGGCCGCTGCTCGATGCGGGCGGCAACGTCATCGGGATCAACACCGCGGTCGCGACCAACGCCAACGGGATCGGTTTCGCCATCCCGATCAACATCGCCCGGCCGATCATGGAGCAGGCGGTGGCCGGCCAGAAGCTTGCCCGGCCCTACATCGGGATCAACTACGTGATGCTCGACCTGCAGGGAGCGACCGAGCTCAAGCTCTCGGTCCACGAGGGCGCCTACGTCACCAACGCTCAGACGACGGGTGGCCAGTCCGAGCCGGCGGTCAAGGCCGGCAGCCCGGCCGACCAGGCGGGGATCAAGGACGGCGACATCATCGTGGCGATCGAAGGCCAGACCATCGATACCGAGCACCCGCTCGACTCGGTGCTGACCCAGTTCGCACCGGGCCGGACCGTCACGATCAGCCTCCTGCGCAACGGTCAGCCGGTCGAGGTCAAGGTCACCCTGGGCGTCCGCCCCGCCGGTCTCTAGGCCGACCGCTCTTGCGAACGTCCCTGCGCCGGCGGATCTCCACGCCGGCGTAGGCGAATTCGCCCTCCATCGGCGCGTTCGACTTGCGCACCCGGACGGTGACCTCGTCGATCGGGAAGTCGATCACGAGCTCGTGGGCGATGGCCTCGGCGATCGCCTCGATGAGCCGGAAGCTGGTCGACTCGACGATGCTCCGACAGGTCTCGAACACGGCGCCGTAGTCGACCGTTCGGGCCAGGTCGTCGTCCAGCCCGGCCGGCTGGAGATCCAAGCTCAGCTCGACGTCCACGTGGAACGGCTGGGCGACCAGCTGCTCCTGGGGAAGGACCCCGTGGCGACCCATGAAGACCATGTCGTGGAGGACCACCCGGTCGCTCATCCGAGGACCCCGCCGCGGACGATGGCGTCGGCCATCCGGGCGGCCCGGACGTTGGCCGCAACGTCGTGGACGCGCACGATGTCCACGCCGGCGGCGATGCCCAGCGCGGTCGTGACCAGGGTCGCCTCGAGGCGCTCCTCCGCTGGCAGGTCAAGGACGCGTCCCAGGGTCGACTTGCGCGACGTGCCCAGCAGGATCGGCCGGCCCAGGACGTGCAGGCGGTCGAGCTCGCGGAGCAAGGCCAGATTGTGGTCGGCGGTCTTGCCGAACCCGAACCCGGGGTCGACGATGAGCGTCTCGCGGCGGCAGCCGGCCCGCAGGGCGCGCTCGATCGCCCGCTCGAGGTCGGCCACGATCTCGGCCATGAGGTCTCCGTACCTCGGTTCGGCCCGGTTGTGCATCAGGACGATCGGCACCCCCCGCTCGGCGGCCAGTCGGGCGAGCGCATCGTCCTCGGCCACGCCCCAGACGTGATTGATGAGGGCCGCACCGGCGTCGAGCGCTGCGGCCGCCACGGCCGGCTTGGTCGTATCGACGCTGATCGGCAGCTGCGGCCGTGCGGCATGGACGGCGGCCACGACCGGCACGACCCGGCGGAGCTCCTCAGCCTCGTCCACGGGGGCGTGCCCGGGCCGGGTCGACTCGCCGCCGATGTCGAGCAGGTCGGCCCCGTCGGACGCCATCCGCGCGGCGAGCGCAACCGCGGCCGCGACCGTGTCGGGGCTGGCCGCGACCAGGCCGTCGCCCGAGAACGAGTCGGGCGTGACGTTGAGGATGCCCATGACGTATGTCCGCTCACCCCAGGCGAACCGTCGACCGCCGATGAGGGTGGTGCCTTGGGCGGCCGCCGGCGCCCCGCTCATCGGACGCCCACCAGCGCTCCGGGTCCGAGGGTCGTCGCCGATCCGCGGGCGTCGCGATCGTCGCGCAGGGCCGGATCGTCGACCAGGATCGCGCGCACGGCGCCGACGAGATAGAGCGATCCGGCCACGACGACAGGTCCGCGCGCCACCGAAAGCGCTCGCTCGAGGGCGGCGGGCACGGACGGGATCGCCTCGGGTTCCGATCCGGGGGCGACGGCCGCCCAGCCCCGGGCCAGGTCGGCGGCGGCGAGCGACCGCGGCGCATCGAGCTCGGTGCACACCACCCGGGCCGCCCGGGCGATCGGCGAACCGGCCAGCGCCGCCAGGACTCCGGCCACGTCCTTGTCGGCCATCGTCGCGAGGAGGAGTGTGATCGGGGGCGGATCCAGCTCGTCACCGCCCTGGAGGGTCGGGCGAAGGTCGTCCAGGGCGCTCGCGAGGACCGCGGCACCGGCCGGATTGTGGGCGCCGTCGAGGAGCACCTCGTGACTGGACCCGCCCGGTCCGGCGGCCGTCTCGATGAGCTCCAGACGGCCCGGCCAGCGCGCCGCCGCGTACCCGCGGCGACGGGCCTCGTCGCTCACGATGGCGATGCCCGCGGTCGCCAGCGCGTCGAGGACCGCGTCGGCGACGGCGGCGTTGGCCGCCTGATGCCGACCGCGCAGGCCGATCCGGGTCTCGCCCAGGCGCGGCAGGGTGACCGTGATCCCGTCGCGATCCCAGCCGCTCACCGGCGCCGGAACGACCTCGGTCAGGGGCACACCCAGCCGGTGCGCCCGGCGGCGGACGACCTGGAGCGCGTCGCCGGTCGCGCCGGTCACGGCCAGGTCGCCGCGCTCGATGATCGCCGCCTTCTCCCGCGCGATTGCGGTCACCGTCGTTCCCAGACGGTCGGTGTGGTCCAGGTCCACGTTCGTGATCGCGGCCACGCCGCCGTCCCAGGCATGGGTCGCATCGAGGCGACCGCCCAGTCCCACCTCGACCAGGGCCAGGTCGATCCCCATCTCGGCGAACCAGCGGAAGGCGACCGCGGTCAGGAGCTCGAACTCGGTCGGCGGACCGAGGCTGCGCCGGGCGATCCGATCGGCCGCTTCGAGGGCCTCGCCCACGAGCCGGGCGAACGTGGCCGGGTCGACCAATCGGCCGTCAACCTGGAGCCGCTCGCGATAGCTGACCAGATGGGGCTTGGGCGTCTCGGCGACTCTGAGCCCCGCGGCGCGCAGCGCCGAACCGGCCAAGGCGAGCACGCTGCCCTTGCCGTTCGTGCCGGCGACCAGGGCCCCCCGGAACTCGAGCTGTGGATCGCCAAGCTCGCGCAGGAGCGCCCGTGTCCGACCCAGCCCCAGCCGGATCCCAAAGCGGCCGCGATCCTGGAGGGCCCGGAGCGCCTCCTCGTAGCTGAGGGCGCTCACGTCACTCCCTGGAGAGCTCGTCCTCGTAGAAGACGCACTGGTTGAACCGCGGGGTCAGGCACACGTCGTTGACGTAGCCGCCCTCGAGGTGGACGCCACCCCGGAGCTGGCAGCGTGAGACGTTGGCATCCTGGCGGATGAGCGCCTTGAGCATGTGCGGAGCCTGAATGGGGATCGCGCCCCGGGTCCCGGTCATGTAGAAGTGGGGGCAGACGTTCCGGCGCAGGTTGGGCAGACCGAACGCTCCCCCGCGGCCGACGGCCGGGAGCGCCGGATAGCCGGGCCGCACGGACAGGTCCGGCGGCGGGGCGGTGGCCACCCTGGCGATCGGGCCGAGCCCGAACGATGGGCGCCCGCTCGGACCGACTGGCTGGGGCTTCTTGATGTTTCGGGCCTGCAACGCGTGCCTCTGATTTGGCGGACGCCACCGGACGGCCGCTCACCGCGCCAGAGTACATCGGGCCGGGTCGGCGAGGCTGCGGCCACCCGGACGGGCCGTGCGACAATGGCGCCCGATGACGACCCGTCGCAAGAGCTCCTCCCAGGTGCGACCCCGTCCACCGTCGACGGGACGCGCGGCACCGGCGAAGCGACCGACCCCCCGACCAACGGCTCCCAGTCGGCTGGCGCCGCATCGCAAGATCGAGCGCGGGCCGGCGTTGCCGATGTACCTGCGCATCGGGCTCGTGCTGATCGTGGTGGCCCTGGGCGCCGTCGTCGTGTTCGCCGGCGTCGGGGTCCTGGGCAAGGTCGTCGGGGCGGTGACCAAGGCCTTCGATCAGACGATCTCGTCGGTCACCAGCACGCCCAGCCCCAGCCCCACCCTCGCCGTGGCGCCCAACGCGCCGACGCTTTCGGTGCCGGGCGAGTCGTACACGAATCAGAAGACGGTCGACCTGACCGGCACGATCCCCGCGGGGTTCATCGGTCGGGCCGGGGCATCGATCCGCATCTATCGGATCCTCCCGGAGCAGGCACCCGAGCAGATCGTCGAGCAGGATGTCGGGTCGACGGCCGGCTTCACCGTCCCCGGACTGGAGCTGGCCAAGGGCCGCAATGACTTCAGCGCCACCCTCGTGGACGCGGGCGGCGAGAGCCCCCAGTCCCGGGTGGTGACCTACATCCTGGATACGACCAAGCCCAAGATCGCGATCAGCAAGCCGGGCAAGGATGCGGTCGTCAACGGCAAGACCGTGACGTTGATCGGCAAGACCCAGGCCCGCAGCGCGCTGGTGGCCAAGAACCTTGCCAACAACGCGTCGATCACGGGCACGGCCGGCGACGACGGCTCGTTCAGCCTGGTCCTGGCCATCGCCGCGGGTTCCAACTCGATCAGGATCACCGCCACCGATCCGGCCAACAACGAGGGTGTCCTGGTCGTCGACGTGACCCGGGGCTCGGGCACGCTTCGCGCCACGATCGATGCCTCGCGCTACCGGTTCTCGCGCCGGACGCTGCCGTCCGAGGTCACGCTCACGGTCGAGGTGACCGACCCGGACGGTCGTCCGCTGGAAGGTGCCACGGTCGAGATCACCCTCAGCCCGCCCGGTTCCTCGGTCATCAGCCGGACGCTCACAACCGACGCCACGGGCCGGGTGCAGTGGCGGGTGACGATGCCCAAGGGCAGCGTGGGCCAGGGGTCGGCGGCCGCGCTCGTGCACACCACGGACTACGGCGACACCACGGACCAGACACGCATCACCGTCGGCCCCTAGCGCCCGCCGGCGGCGGCTGAGCTGAGCTCGACAGCCGTCCACGGCGCAGCTACCATCGGCGCATGCCGATGTGGCACTGCCCCCACTGCGGGACACCCCAGGCCGAGGCCGCACGCTGCTGGGTCTGCCGCCGCTCGAGCACGAGCTGCGCGACCTGCGCGAACTTCCGCCACGCTGTCTTTGGTCGCCTGGGCTATTGCGGACTCGACCGCGGGCGCAGCGCGCTGGACGGTGACGAGATCCGGGCCTGCTGGACTCCGGGCACCACGCTGGTCGCCGATGCGCGACCGCCCGACCCGGCCCCGGCCGAACGCCCGTTCGGACCGGCCGACCCACGCGGGATCCCGCTCGGCCCTGAGCCGCCCCTCGACCCACCGTCCCGCTTCTGGGTTGAGATCGACGCCTGAGCCGCCCTCGGCAGTCGCGATTCAGGCGGGCGGGCAGGTCGGGAAGGGATACGACGCCGGGTCGTAGACGCCCAGATTGATCGGCGTACCGGGGGCGCGCTTCTTGCCCTTGTCCGGGAGCTGCTGGTAGACGAACGAGTCATCGGCGGCCGTGTAGCCGGGGGGCTGCGCCGTCACGGTCCCGACGGTGAAGCCATCGGCAACGATGTCGGCCTTGGCTTCGTCCAGCCTCTGACAGCGGTACTCGCCGACCGTGTTGAGCGGTGGGGCGGTCGGTGGGGCGGTCGGCGCGGCGGTCGGCGTGGGTGCCGGGGTCGGTGTCGGCGACGGCGTCGGGGTGGGCTCGGGACCCTTGGACACGACGTAGTCGACGGTCGTGCCCGTGGCAACCGGGGTGCCGGTCGCGGGCGAGCTCGAGATCACCGCGCCCGGCGGCACCACCGGGTCGAACGCGTCGGTCCTGACGCCCGGGGTCAGGCCGGCGCCGATCAGCGCCGTGAGCGCCTGGTCCAGGGGCAGATTGCGCAGGTCCGGTACCGCCACCAGAGCCTGTCCGGTGACGACCGTGACGCTGATCGTGGAGCCCTTGGCGACGGGCTGGTCGGGTGGCGGACTCTGCTCGGTGATCGTGCCCTCGGGCTTGTCGCCGCTCTTGACGAACTTGGTGGGCACCAGGAGGAGGCCCTTCGCCTCGGCCAGCGGCCTGGCTTGCTCGAGCGTCTGGCCCACGAAGTTAGGGACCACCACCTGCTCGGCGACCGGAGCGGGGCCACCCGTCAGGAGCTTGAAGGCGAGAAAGCCGACGGCGGCCAGGATGCCCAGCCCGAGCAGGCCGGCGATCCAGGCCCATGGTCCCGGGCCACCGTCGTCCCGGTCGTCGGGCGGCATGGCCCGCGCCGCGGGTGGCGGTGGCGGCGTCCGGTCGCCTGCAGCGGCGTAGGCCTCAGGCCCGTAGGGAATGCCCCGGGTCGGGTTGGCCCGGGCGACGCCCGAGGCCACGGTTGCGGCGGCGGCGCCACCGAGGACGGCCGCCGAAGCGGCCCCGGCGGCCCGATCGGCGAGCTGGTCGTCGAGCGCCGCGGCCATGGCGCTGGCGGTCTGGAACCGCTCGGCCGGGTCGATCGCCATCGCCTTGCGGCAGATCGCCTCGAGAACGGGCGGGATCCCGGCCCGGTAGGCCGATGGCATCGGCTCCGGGGGAGTCAGCCGCGCCATCGCGATCGATGCCGCGCTGTCACCCTCGAACGGACGCCGGCCGGCGAGCATCTCGAACAGGACGACGCCCAGCGAGTAGATGTCGGAGCGCTCGGTCGCGGTCTCGCCGCGGGCCTGCTCGGGGCTCATGTACTGGACCGACCCGAGGGTCGTCCCGGGCAGGGTCATCTGGGCTTCGGCGATCGCCCGCGCGATCCCGAAGTCGGTGACCTGGACCCGACCGTCCTGGGCCAGCAGGATGTTGCCCGGCTTGATATCGCGGTGGACGATCCCACGGGCGTGCGCGGCGGCCAGACCGCGCGCCACCTCGGCTGCGATCCGGGCCGATCGTGGGCCCGGTAGCGGACCGGTGCGGCGCAGGAGCGTGGCCAGGTCCTCGCCATCGACATAGTCCATCACGATGAACGGGCCGGCGGGGTCCATCCCGAAGTCGTGGACCGCCACGATGTTGGGTGAGCTCAGCGAGGCGACGGCCTGCGCCTCCATCCGGAAGCGGGCGGTGAAGTCGGGATCGCGACCGTACTCTGGACGCAGAATCTTGACGGCGACGTCGCGGCCGAGCTGGCTGTCGGTCGCGCGGAAGATCGTGGCCATGCCGCCCTGACCGAGCAGCTCGACCAGACGATACCGACCCCCGAGGACACTTCCGATCTCCGCCAAGCTTGATTCCTCGATTGTGTGACGCACGCGGCCGATGTGACCTGGCGTTTGGTGGTCCGGCGTCGATGCGCCAGCGAGCCGACGAATCGCCGGCCATGAGCTTGCCGGCCGGCATCGTACCCCACCCGGGCGAACGACTCAGAGGGCCAGGTTGGCCAGGTAGTCGCGGAACTCGGCCGACAGCTCCGGTCGCATGAGGGCAAGCTCCACCGATGCCTTGAGCCAGCCCATCGTCGTGCCCGCGTCGTAGCGGGTCCCCTCGAACTCGTAGGCGTAGACCGCCTGCTCCTCCATGAGGGCCTCGATCGCATCGGTCAGCTGGATCTCGCCGCCGGTGCCGCGCTGGGTCTGTTCCAGCTTGTCGAAGATCTTGGGGGTCAGGATGTAGCGCCCGATGATGGCCAGGTTCGAGGGCGCCACCGATGGGTCGGGCTTCTCCACGACGCCCTTGACCCGGTGCAACCGTCCATGGTCGAGGCCGTCGCCGGCGGGCTCGGGATCGATGACGCCGTAGCGACCGGTCTCGTCATGGGGAACCTCGGTGACCGCGATCACCGATGCGTGGGTCTGGTCGTAGACGTGCATCAGCTGCCCGATCGCCGGTCGGTCGGCGACGAGGACGTCGTCGGACAGGATGACCGCAAACGGCTCGTGGCCGATCAGCTCCTTGGCCATGAGCACCGCGTGCCCCAGCCCGAGCTGCTCCTTCTGGCGGATGTAGGCGATCTGGGCGAGGTCGCTGATGTGGCGGATGCGCCGCAGCATCTCGACGTCGCCGCGCTCCTCGAGCAGGTGCTCGAGCTCGTACGAGAGGTCGAAGTGATCCTCGATCGCCCGCTTCTGGCTCGACGTGACGATGATGACCTGTTCGATGCCGGCGGCGACGGCCTCCTCGACCGCGTACTGGATCACCGGTTTGTCGACGAGCGGGAGCATCTCCTTGGGCTGCGCCTTCGTGGCCGGCAGGAAGCGGGTGCCCCATCCGGCGGCGGGGAAAACGGCTTTGCGGACTCGCATCGAACCTCGGGGACGGCACTCGTGGACCGGCCGAGTATACCCCCGAGGTGTCTCGCGGCCGGTCAGTCGAGAGGCGCCGGACCGACTCCCGAACCGACGTTCGACGGTTGACCGGGGGCGCCCGTGAGGATCGGCGGCGGGTCGACGGCGGGCTCGGACTCCGGACCCGAGCGTCCCGGGGCCCGCTGGAGCAGGAACGCCGCGGCAAGCACGAGGGCACCACCGACGAGCTGGATCTCCCGCAAGGATTCCCCCAGCAGGAGCGCCGCCAGGAGTGCGCCCACGACCGGTTCGAGCAGGGCCAGGATGCCGGCTCGGACGCCGCCGATCCAGCGGATCCCGAGCAGGAACAGGGTCGTCGGGATGCCCGCGCCGAGCACGCCCCCGAGGACGACGTAGGGCCAGGCGATCGGATTCGACAATGGGCCGGCGACGGCCGGACCGGCGCCGGTCAGCAGGGCGATGGCCAGGAACCCGAGGAAGCTGCCACCGAGGACCACGAACGAGGCCTGGTCGATCGGGACCGTGGCAAAGCCATGGCGGCTGACGAGCACGAAGCCGGTCTGGGCGACCGCCGCCACGAGCGCCAGGCCGAGGCCGAGCAGGTCGAAGGTGAGGCCGACCGCGGGGTCCACCCCGCCGAGCACGACGATCGCCATGCCGACCGTGGCCATCGCCAGGGCCGCGAGCTGGACCCGATCGGGACGGCGTCGCTCGATGACGATGACCGCCACGGTGACCATCGCCGGATAGGTGTAGAACCCCAGCAGTGCCAGGGCCACGGTGATCCGGGTGAAGGCGATGAAGACGGCCAGGTTGAGGACGACCCCGCAGGCCACGGCGGCGAGCAACGAGGCCCAGGCCCGGACCGGGATCGACCCGATCCCGAGGAGCGGTCGCCCGCGCATCGTGCGGACCGCAACGAGGCAGCCCACGACCACCGCGCCGAGCAGGGCCCGCCAGGTGACGAACGCGACCGTCTCGACGCCGGCCCGGTCGCTGGCCAGGCGCGAGACCGGACCGAGGATCCCGAACATGCAGGCCGCCACGACGACGGCCAGCGTTCCGAGCACCATCCTGCGCTGGTCGAGCGGCATCGCGGAAGCGTAGCGGCCGCCGGCGGCGGGTGTTGGCCGCCCTCAGCTCATTCGGCCGAGGCCTCGGTGCTGGAGTCGGCGGCGGCCGTGCGCAGGCGCAGGCGGGTGAATGGCACCCGGATCTCGCGGAAGACCTCGGTCGAGACCAGGAAACCGGCCAGCAGGAAGAGCACGGCCAGGAACTTGCCGACCTGGAAATAGGCGGTGATGCCAAAGCGGTTGAGCGCGTCGCCGCCGCTGGCCAGCAGGCCGCCGATCGCAATCAGGATCGTGGCCGGCACGCGGCTGTTGATCCGGCGCGCGCGGGCAGCCCGGATCGCGAGCGGGATCGACGTGACCAGGTTGACCGCGATCGCGACCGGCGCGATGAGCAGGTTGAACAGGAACTGATCGCCGGGCTGGTTGGGATCGAGCGAATAGTCCAGCCGCCGATGCTTGGGCATGAACACATAAGCCGAGAAGATCGCGCCCAGGATCAGGGCGATCCCACCGGTGATGTTCATGAACGGGGTAAGCAGCCGCAGCGTGCCCGGGAAGAGGTCACCGGTCGGGACGCCGGTCGCCGAATCGAGCGCATAGCCGGGCGCCGGCAGCGTGGTCGTGACCATGATCGCGAGGCTGAGGACCGTCACCCCGATGACCGCGACGGCGGCCAGGATCGGCCAGCGCTCATTGGCGAAATAGGTCTCCACCGCGATGGCCACGGACAGGACGACCGCCCCGATGAGGTACAGCACGGGCGCGCTGCCGGCGCCGGGATAGTCATAACGTCGCTGGGTCAGCAGGGTGAAGATCCCGGCCAGCACCAGACACAACGCGAAGGTGTAGCCGAACCGGGTGCGCCCCAGCAGGAAGGCGGTTCCGAGACCGAGCCAGCCCGCCGTCCAGACCGCCCCGGTCAGGTACCAGGTCCGGTACAGCAGCTCGTTCCAGGTGCCGATCGCGGCGATCGCCTCGCAGCCGGAGGCGATCCCGAAGAACAGCATCCCGACGGCCCATACCAGCTGGTAGGCCCGCCGCCGCCCGAGCCATTGCTCGAAGAGCAGGAGGCTGAAGACCAGGGCCAGGATCGAGGTCAGGGCGGGCAACACGATGGTCAGGTTCACGGCTCGTCGCTCCGGTCGGCCGGGATGTCAGGCGGGCACGAGCTCGTGGGCGTCGCGATGGAGGCCGTCGCACAGGCCCCAGCGCGGCGCCTCGCCCGGAATCGGGATCGGGCGCATCAGCTCGCGGACCTCGCCCCGTCGGCAGAAGAGATAGCCCTTGGCGGCCATCCAGCGGCGGACGTGAGCCGGATCGGGATGGAACTGGAACGGACCCGGGTTGATCGCGGGACGCTCGGTCCAGGACGCCGCCGCCTCGGGCGACACGATGTCCAGCAGGTTGATCCGCCAGGGCGTGCCCGGGATGACCTCCAGGCACCCGTCGCAGCGCGTGGCGACGTTGTCCTTGACGATCGTCCGGATCTGGACGCCCATGATCTCCATCGGCCCGATCGTAGCATCTGGAGGAGCCCGGGGCCGCCGCGTGCAGGAGGCGGGAGCTGGTGCCCCCAAGGGGATTCGAACCCCTGATCTCCACCTTGAAAGGGTGGCGTCCTAGGCCTCTAGACGATGGGGGCCAAGAGTCGCCGAGTCTAGCAGGCGCCCTCGGCCCATCCGGGCGGTAACTCGCCGTATTGCTACCATCCGGGCGCGATGGACTACCTCGGCGTGCGCATCCCGACGATCATCAAGGACAACGTGTCGGTACGCTGCGACGGCTGCATCGAGATCATCGACGGGACGCCGTGGCGGATGAACATCCTCGACATCGTGGCGGCGGAGACGCCAGTCTCGTGGGCCGGCGAGCCGCCGATCAACCCCGGGCCGTTCGAGTTCCACGGCGACCCCGCGCACGTCCGGACCTGGATGCGCAAGAAGGGGTTCCTCTACTGCCGCAAG
>JAXDKT010000154.1:0-13851 GCA_034666965.1 Chloroflexota bacterium | reverse complement strand
CCAGCTCATCGGAGAGCAGTCCCAGACCGCGCCGGACCAGCCCCAGGACGAGGGTCGTCTTGCCCCGTCCGCTCCGACCGGAGATCAGGATTGCGCGGTCATCGACGGCGACGACGCCGGCGTGGATCGCCAGGGTGCCGAGCCCCCACAGTGCCGCGATCGACCCGGAGACGATGGCGTCGAACAGCCCGACCAGAGGTTGATCCTCGTCCCGCCAGCGGTGGGATCGTCCTTCGGCGTCGGTCACGACGGTCGTCCCATCGGCCGCCCTGATGAGCGCCACGGCCACGGTCGTCGCTGGGTCACCGAGCGGCAGATCGGCATCCACCGCGAACCAGCCGTAGGTGTCGCGCACGCGGGCGAGGGCGTCGTCGTCGTTCGAGCGGACCACGACGTCCACGCCGTGGATCCGGTAGCGGGCGACGACCGACGGGCGATCGGTCAGCACTGACGCGGGCCAACTCAAGCGATGAGTCCCAGGTCCTGGAAGCGGGCCAGCGTTCGTTCGACGTCGTCCGCCACGAGATCGGGCCCACGGCCGAAGATCGCTCCGAAATCGGACACCAGATCCGCCATCGGGCGGCCATCGCACAGCTCCCAGAGCTGGGCCGCGGTGCCGTTGATGACATGGGTCTTGCCGTTCCTGCCGTCGCGCAGGATGGCCTCGCGACCCACCCGCTGGAGGGTCACGTCGGAGCGGGCGATCGGACCGGCGGCCGGTCGGTCGTCAGGACTCATCAGAGCTCACCTCGGCCGGCGTGTCGTGCCCTGTCGAGCACTCCGCCGACGGTACTTTCAGGCCTCCGATTGTCGGCGGCGGTACTGGGGCTGTCGAGGGTTTGGGAGCGACTACTGGTGTCTTCCGACACCGCCGAGCGCCACCGTCCCGGACAGGCAAGCGCCCGGAACGAAGAAGACTGGGCTCCTGTTCCGGGCGCCGAAAAAAAGGACTGGATGCTGTCTTCGAGAGCGTCTCGCTAGAGCTTGATCTCGAAGTTGCAGCGGTAGCCGGTACAGACGGCTGCCTCCGCGGTCAGCTCATCCTCGACATACGTCGCGATGATCTCGGGGCTCTCGTACTCCATGCGTATCACCTCCTTTCGGCACCTGGGTTGTGGGTGATTGGTGCCATGATCAGCCGGGTCGGAACCCGGGCGAGGGCCGGGATGGCGCGCAACGCGCTCCGGCGGATGGGTCCTGGTGAGTGGACGGCGCCGCGATGAGCGAGCCGGGCGCCTCGGCCGGTCCAGCGCGACACGCCGGCGATGAGCCGGGCCGCGTGCCCATCGAGGCCCTGACGCCGCACGGGACCGACCGGATCGCGAACCACGCCACGGACCACACCGAGGACGTCCTCGGGACCGATCGGCGGGTCGAAATACGCCTCCGCGTCGCCCTTGACGATGAGTTGCTCGCGACCGTCGCGACTGCGGCGGCCGACGAGCCGGTGGGCGACGATCCCACCGTAGCGCTCGAAGACGACGATCTCGCCGATGCGGCTCGGGCTCGCCCCGAACTGGACCAGCATCCGGCCACCCGGTCCGACCAGGGGCCGCATGCTCACCCCACGCGTGTCGAGCCAGGCCTCGGCGCCGGCATCTCGATAGGATCGATACAGCCCGATCAGGGCGATCGCCTGGGCGTCGCGGGTCATCGCGGGAAGGGCACTTCCCGCGACCGGTGCGGCAGCTGCGAGTGTCGAACCGATCACGCCAACGCGCTCCCGCTTGCCGACGGCTCGGAGCCGTCGAGTCCAGGCCGTGGGCGACCGCTCGCGGCCTTACCTCGGCTCCTCGATCGTGCCGCATGACAGGACCATCTGTCGAGGCTGGGACCCAAAGGAATGGTGCGTCCGCGCATCGCGCGGCCCGACCGGACCCCGGACCCGGTTCAGTCGGCTCGGGCGAGGACGCGGTAGGCGCAACAGCGATCGCCGGCCGCGATGTGCGAGTCGCGCACGACGTCGGCATCGAGGACCTCGCTGAACAGCGCCAGCTCGGCCTCGCACGCTCGGACCGTGCCCCGGGCGACGTCGAAGATCGCGCAGTTGTGCTCGACGATGCGGATCGTCCCGTCCGACCGGATCTCGGCCTGGGCGAGGTATCCCTGCTCATCCTGGATGACCGCCAGCTCGCGAACCCGCTCGGCGAGCGAGGCCCCGGCCGGCAGCCGTTCGGCCAGGCGCGACTTCATCCGGCTGACCGACTGGCGCCGACGGGCGGCAAAGACCTGCTCGATGAGATCGTCGCCGCCGACGGCGTCGATCGCCGCCAGCAGACCGGCCGCCAGGCCGTCGTAGTTCGACGGGAAGAGCTCCTGGGCCCTGGGCGTGACGTCGTACAGGTGACGGGGCCGGCCGACGCCATGGCGCTCGGTCCGGCGCATGACCAGGTCGGCCGACTCGAGCGCTCGGAGCTGATGCAGGATGCCGGTCCGGCTGGCGCCCAGCCGCGTCGCCAGCTGGTCCGGCGACGACGGACCGATCTGGCGGAGGAGGACCACGAGGTCCCGCCGCAGGGCTGGGGCCGGGTGGCCATTGGCCGCGGCCAATTCCCCGGCACGTCCGTCGAGGGCGTGTCCTTGGACGCGGGTCTGGCGGGGTTCCTCCGTTCCCGGCATGGCTCGAAGGCTAGCACCGCGCCCGGGACGGTGCTGACACCGGCGGACCATCGACGCTGGACGATCGCGCCGCTGGAAAGATGGTTCCATCCTGTAGTTCACTCCGGTGGTACAACGTGGAATGGGTTCTTCGGGCGAGACCGCCCGGGACGACGCCCGATCGCCGCTGCCGGACAGAGGAGAGACGCATGGACCTCGATCTCGCGCCCGAGCACGTCCTCCTGCGCGACACCGTCCGCGAGTTCATGCTGGCCGAGGTCGCGCCTCTGATCGACGAGCACGAACGGGAGCGGCGCTTCCCGAGCGAGGTCGTGCGCCGCCTCGGCGAGATGGGCTGGCTCGGGATTCCGATCCCGGAGGAAGAAGGCGGCGCGGGCCTGGACACCCTGGCCTATGCGATCGCGATCGAGGAGATCGGACGCGTGTGGGGCTCGCTCGGGCTGATCGTCGCGGCCCATACCAGCCTCGGCTGCGGACCGCTCCATCTGGTCGGGACCGCGGAGCAGAAGGCGCGCTTCCTGGTCCCGCTCGCCTCGGGTCAAGTCATCGGCGCGTACGGCCTGACCGAATCCGGCGCCGGATCGGACGCTGGCGGAACGCGGACGACCGCCCGGTTCGAGGACGGACCTGACGGCGGCACCTGGCGGATCGACGGGGGCAAGCGGTTCATCACCAACGCCGGTCAGGCGGGCACCTACATCGTCACCGCCCGGACGGGTACGACCGACAGGGACGAAGCCGAGATCTCGGCGTTCATCGTCCCGGCGGACGCGCCCGGGTTCAGCGTCCCCCGGCTCGAGGACAAGATGGGTCTCCACGCCTCGGCCACCGGCGAGCTCGTCTTCGACGGGGTCCGGGTGCCCGCCGCGAACCTGCTCGGGGAGCAGGGGACCGGCTTCCGCACGTTCCTCAAGATCCTCGACGGCGGCCGGATCTCGATCGGCGCCCTGGCTATAGGTCTGGCCCAGGCCGCCCTCGACGCGGCGGTGCCGTACGCCCAGACCCGCGAGCAGTTCGGTCGTCCGATCGGGAGCTTCCAGGGCGTTGCCTTCCTGATCGCCGACATGGCCACCGAGATCGAGGCCGCCCGGCAGCTGGTCTGGCGAGCGGCCTGGCTCAAGGACCGCGGTCGCGACTACGCGCTGGCGGCTGCCGAGGCCAAGTTGTTCGCGTCGGAGGTCAGCTCACGGGCCACGAACGCAGCGATCCAGGTCCATGGCGGATACGGCTACATCGAGGAGTACAAGGTCGAGCGCTACCTGCGCGACGCGAAGCTGACGGAGATCGGCGAGGGCACCAGCCAGATCCAGCGGCTGGTCATCGCCCGGCGCATCCTGGGCCTGCGGGTCAGCTGATCGACCCGGTCCGCACGGCTCAGTCGCCGCTGCCGGCCGCAGCCGTGAAGGCGGTCTTGAGGGCCGCCGCAAAGCCGGCCGCCCATGGTCCCTGGCCCGACACGACGTAGGGCGAGGGGGCGAGTGACTCGTACGTCGCCGGATCGGTCACATACGACCGGGCACAGGTGGCGACGCCGGCCGACAGTCGCTGCCACGCGTCGCGGTCGCGGAAGATGTAGACCCTGATCCGGACGGGCTGGAGCTGGTCGAGACCGCTGGCATCGAAGGCGATCGCGGTCTTGGCCAGCGACGGGTCGGCACACCCGGCGTCGCCGGAGAGGACGTTGGCGACCGTGATCCCGGCCGCGGCCAGGTCGTCGCGCATGCCGCTGAAGTCGGCCGGGGTTGGCGACGGCGGCTGGCCCGCGCGCCCGCAGCCGACCAGGAGGAAGCAGGCGGCGAGGACGGCGAGGCTGCGCAGGGCTCGGGGGCGGGCTGACACCGGCGGAGGCTAGCATCGCCCGGCAGGACGTGCCGGGGCCGGCGCAGGCCGGGAGTAGGATGCGCCGAGGAGGTCGGTTCGCGGATGAGCGTCTTTCGGCGACGACCGGTCTGGCTGGCCACGATCGCCCTGACCCTGACCGCGACGCTCGCCGGTCCGGTCAGCCCGACGGCGGCTGTCGGCCCGAGGGTGGCTGCCGGTTCGACCGCGGCTGTCGGCCCGATCGATGACCCCCTGGCCGGACCCTTCGTCGACGTCGCCGTGGTCAACGAATCGCAGGGTCCGACCGGGGCCCGAGGACCGGTCGCAACGCCCGGGCCCGTGCGCCTGCTGGCCGTTCGCCCACCGGATCCCGGGGCGCTGGGCACGGTCCACGTCGTCCTGCTGGGATCCGACGGCGGCCGCTGGGAGGTCCTCGCCCGGACCGATGTCGAGACGCGCCTGGACGAGGCCGGGGCGGCCCGCCTGCTCGCGCTCGGCGACGGGTTCGCCCTGGTGACGGCCGATGCCACCGCCGGGCGGACGTTCGTGGAACTGCTCCAGCCGGGACCCGCCTCAATCGACACCGGCGCGACGGCGACCGTGGACCTCGACCAGGGCGGCGCGGGCGTGGCCGACGTCGACGGCGACGGTCTGCCGGAGGTGGTCCTGACGGGCCGCTCCCCGGTGGTCGGTCCGGGGAAATGCGCGGGGAGCCCGCTGGAGGTCCTCGACGGGCGCTCGCTGGCGCCCCGGACGACCGTCAGGCTGACCGGTCTCGATCTCGCCGGTGGGGCCATCGGGCACCTCGTTGGCCCGGGTCAGGATCTGATCTCCTTTGCCCACATCGCGTGCGGCCCGACGCCCCCACCCGGTGGCGACCTGCTGGTCGTCCTCAACCTCGCGACGGGCTCGAGCCGGATTGTCCTCGCGGACGGCCTGGAGCCGGTCTCGAGCGACATCGGCGGCGGCTGGATCCCGCTCCTGGTCGACCTCGACGGCGACGGCGTCGACGAGGCGATCGTGCGCCAGGGTGACCGGACCGTGGTGCTGGATCCGGGCCGGAACTGGCGGCTCGAGCTGCTGGCTGCGAATGCGATCCCGCTGGCTGCGATCCGCGACCGCGACGAGCCCAACGTCGTCGCGCTGTACCGACCGGCGACCGTGGTCGGGGATCCGGCCATGGATCTCGTGGAGGCCGGCCGGGCGCGGCCGGGTGGCCACCTGACCGTCCAGGAGCGATCCTCGACGCGAATCGGCCCGGGCGGGGCGGGGCAGCCCTCCCTGCCCGCGGTCGAACGGGCGACCGACCCGGGGGCGCCGCCGCCGTCCTGGATCGGCGACCTGGCCGGCTCGGGCTGCCAGGACGTGGTCCTGCCCCGGGCGATCTTCCAACGCTGCCCCGGCGACGCGGACTGGACGCCGCGCAGCGGGCCAGCCTGGAACATGACCGCCCCGCTCGTGGCCTACGACTCGGCGGGTGGCCGCCGCCTGCTGGTTGCCGGCGGCCTGGGCTGGTCGACCGGTGCCGGGTCGCTGGCGGTGCCGGCTCCGCTCGCCGCGACGACGTCGACGGGCGGCTGGCGGAGCGCCCCATCGAGTCCGTTCGCCCTCGAAGAGCTCGATGCCGGGGACATCCGCTACTTCGGCACGTACCCCAGTCCGGTCGTCGACATCGATCCCAACGTCAGCGAGCGCGACGCGCCGGGGATGATCCTGGGTGGCAGCGGCGGCGACCGGGTGTTCGTCCGGCTCGTGCCCGAAGGACCAACCGGCGGCGAAGGAGCCCCGGCCGCGGCGCCCGGATCGGCGCCCGAGGAAGCGGTTGCGGCCGGCCGATTCCTGGTCATGCCGCCCGCGGCGGGCTATGCCCGGGTCGCCTTCCTGCCCGTGCCCCCGACGAGCACGGCCGGATCGAATCCGGGATGGATCTGGGTCGCCCTGCCCCATCCCGGTGAGTCCGCCGCGAACGTGCCGGCTAGCGAAGTGGCCCCGGGCACCCCGGTCGATCCGGCGGTCGCGCCGACACTGGCCGCGGCCTGGCGGGTGGAGGCGCTCGGCCTGAACGGCTTCGGCGAGGTCTCCGAGATCTCGGTCGGACGGGTGGCGATCGACCGGACCGGCCCCAACGTGTCCGTCGATGCGCCGTTCCTGTCGGCCCCCTGGCCGTTCAGCGCCCCGATCAGGGGCACCACCGAGCCGGGCGCCCGGGTTCGGACCGGGGGCGGCGCCTTCGTCGACGCCGCGGCCAATGGCGCCTTCGAGCTCCGGGCCCAGCTGGCACCGTGGCCCCAGGATCTGGTGATCGACGCCGTCGGCGCTCATGGCAATGTCTCGAGCCAGACGCTCACCGTCATCGGCGGCCTCGACTACCGCCGGCTGCCCTGGCAGGCGCTGGTGATCACGGCCATCCTGCTGGGAGCCGCGATCACCACCTGGCGAGGCCCGGCGGCCTTTCGGCGCGGCGATGTGACGGGGGCGACGACCGGCTCGGATCGGCTTGGTTCGAGCGCGTTCCTGGAGGGGGCAATGGTCCGTTCGGGCCAGCGGGGCTGGCCCGGCGCGGGGAGCGACCCGGCGGGCGAGATCGAGGACCTGCCCCCCAGCCGAACCCGGCAGGACCTTCCGCCGGTCGCTGCACGTCGGGGCTGACGGTCGGGCGACCCGTGGTCTCGCCCGGGGCGGACCGGCTGTCGTACGATTGCCGCTCCGGCGTTCCCGATCCGAGGATCCCTGTGCCCTACATCCGTCCGTTCCGCGGCCTGCGCTTCGAGCCGGACATCGTCGGCGACCTGAGCGCGGTGGTCAGCCCGCCCTACGACGTCATCTCACCGGCCGAGCAGCGGGCGCTGATGGCCCGCGACCCGCACAACGTCGTCCGTCTGGACCTGCCCCCGGATGAGCCCGGCGACGGGCCGGACGATCGCTACCGGCGGGCGGCGCGGACGTTTGCCGCCTGGCGCTCGGACGGTTCCATCCGCAAGGACGCGCGGCCCAGCCTGTATGCGTACGAGCAGACCTATCGAGTCCCGGGCGCGGACGTCGAACGGACCCAGCGGGGCTTCTTCGCCCGGCTCCGGCTCGAGCCGTTCGGTCAGGGGAGCGGCGTCCTGCCCCACGAGCGGACCCTGGTCGGGCCCAAGGAGGACCGCTACAAGCTGCTGCGCGCCACGGGGGCCAATTTCAGCCCGGTGGTCGGCCTCTACGGCGATCCCAGCGGCCGGGCGAGCGACGCCCTCGCCGGCATCGCGCAAACGAGTCCCACGATCGATCTGGTCGCCGACGGCGGAGTCCGTCACCGCGTCTGGGTCGTCCCGGCCGACGACGCCGGGGACGGTCACGTCGGGCGTCTCGTCGCCGCTGCGGGCGCCGAACCGATCACGATTGCCGATGGCCACCATCGTTACGAGACGGCCCTGCGCTACCGCGACGAGCGCCGGATGAGTCGCTCGTGCGAGGAGGACCCGGCGTTCGACTACCTGCTGATGCTCCTGCTCGAGACGAGCCATGAGGCCTTGACCGTGCTGCCCACCCATCGCCTGGTTCGAGGGCTCGGCGACGCCGGGGTGGAGTCGCTCTGGTCCGGGCTCGGTGCGCTGTTCGAGGTCGAGCGGGTGGAGCGGTCGGACGGTCTCGGGGCGAGCTTCGAGGCTGCCGGTCCCGCCGCCGGTGGCAACGGCCGGTTCGGGTTGTGGACCCGTCAAGGCGGAGCAATCCTGACCGCCCGACGCGAAGCGTTCGAGCCGCTTCTGCCCGTGGGCGGCGAGGCACTGCGCCGGCTCGACGTGACCCTCTTGCAGGTTGCCCTCGAGCGTCTGGTCGGGATCGATTCCGCCGCGACGGCCGGCGGCGAACGGGTCGCCTACACCAAGTCGGCAGCCGAGGCGCTGGCCTGGGTCGATCGCGGCCAGGATGGTGCCGACGCCGCCTTCCTGCTCGAACCGACACCAGTCGCCGAGATCGCGGCCGTGGCGGCCGCGGGCGACGTGATGCCCCAGAAGTCGACCTACTTCTATCCCAAGCCCGTGACCGGGCTGGTGATCAACCCGCATGAATGGTGACCGGCGGTCATGCGGACTCATCCTTCCCCAGTGCATAGGCGAGGTGTAGCATGCCGGAACTGATCCGGGACCTTAGGGGTTCGAGCGGAGAGGCGGATTCCCCCCTCCGCCTCTCCGCTCGACCGAACGCCCCGGCGGGACCTTCCGGCCGGCCCGTCCGCAAGGACGAGATCGAGCTCGTCGAGCGCGGCCTGTATATCGAGTCGTGGCTGCCTGAGCGTCGCTCTCGCCGCCGACCGCTCCTGTTCCTTCACGGCGAGCTGGGTGGCTCGTGGTTGTGGGAGCGCTACCTGGGCTACTTCGCGGGGCGCGGCTGGGAGGGCCATGCCCTCAACCTGCGCAACCATTTCTGGTCCCAGACGGCCGATCCGGCGACGCTCTCGTTCGAGACCTACACCGACGACGTCGTCGCCGCGATCGAGCGCCTGGGCTCGTCGGTCGTCCTGGTCGGCCACGGCATGGGTGGTCTGCTGGCCCTCAAGGCGGCCGAGCGCCACGAGGTCGGCGGCCTGGTCCTGCTTTCGGCCGAGCCGCCGCGGGACCTGCGTCCTCCGGCGCGGCCGCACGAGCTCCGCGAGATTCCCCCGGCGTATGGCAAGGCCCTCATCGGCTGGGAGGTGCTGCCCGAGAAGCTCCTGCGCGAGAACCGGGACCTGTCCCTGGCCGACGTCCTGCGCATCCAGCATCTGCTGGGACAGAAACCGCACGAGGCCGGCGCGGCGCGGCGCCAGATGCTGGCCGGTGTGTCGGTCGACCGGCGAGCCTTGGAGGGCGTGCCCCGGCTGGTGATCGGCGCCGGCCTCGACCGCCAGGTTGCCGAAGCCTCGAGCGAGCGGCTGGCGGAATGGCTCGGCGCCGAGTACGAACCGTTCGGGGCCCATTCGCACTACGGGCTGGTCCTGGGCGAGGCCAGCCACGGCCAGGTCGCCGACGCGGTCCGGGCCTTCCTCGAGGCGCATCGGCTGTAGTCACGGATCGGGCCGCCGCGAACACGCCCGGAGCTCCCTCGGGTTTGCCCCGATTGACGGCTCGCTGGTATCATCCCGGCCGGTCCGGCGCACTCGCTGAGCCCCGATCTCGGCGCCGCATTCGTCTAGAGGCCCAGGACACCGCCCTCTCAAGGCGGAGATCACCGGTTCGAATCCGGTATGCGGTACCACCGTCGCCCCATTGCGTTGTCGAGGCCATCGTCCGAGCAGGGCAGCTGAGAAGCGATGTCGCGCCAACTACGTGCCAGGCTCTCGCTCCGCCCGTTGGGCAGGCCCTGGCGTCTGGCCCTCGTTGGGTTCAGCCTGATGCTGGCCGCCTGCTCGCCCGCCGGGGACGCGACGGCAACACCGAGCCAGCCCCAGCTCGGCCTGTCGGCGTCCGCGTCGGGCGTGTGCGCGGCGATCCTCGCGCTGCCCGACCGGGTCGCCGCCGAGCGGGCCTTCGTCAACGTCGCCCACCAGGCGCTCCATGGCCTGGCCGCCGACCCCCGGTTGGACCGCACGAGGTCGGCGCGAGTCCTCGAGGCGATGCAGAAGGTCGAGGCCGATTTCAGCCGTCCGGCCGACGCTACGGAACTGACCGCTGACCTGACCGAGCTCCGGTCGTCGACGGACGCGGCGCTGCAGGCAATCGGGGTCGAGGTGCCGGCATGCGCGCAATGACGGACAGGCCCTGGCGGAGACGGGCCGCCTGGCCCGTGGCCTTCGGGCTGCTCCTCGTGACCCTGTCCGGCTGTGCCGGCCCGGCAAACAGTCCGATGATCCCGTCGCCGTCGGCCGGCCAGGGCATCGTCGCCGAGGTTGTCAGCTACCAGCTGATCGCCGACCAGCCGGGACGGCTCCTCATTGCGCTCCTGACCGCTGACAATCGGTGGCTCAGCTTCGGCGGCGTCGGGGTCAGCTTCAGCTACCTCGGTGGTGACGGTGAGACCGCGTCACCGCGGGTCGTCGCGGGCGACACGACGGCCCACTTCCTGGCGATCCCCGGTTCGCCCGGGGGGGACGGCCGGCCGCCCACCCTCACGCTGCCGGCCGACGGGCGGGGTGTCTACGCAGTCCAGCCGATCACCTTCCCCAAAGCGGGCTACTGGCAGGTCGTCGCTCGCGGTGCGCTGGGAGATGGCTCGCCGTTCGATGCCGCCGCGGCCTTCACCGTTCGCGACCTGCCCGCAGTCATCACCGTGGGCGCACTCGCGCCGCACACCCACAATCCGGTCAGCGGCGATCCGGGCGTACCCCTCCAGGCGATCGATTCCAGGGCGGCGAGCGGCCAGCCGATCCCGGATCCGGAGCTGCATCGCACGTCGATCGCGGACGCAATCGAGGCGGGCCACCCGGCGCTCGTGGTCTTCTCGACGCCGGTCTATTGTGTCAGCCGTTTCTGTGGCCCCGTGACCGACCTGGTCGCGGAGCTGGCGCGGCAGTATGGCGACCGGGCCGACTTCATCCACGTGGAGATCTACCGGGACTTCGAGGCCGGCAAGGTCAACCAGGCCGCGCTGGACTGGCTACGGACCGCCGATGGAGATCTCCGCGAGCCGTGGACGTTCCTGATTGGCGCCGACGGACGGATCGTGGCTTCCTGGGACACGGTCGTGACCCGCAGCGAGATCGAACCGCTGCTCCAGGCTCTGCCGGCCAAGAAGTAGTGCCCGCCGCGCGGGGATGGGTTCAGGACCCGATGATCGCCCGCAGGTGCTGCTCCATGAGCTGCCCGGTCATCTGCCCCAGGTACCGATCTCTGATCACGCCGGTTCCATCGACGAAGAAGTGGGACGGCAGGCCCCACCCGCCGTAGAGGGCCCTCACAGCGGCCGTGGCATCGAGCCCGATCGTGTAATCCAGATCGTGGTTGAGCGCGTAGTCGCGGACCGCGGCGGCCGGCTCCTGGATGTCGACGGCGAGCACGGCGAGCCCAGCGTCCCGGTGGGCGTGATAGGCGGCCCGAATCTCACCGGCCTCCTGTTGGCAGGGGGTGCACCACGTCGCCCAGAAGACGATCCAGAGTGGCCTGCCGGCGAAGTCGTGGAGTCGAATCGGGTTGCCGTCGAGACTCACCAGGAGCGGCGCCCGGTCGCCGTCGGGGCCCACGAAATCCGGCGCCGACTGGCCGATCCCTGTGCCCGTGACTGGGTTGTCGCTCGGGTGGAGGCTGGAGCCCGAGACTCGTCCGGCTGTGGATGGGTCGCCCGGGGACACCATCGCGACGTAGCCTGCTCCGGCGATCACCAGGATCAGGCCCAACCCGACGGTGAGCCGCCGCGTCCATCGACGCGCGCTCAATTGACGGCGTCCAGGATCGGCTGGGTGCCCGAGCGGCGGGACCTGCATCGTCCAGATGCTAGCCCCCGGTCGAGGCGGGCGGCCGGCTGGCCTCGTCATAGACCAGGTGATGCTCGACCGCGTAACGGGTCAAGGCGACGCGGCCATGGACGCCCACCTTGGACGCCATGTTCGACAGATGGCGCCTGACCGTGTGGGCACTGATTCCAAGGGCACGGCCGGTCTCCACCGCGGTTCGTCCGGCTGTGACCAGGCGCAGGACTTCGATCTCACGGGGACTCAGTCGGTCGGCCTGGCGCAGCCAGCGCAGGGAGTCGACCACGACGACCGAGGCAACGACGGGGTGGACGTAGTGCTGGTTGTTGGCGACGGCGCGCAGCGCCGCGACGAGGTCTGTGCTGGCGGCACCCTTGACGACGTAGCCGGCCGCGCCGGCCAGGAACGCCTGTCGCACGGTTTCCTCATCGTGATGCATCGTCACCGCGATCACTCGAATCCTGGGGTCGCGGACCGTGAGGTCGCGCACGAGTGCGACCCCGTCCGACCCGTCGAGGGTGAGATCCACGAGCATGATGTGGGGCTTGGACAGGGCGGCCATGGAGAACGCGGCGCCTGAGTCGCTCGCCTCGCCCACGACCTCCATGTCAGCCTGCGCGTCCAGGATCAGCCGGAGGCCTTCCCGCACGAGGGCGTGGTCATCGACGATCCCGATCCGAATGGGTGTCATCAACCGGCCATGGTGGTGGCCAGAGTCGGAAGCGAGACGGTCACACGCGTTCCGCCCAGCGGCGCCGATTCGATCGAGAGCTGACCGCCCAGGAGGCGCGCTCGCTCCAGCATGCCCGCGATGCCGATGCCCGATTCCGGTACCTCGGCGGGATCAAAGCCTCGCCCCTCGTCCGCGACGACCACGGTCAACCGGTCGTCCTGGCGAGTGATCCGGACCTCGGCCCGGGAAGCCTCGCTGTGGTGGGCCGCGTTGGCCAGCGCTTCCTGGACGATGCGGTAGACCTCCACCGTCGCGGTCGGACCGAGCACGTGCGGATCGCCGGCGGCGTCATCGGCTTGGACCCCGACCGGAAAGCCAGACTGCAGCGCCAGGTCGCGCACGGCAGCGACCAGGCCGCGCTCCTCGAGGCGCGCCGGTCGGATCCGGTGCGACAGGTCGCGCGTTCCCGCCAGGGCAGCGTCGGCCAGTCCGCGAGCGGAGGCATACCGCCGGCGGGCGACCTCGACGTCCGGCTCGGCGTCCGCCGAGTCGAGGGTCAGGGTCAGCGCCGTGAGCACCTGCCCCACGCCGTCGTGGAGCTCGCCGGCGATTCGGCGCCGCTCGTCCTCCTCGACGGTGAGCAGCCGCTCGCTGGCGCGACGAAACAGCGCCGCGTAGCGCAGCGAGGTCGAGTTGCGTCTGTCCGCCATCCAGGCCACCAGCGCCGCGATGACGAACATCAATGGCCATTCGGTCAGCTCGAGCGCCGGCTCGTTCAGCCCGAAGGCCTTGGCGTCCGCATACAGGAGGAGTGGGATCGAAGCCAGGACGATGCGCAACAACGTGCCGCGCAACCCGAACAGGAACGCATGCAGGACCAGCATCACGAAGACGCAATGGAACATGAATTCCGCCGACAGTGCGGTCTCCGTAAAGGCGATGACGATGAAGCCGACGCCGGCCAGGTCGAGCAGCAGCTGGATGAAGCGCGGGTTGGCACCGAGCCGGGAGAACCATCGGTCCGCACGGTTCCGCCACCAATGGCGGTCGCCGTCAGGAGCACCCTCGAGCCGGACTGTCACTCGCGTGGCGCTCTCGGGCAAGGCCGGTGCGGTGTAGTCAGGGATGGTCAAGGCGAACCTCGAGAATGGCTGGTTGCGAGTATAGAAGCCGGGGCAAGGGCGCCCAATGCTGGATCAGCCAAGGCGGCATGCGGACGTCCCGAAGGGTCGTCGTGCCACGACGCGCGCCTGGCGAGGAGGAGAGGATGGCTGGAACCGGGCGAAGAGTCCTGGCGGTCGTTGCCATCGCCGGTCTGCTGGCGTCCTGCTCGGGGCCGGCAGCGTCGGTGCCCGCGGCTTCGGTGCCGGCG
>JAXDKT010000153.1:0-17408 GCA_034666965.1 Chloroflexota bacterium | reverse complement strand
CCTCGTCGACTCCGTCGCCTGCCGCGGCGTCGATCCCGGCCGCCTCGCCATCGGCCGGCGTTGCCACGCCAGAGCCGATCGGGGCGAGCTCGGGCGGGGTGCCGCTCCTGCTCCTGATCGTGCTGGTGGGTGCCGTCGTGGTTGGCCTGGGCTGGCGACTCGCCCGGCCAGGGCGCTGACCCCAGCGGATCAGCGAGCCCGCGCCGCCAGCTGGGGGGCCTCGCCGGTGGCCGCGGCCTTGTCGATCGCCCGGGCGAAGTCGTGGAGCGATCGGCCCAGGGGCGAATCGGCCTTCGTGAACATGAACGGCGAGCCGCTGTTGAGGGCGCTGATCGCCCCGCGGTATTCGTTCAGGATCTGGTGGTCGATCGGTCGCTTGAGAGCGCTCTCGGCGTTCTTGACGTTGATCCCGGTGAACGCATTCGAGCGGTTGAGCACGAGCCGGACCTTCTGCTGCTCGACCCCGAGATGGCCGACCGTCTCCAGCACGAGCCGAACGTTCTTGAGACACGACAGGTCGGCCGTCATGACCACGAAGAAGACGTCGGCGGCATCGAGGATCTTGAGGTTGACCTCGTCGAGCCGCTTGTCGATGTCGATGATCACGTAGTCGTACAGCGTGCGCAGGTTGTCGAGGATCAGCGGGATGTGCTGCTCGGTGACGAGCTCGGCCGTCTCGGGCGAGGGCGGGGCCAGAAGAAGGTCGATCCCGGAGTCGTGGCGGACCACCACCGACTTGATGATGTCGGCGTCGATCGAGGTCGCGGTGACCACGTCGAGGATGCTCTTGCGATCGAGGCCCAGGTCGAGGAAGACCCGGTGGTCCCCGAACTGGAGGTTGCCGTCGACCAGGACGACCTTCCGGCCGAGCTCGCGATGGAGGGCGATCGCCGCATTGATCGCGATCGTGGTCGTGCCGACCCCGCCCTTGGCGCCGTAGAACGCCATCACCCGGCCAAGCGGGGGTCGACCGACGAGGCCCTCACGCGGCGCGAACCGGGCCAGCAGGCTCTTCATCCGGGCGAGCAGCTCGGCCTGGTGGAACGGCTTGATCAGATAGTCGTCGGCGCCCGCTCGCAACCCCCGGACGCGCTGCTCGATCTCGCGCTCGGCGGTGAGCATGATGATCGGGACGTGGGCGGAGGTCTCCTCCGCTCGGATCTTGGTCGCGACCTGGTAGCCGTCGAGCTTGGGGAGCATCACGTCGAGGAGGATGAGCGAGGGTTCCTCGGTGCTCCACAGCTTGAAGCCCTCGGCACCGTCGTTCGCGACGAGGACTTCGTAGCCTTCCTGTTTGAGCGTGTACGTCAGCACTCGCTGAACGTTCGGGTCGTCGTCGACGACGAGGATCTTGGCCGGCATGGGCTCCCCTGCTGGGTGGTGGTGCGGGGCCGCACGCGCCAGAGCGGATTATAGGCACAGGCGACGAGGATCCGACCATGGGACCGTGGTACGGGGTCAGCGACCGCGTGGCTGGTCGAGCTCGTCGAAGGCGATCCGGCTCCATGTCTCGAGCTGGTCGCGGACGGTCCGGATCTCCTCGGAGGAGGCAAACCCGCCGCGCAGCTTGTCGGTCTCGCGGACCGTCACCGGACGACCGACCGCGTCGGCCTCGAAGACCACGCCGAGATGGACCCGCCCAACCTCCGTGGTGTCGTCGTTGAGCAGCCCGACGAACCGAAAGTCGGGCGCGAATTCAGCCTTGAGCTCCTCGCGCCACTCGCGAGCAAGACCGCCGGCCACGCCGGCATCGCCGGGGTTGAGATGTCCGCCGACTCCGATGGACCAGCGATCGTGGAGACGACTGTCGGCCCCGCCGCGGGTCCGCTGCATCAGGAACCAGCGCTGGCCGTCGCGCAGGACGAGGTACGGGATGATCTGCTTGAAGGCGGGATCGCCCTCCATATCCGGGCGCGGGGCGAACCGGCCGGCCGAGGCGATCGTCTCCAAGACCGCCTCCTCGGCGAAGCTCCGGATCCCCAGCCAGCCGTGCGGGCCGGGAATGACGACCTCGCGCGGGACCACGTAGACGAGCTCCGCAGTGCCGGCCAGGGTCACGAGGGGTCCAGGCGCCGGCGCGCGTCCGCCAACCGCTCGACGATGGCCTCCAGCTCGGGGCCGGGCGCGTCCAGCGTGGCGATCCACTCGTCGAGGACCGTGCGCACCCGACGCAGCCCGGCGGCGATCTCGGCGGCGTTGGTGAGCGCGATCCCGGCGCCCATCCCCGGGTCGCCCCGGGCGAGCCTGGTCATGTCGCGCCAGCCGCTGGCCGCAAGCGTGGAGGCCACCGGCCAGGCCGGGCCATCTGCCAGGGCCTCGACCAGCGCGGAGGCCACGATCAGCGGCACGTGGCTGACGGCCGCCGCGGCCGCGTCATGGATGCCCGGGTCGAGACGCATGGGTCGCGCCCCACACCAGCGGGCCAGGCGCTCGACCAGGACAACGTCCTCGGGCTCGGCCGCGATCCCTGGGCAGACGACCCAGGGCCGATCGACGAAGAGCTCCGCGAGCGATGCCTCGAACCCGCTGGTCTCGCGCCCGGCCATCGGGTGCCCGCCCACGAACCGGAGCTCGAGCCCGTCGGCCGCCTCGACGATCGCCCGCTTGGTGCTGCTCACGTCGGTCACGACGGCCCCCGCCGCCAGCCGCGATCGGAGCGGACCGCCGAGCTCGCCGAGGAGCTCGATCGAGATCGTCGGTGGCGTCGCGAGCACGAGCAGGTCGGCGCCGTCGATCGTCGTCGCGAGTTCGTCCGGCGCGCCGTCGACGGTTCCTTCCGCCAGGGCGGACCGGGGCCCCTCCGCCCGGCGGCTCCAGGCCACCAGCTCGATGCCCTCGGGCACGTCCAGGGCGGCTCCGGGACGTCTCAACGCGCGGGCGATGGACCCGCCGATGAGCCCGAATCCGACGATCGCGATCCGCACGCGGGCGATCATCGCAGGTTGGATCGGGGCCGTCCCGCCGGACTGCGCCGGCGCGGTCCGGCGACCCAAGCGGGACGCTAGAATTCGAACGTGAGCGTGTACGCGCTACCCCGCCCCGATGACCTGCCGCCGGGCCGGGTCCCCAGCGGACGCCGCGCGCTCTCGAACCTCGAAGCTCGTTCGATCCGGATCCTCCTGGTCGACGACCACCGGGCCCTGGCCGACGCCCTCAGCCATCTGCTGGCTGGTGAGCCCGGGATCACGGTCGTGGGCACCGCTTATTCCGCAGCCGACGCCAGGACGCGACTGCGCGACGCGGTCGACATCGTGCTCATGGACTACGCCCTGCCGGACGGCACCGGTGCAGAGGTGACCCGGGCGGTCAAGGCGCGCTGGCCGAAAGCGCTGGTGATCATGCTGACCGCCCACGATGACGACGAGACCATTCTCGACTCGATCCAGGCCGGCGCGGATGGCTTCCTGGCCAAGACCGCCACGCTCGACGAGATCCTGGGGGCGATCCGGTCCGCCCACGCCGGTGAGACCCTCCTGCCGCCATCGGTCATCGCCAAGATCGCGCTGCGGGTCAGGATGGCCCGGGTCCAGGGCAGCGAGACGGCGCAGGCGGAGCCGCTCACCGCTCGCGAGCTGGAAATCCTGCGCGCGCTGAGCGCCGGGCGGACGACAAAGGAGATCTGTCAGGACCTGACGATCACCCCCAACACGCTCCGGACCCACGTCCAGAACATCACCGCCAAGCTCCACGTGCACTCGAAGCTCGAGGCGGTGGTCTACGCCCTGCGGCACGGGCTGGTCGAGCCTCCGTCGGTCGAGAATCGCCTCTACCCCTGAGGATCAATCGACCCAGCCGCCGCCCCCATTGTTGGACCGACCACTCGAGGAGCCACCCGATCGGCGCTGGTTGGCGCGACGCTCGGAGACCCGCCGCTCCTGTGGCGGCTCGGGCGGTCCCGGCTCATCGGGCGGGTTCATCCGGCGCAGGGTGTCGCGTCGCTCGGTCTCGCGCCGCTCGGCGTTCAGGTAGGCCCCGCAGCGGGGACAGCGACGCTCTTCGGCGAAGAGGGCTTCGATCGGCGAGACCGTGTAGATCTGCCGACCGCATGACCAGCATGCGAGTCTTGGCATGGTTTCCGGATGCTACCCCCACTTGGACGATCGCCGGCGATCAGACCTTCGGCAGCGCGGCGAGCGCGGCCTCGACCTTCTCGATCGGGTACTCGTAATCCTCCATCTGGCCACTGAGATAGCGCTCGTATGCGCTCAGGTCGAAATGACCGTGGCCGCACAGGTTGAACAGGATCACCTTTGGCCGGCCCTCGACCTTGGCCTGGAGGGCCTCCTCGATGGCCACGTTGATGGCGTGGGTCGGCTCCGGCGCCGGCAGGATGCCCTCGGTCCGGGCGAACCGCACGCCCGACTCGAAGCTCGCCCGCTGGTGAACGCTGCGGGCCTCGATGAAGCCGTGCTCCTTGAGCAGGGACACAAGGGGCGACATCCCGTGATAGCGCAACCCGCCGGCGTGGATCGGCTCGGGGATGAAGTCATGGCCAAGGGTGAACATCTTGACCATCGGAGCCAGCTTGGCCGTGTCGCCGTAGTCGTAGGCGTAGACGCCCCGGGTCAGGCTGGGTGCGGCCGCCGGCTCGACCGCGACGACCTGATAGTTCTTGCCCTCGCGGAAGTTGAGCCCGAGCCACGGGAACGAGATCCCGGCAAAGTTCGAGCCGCCGCCGGCGCAGCCGATGATCATGTCCGGCTCCTCGCCGGCCATCTCCATCTGGAGGATGGTCTCCTGGCCGATGACCGTCTGGTGGAGCAGGACGTGGTTGAGGACCGAGCCCAGGGCGTACTTGGTGTCATCGCGGGTGGCCGCATCTTCGACCGCCTCGCTGATCGCGATGCCCAGTGAGCCGGGATTGTCGGGCGTCTCGCCGAGCACCGTTCGACCGTATTCCGTGGTCAGTGACGGGCTGGCCACGACCTCCGCGCCGTAGGTCTCCATGAGCATCCGGCGATACGGCTTCTGGTCGTAGCTCGCCCGGACCATGTAGACCTTGACCTCCAGCCCGAACAGGGCGGCGGCGAATGCCAGCGCGGTCCCCCACTGCCCGGCGCCGGTCTCGGTCGCGATCCGGCGGGTGCCCTCCTCCTTGTTGTAGAAGGCCTGGGCGATGGCGGTGTTGGGCTTGTGGCTGCCGGCCGGGCTGACGCCCTCGTACTTGTAGTAGATGTGGGCCGGCGTATCGAGCGCCCGCTCGAGTCGATGGGCCCGATAGAGCGGGCTCGGACGGTACAGGCGATAGGCGTCGCGGACCGGATCGGGGATCTCGATCTCACGCTCGGTGCTGACCTCCTGGCCGATGAGTGCCATCGGGAACAGCGGGGCGAGGTCGGCGGGGCCGATCGGCTGGCCGGTCCCGGGATGGAGGACCGGCGCCGGCGGCACCGGCAGGTCGGCGGCGATGTTGTACCAGGTCCGCGGGATGCGATCCTCGTCGAGGACGAACTTGGTCCGTCGCGAGCTCGACTCGGCCATGATCATGCCTCCCAGCAGACCCCGGCCGACGGACGAGGGAGGGACAGCCTACGCCCGCCCGGCGCGCGTTCGCAAGAGCTCTCAGCGGAGCCCGGGCAGGCCGGTCAGAAGCGCCGCCGTCAGCGCGAGTAGCAGGTTCACGATCCCGAGAGCCAGCACGACGCGGACGTGTTGGCCGACGGTGTCGTCGATCGCGGGCTCCTTCCGGGAACGAGGGCGGGAGGCTCGTCGCAGACCCCGAGGCGGGCACGTACCGATGGGGTCGATGCTAGCAGAGTGCGCTCCGGTGGAGACGCCTCAGCTGGCCGGTTGGGGACCCCGGAAGGGTGCCTCGCCGATCGGCATGTAGCGGGCCGGCCCACCGCCGGTGACACTCTCGAACAAGGCCAGCCGGTCGACGGGCCAGCGGATGTCGAGACCGGCGGACGCGGCCACCAGTCGCTCGGCGGTCCGGGCGCCGGACCCGATCCCGTCCGACCGGGCCAGGGTGAGATGGGGCCGGAACGGCCGGCCCTCGGCTGCCCAGCCACGGGCGGCCAGCTCCCGATCCACGGCGTGCGTGAGGGCGGTCAGCTCCGCCGCCCCCTGGCCAATGCCCAACCACAGGGCCCGCGGTCGGTCGGGCACCGGAAACGCACCGCCCCCGGCGATGGCCGCCTCGAACGGGACGCTGGCAGCGGCGGCCGCGCGCACGGCCTCGAGGGCGTCGGCGATCCGCGGCTCCAGGGTGGGGCCGATGAACCGGAGGGTCACGTGGAGTCCGTCCAGACGGACCCAGCGGACTTCGCGCTCGCCCGGGTCGGCCAGACCGCGGACGCTCGCCACGATGGCCTCGATCGCCTCGCGCGCCTCGGCCGAGACCGGCACCGCCACGAAGATTCGCCGGCCCGGGATCCCGGCGAACGGGTCGCCCCGTGAAGTCATCCGCGGCCGGTCGAGGCCGGCCCCGACTCCCGTTCCCAGGCCATCCGATCGGTTCGCAGGATCTCGAGTGCGCGGTCGCGGTCCTGCCAGCCGAGCACCTCGACGGTCTTGTCCTCGAGCAGCTTGTAGGTCTCGAAGAAGTGCTCGATCTCGACCAGCCGGTGGGGCCGCATCTGGTCCAGGCGGTCGATGTGGGCCTGATTGGGATCGCCCAGCGCGACGCACAGGACCTTGTAGTCGGCGCCCTTCTCGTCGCGCATCTCGAGGACGCCGATCGGACGAGCGTTGACGTGGACACCGGTGAAGGTCGGCTCGTCGATGATCAACAGCGCATCGGTGTGATCGCCGTCGTCGGCTCGAGTCCCTTCGACGAACCCGTAGTCGAAGTTGTAGAAGACGGCCGAGCTCAGCACGCGATCCAGGCGGAACACGCCGGCCCGCTCGTCCCACTCGTACTTGTTGCGACTACCGCGGGGGATCTCGACGACGATCTCGACCACGTCGGGAAAGGTCGGCAACGGCTGGGGCATCCCCGAACGATACCGCGCCTCGACCCTCGCGGCCGGCAACGCCGCGAGGCGCCGCTGCATGCGTGGGCGCAGCCACCGCCCCCGGATGGCGGCCGGCGCGCGGCGCTAATCGTTGTAGAGGCGTTCCTCGATCAGCTTCTCCTGAACCGCCCGGCCGTTGGCGTCGAAGCAGGAGAACTCGAAGTGCTTCTCGAACTCGATGTCGACGTTGTCCTGACCGCCGCGGTTCTTCTCGACCGAGACCACGATCCAGTCGCGGAAGCGCTGCGCCTGGTACGGGTTGAACTCGATGTTGACCTTGGCCACGATCTGATACTTCTCGTTGAGGATCAGGATGATGTCGGCCTCGTAGTTGATCGCCGACGAGCCGCGCAGGTGATGGTTGCGCAGGCGGGCGGCCTTGAGGCCTTCCTTGTCGGCGGCCACGATGGCGATCATCGGGACGTCCTCGGAGAGGGCCACGTCCTTGAGCCCGTTCACCACGAAGGTCACCTTCTCCGACTCGGTCGGCGGCTCGGGGAAGACCGGCACCTTCTGCATGTAGTCGACGACGACGACGAGCCGCCGGCCGCCGGACAGCTCGCGATGCTGCTCGACGAGCTTGCGGATGTTGTCGATCGTGCTCGCGGTCTGGGTGCCGCGAACCAGGAACAGGCTCTGGCCGTAGCGCGCGATCCGGTCGAGCGAGGGTCGCAGGCGCGGGTTGTTGGCCAGCTGGGCGGCACCCTGCTCGTCGGCGACCCACGAGCCCAGGATCTCCTTGCGAACGTCCTGGATCTTGATCGCCCCGGTCTTGTGGGGCAGGTGCGCCAGCGCCGACTCCATGGCGATGAGCCGGTTGAGGAGGTACTGCTCCTCGTGCTCGAAGCAGATGTACAGGACGTTGGCCTGGCCGCCCGACGCGATGTTGCGGGCCATCTGGAGGGCCATCGTGGTCTTGCCCGTTCCCTGGGCCCCGCCGATGAGCATCAGCTCGCCGGCGCGCAGACCGCTGCCGATGGTCTTGTCGAGGGGCGTGAACCCGAGCGGGACCGGCTGGTACTCACCGACCCTGCCGCTGACCACCTTGTCGTTGAGGTCCACCAGCACGTCGAGCGCCGAGCGCGGAGTCATGCTGCCGTTGGGGGTGTCGAGTCGCCAGGTCCCCTTGGGCGCGGCGGCGGCGTTCGGTTCGGCTGCCTCGGTCGTCATTCGTGGTCCTCTCGTGATGCCGGTCTGGGCACTCTAGCATCGGCCCGCAGGCGGATCAGCGGACCATTGCTCACATAGCCGCCCACCCAAATGGGCTATGGCGCCGAGGCCGCGAGCTCGTCGAAGTAGGCGATGACGGTCCGGATTCCGCCCTCGAAGTTGGCCAGGTCCATCCACTCGTTGGGAGCGTGGAAGTTCCCGTTGGGGGGCATGAACCCGAGGAGGACGACCGGGAGGCCGAGGATCTGCTCGAAGGTGGCCACGAACGGGATCGAGCCACCCTCGCGGATGAAGACCGGTGCCTGCCCAAACGTCGACTCCAGCGCCCGGCCGGCCGCCGCCACGGCCCAGTGGTCGATCGAGGCACGAACCGGATGCCCGCCACCGAGATCCTGGACGGTGACACGCACGCCGGGCGGCGAGATCTCCTCGACGTAGGCCCGCAGCAGCTCGAAGATCCGGTCGGGATCCTGGTCCGGGACGAGCCGGCTGCTGATCTTGGCGCTGGCGTGCCCAGGGATGATCGTCTTGGTGCCCTCGCCCTGGTAGCCGCCCCAGATGCCGTTGACGTCGAGCGTCGGCCGCCCGCTCTTGCGTTCCAGCGTCGAGTAGCCCGCCTCGCCGACCAGCTCGGGGACCGCCAGGGCGGCGCGATAGGGTTCGTCGTCGAAGGGAAGGGCCGCATAGGCCGCCCGATCCGCTTCGTCGAGGGGGACCACATCGTCGTAGAAGCCCGGCACCCGGATCCGGCCGTCGGGGCCCTTGAGTGCCGCGATGATGCCCGCCAGGGCGTTGGCCGGGTTGGCGATCGCCCCGCCGTAGACCCCCGAGTGGACGTCCTGGAAGGGGCCCACCACGTCGATCTGGGCGTACATCAGGCCGCGCAGCCCGATGGTCAGGGCGGGGATGTTGCCTTCGAAGAAGCCGACGTCGCTGATGATCGCGAGGTCGCCGCCGAGACGGTCACGGTTCGCCTCGAGCCAAGGCTGGAGGTGGACAGAGGCGGATTCCTCCTCGCCCTCGAACACGAAGCGGAGGTTGATCGGCAGCCGGCCGCGCGTCGCCAGGAGCGCCTCCACGGCCTGCATGAAGATCGTGATGTTGCTCTTGTCGTCGCTCGCTCCGCGCGCCAGGACGCGTTCTCCGACGACGGCCGGCTCGAACGGCGGCGAGCTCCACTCCGCGAGCGGGTCGACTGGCTGGACGTCGTAGTGACCGTAGACCACCACCGTGGGCGCGCCCTCGGCGGCGAGCCAATCCGCGTACACGATCGGGTGACCGCCTGTCTCCGACGCCTCGACGTGGTCGAGCCCGATCGCCCGCAGCCGCTCGACGAGCCAGTCGGCGGCCCGCCGGCAGTCGGCCGCGTAGGCCGGGTCGGCCGACACACTGGGGATGCTCAGGAAGTCGATGAAGCTCGCCAGGAGCGCCTCGCGGTTGGCTTGGAGAAAGGTCTCAACGTCAACGTCGGTGACGGCCATGGGTCCTCCAGGGTCGGCGAATGGTCGGGATTGCCGTGGCCTCGATCGTAGCCGGTTGCGCGGTCCGACGCGGTCAGCCAGGCCCCGGAATCGAAACGGACGAGCCGTCGGGCTCGTCCGTCGCGCTGGAGCGCCGGCTCAGGCCGGGTTTGGTGCCGGGGTCGGAGTCGGGGCCGGATCGGTCACGCCCGGAGCGACGATGCTCGGGGCCAGGCCGTGGGTGTTCTCCTTGGGCGGGAGGTCGCTGAACAGCGCCTCGAAGTCGGGCCCATCGACGGTCTCCTCGGCGACCAGCTTCTCAGCCAGCGCCTCGAGACGCGCCCGGTGGGTGGTGAGCGTCTCCATCGCGCGTTCGTAGGCGCGATCGATGATCGCCCGGACCTCCTCGTCGATCGTCTTGGCGACGTCGTCCGAGTAGTTCCGCTGCTCGCCGATCTCGCGTCCGAGGAACACGAGCTCGTCGCGCTTCCCGAACGAAAGCGGGCCGAGCCGGTCGCTCATGCCGTATTCGGTGACCATCCGGCGGGCCCGGTCGGTCGCCTTCTCGATGTCGTTGGAGGAGCCGGTGGTCGTGTCCCCGAAGATGAGTCGCTCGGCGGCGTTGCCCCCGAGCATCCCGGCGATCTCGTCCTCGAACTCGGTCTTGCTCTTGAGGTAGCGGTCCTCCATGGGCAGGCCCATCGTGTAGCCGAGGGCCATCCCCCGGCTGATGATGGTCACCTTCTGGACCGGGTCGCACTTGGGCAGGACGCGCATCACGACCGCGTGACCACCCTCGTGGAAGGCGATAATCTTCTTCTCGGCGTCGCTGATCACCCGGCTGCGCCGCTCCGGACCGGCGACGATCCGCTCGAGCGCCTCCTGGAACTCGGACATGCCGATGACCTTCTTGTTGCGCCGTGCCGAGAGGATGGCCGCCTCGTTGACAAGGTTGGCCAGGTCGGCTCCCGAGAAGCCCGGCGACTGCTTGGCGACGCCGTCGATGTCGACCGACTTGTCGAGCGGCTTGCCCTTGGTGTGGACCTTGAGGATCGCCGTCCGGCCGCGCATGTCGGGCCGGTCCAGGATGACCTGGCGATCGAACCGACCGGGCCGCAGCAGCGCCGGATCGAGGACGTCGGGGCGGTTGGTCGCGGCGACGACGATCACGTTGGTGTTGGTGTCGAAGCCGTCCATCTCGACCAGGATCTGGTTGAGGGTCTGCTCGCGCTCGTCGTGCGAGCCCCCCAGGCCGGCACCGCGCTGGCGGCCGACCGCGTCGATCTCGTCGACGAAGACGATGCAGGGGCTGTTCCGCTTGGCCTGATCGAACAGGTCCCGGACCCGGCTGGCGCCGACGCCCACGAACATCTCGACGAATTCCGAGCCCGAGATGGAGAAGAACGGCACCCCGGCCTCGCCGGCGACGGCGCGGGCCATCAGGGTCTTGCCCGTTCCGGGCGGGCCAACCAGCAGGACGCCCCGCGGAATGCGCGCCCCGAGGGAGTTGAACTTCTCGGGGTACTTCAGGAACTCGACGACTTCCTGGAGCTCGGTTTTGGCCTCGTCGACGCCGGCGACGTCATTGAAGGTCACGACGGTCTTGTTGCCGAGGAACATCCGGGCCCGGCTCTTGCCGAAGCTGAGGGCCTGGTTATTCGTGCCTTGGGCCTGGCGCATCATGAACAGGATGAACCCGACGATGAGCAGGATCGGGAACAGCGTGGTCAGCAGGATCTGCAGCCACGACGTGTCGGGCGCGGGCTTCGCCTTGTAGACGTCGTCGGTCAGCTGGACGTTGCCCGCCTTGGCCGCGTTCTGCATGTCCTGGTAGACCTGGGTCAGCACGTATGACGGGACGGTGACGGTGTAGGTCCCGCTCTGGGTGGTGACGGTGAGGGTGTCCTGCTGCTGTTCGACCGTCTTGACCTTGCCGGCCTGGACGTCACTGAGGAATTTCGAGTACCCAACGGCGTTGCTGGGGGTGGAGCTGGACAGCCACGTCCACAGGAGCGCGAGGGTCCCGATGATGAGGACCAGCATCACGATCCCGTTGCGAGCGAACTTTGCGTTCAAGAACAAAAGCCTCCGGATCGAGTGAGAGCGACTGGCGACTCGAACGCCGCAGCCGTGAAGCGAGTATAGCGCCAGGCCCCGTGACAGCCCGATGACCGATGGCTGGCGCCCCTCGTCCATGAGTACGCCCCGGTCGGGGTCGTGGGTCGGTCACCGGCCGCGGCTCGCGTCCCGCCCGGAACGGCTCGCGATCGTCTTGTCGTGGAGGCCTACGGCCACGCGGCGAGGAACCCGGCGAGCTGCTCGTCGGTCCAGTTCCCAAAGGTCAAGATCACGTCGCCGCGACTCGCGTAGTCAAGGGTACGAGGTAGATCGCCGTAGTCAGGGGGCGTGGCGTAGCGGATCACCATCCAACCGGCGACGGACCGGCTCGAGCGCTGGGTCGTCCCGAGGGCTGCGATCCGCGGCGCGGCAGCCGCGACGAAGGCTTCGAACGACGTTCCTGGTGTGCGGAGGGCATCGAAGGTGAGCGTGTCCGAGCCTGCCGATGCCTGAACAAACAGGTCTTGAACGTTCGTCGGATCCCCGCCAGCCTCGGTAATGATCGCGCCGGTGGGACCGCTGGTGTTGAAGTCCTGCGCCTCGCCAACCAGGTGCCACGAGCCGACCGTCTCGGGGATCCCGAATGAGGCCAGATCGGGTGTTGCCGCAGCCTCCGGGACCGGCGTCACGACGCCGGTGCTCGGCGGGCTGGTTGCGCTGGGTGCCGGCGCAGCGCATCCCGCAAGGACGATTGCCATACCGACCGCGACGGCTGCCCCTCTAACGACTCGCACGCCCGTCCTCGCATGTGACGGACCGCGATCGTTTGGTAGCGGAGGGCGGATTCGAACCACCGACCAAGGGCTTATGAGTCCCCTGCTCTACCACTGAGCTACTCCGCCACGGCGGCCAAGCTTACCGAGCGTGATCCAACGCGGCAACCGCCGGCGCAAGAGCGCATGACTATCGAACGTTACATAACTATCGGGGCCGCTAAATAGCCCTGCTGTTGTGACGGCTAGGACCTCGGTCCGACTGCGGCGAGGAGACGACGGGGACCTGGCTGGCCTTAGCTGCCGGGCGGCTTGTACTTGATCGATTGTGCCTTCTCGAGCGCCGCCAGCGTCTCCTCGACGGTGAGCAGCACGGTCGTCTGAATCGAGTCGAGTGCTCCGCCTGCACCGATCGCCACCGCGACGGCCGCCATCGACACGTTGTCGGGCGCCTCCCATAGGTTGTAGCCGTCATGGTCGCCGAACGCATACCAGAAGCCGTGAAGCTTGCCGCCGACGGACTCGATGTATCGCTGCGCGGCAGCTCGCCGATCTTCCGGCTTGTCGATCAGGCGGGCCCATGTATCGGGCGTGTAGCTGAACTTCGTCAGATAGAGCGGCATTGACCTCTCCCTCCTCCAGCGATGGTCGCTGATTCTAAGCCCCGCATCTCGATCGTCGCCGCTGTACCCCTGGGCCGCGGGCCGATTCGGCGACCGCCCACACGCTTGACGAAGCCCACGACGCGGTTAGACTTCGGTATATGGCTTCTGTCCGAATCTCTACCGTCGAGGCTCCGCTCGATCGCCCGACCCTTGTCGACCCGGCAATTCGGTTGCTCCGGCGAGCGCTCGCACTGGGACTGCTTGGCGACGCTGAAAACGTGGACCGACTTGACCTTGAACTCGTTCGCAGGATCGCGCAGGAGGCTTCCGCCGCAGGAATTGGTCAGGATGCGGCAGTCGCGCTCCTTCAGGGAGTTAGCCGACCCAACCGGCTCGCCGCGCTCATCGAGCGATTGGATGACTCACTTACAGAGTCGCCGTTGCCAGACCGCGAGCTGCCGGAACTTCTGCGCGTCTTCGGCCGGGAGGACGTCGCGGTCTTGACTGGGACGTCGGGCGTCAGCTTGGGACGCTATGTCGCCGGCTCGCGCAAGTGGCCGGACGAGCTTGCGGCTCGAATCCATTGGCTCGCGCTGGTCCTGTCTGACCTCGCGGGCGCGTACAACGAGTTTGGTGCTCGGCGCTGGTTCGAGCGCGAACGGACACAGCTCGAGGGCCGTTCGCCGCGACAAGTCCTCGGAACAGACTGGGATCCCGCTTCTCCGGACGTTGAGAGGGTCCGCCAGCTTGCGGCTTCTCTCGCCGGTGTCGGGGCCGCCACGTGATCGTCTTTCGCCACGGAGATCCTCGATTTCCGTTTCTCTGGGAAGCGACGGCTCAGCCTGCCGCTCGCTGGCACGGTCTCGGGACAGGACCCGTGCACTACTTCGCGGAGACGCCCGATGGCGCCTGGGCCGAATTCCTCAGACACGAGGAGATCACCGACCCTGCGGACCTTGTGGGTGTCGCTCGGTCCCTCTGGTCGATCGAGTTGCCCCGTCCCCCACGTGCGCGACCACGCCTCGACACCTCGACGCTGATGGGCGGTACATCAACGTATGACGACTGCCAGCGCGAGGCGCGTCAGATGCGCGCGCGAGGGCGCCGGGGCCTTGTCGCGCCATCGGCGGCCCTCCAGCCAGCCACCGCGAGCGGCTTTCGAACGGAACGCGGCCTCAAGGCAGGGCCACGGCGCGCCGAGCGGGCCTTCGTGCTGTTCGGGCCGCGCCCAGATCTCGTCGGCTGGGCCGCCTGCAGCGAAGGTCGACCACGCGACGACCTCCTGCCGCGAGTTCGACCTCTTCGATAGCGCCTAGCCCCATCAAGGGTGGGGTCGTTGACGGAAGGGCCCGTTGGTCCCGGTCCAGGCCGCTTTGTTGAAACGTCGCCCGAACGAGCGTCCGGTGAGCGGGGATCGACCCCCCGAAGCCATTGGCGCCGACCGGAAGAACGCACGATCATTGCACCATGCCATCGCTCGGAGCGCGGGAACGGGCAGGCCTGCCAAACAGTGCGTTCGCTTACGTCGACTCCCGGGGTCGGCGGATCCTGCCGATCCACGACGAGGCGCACGTTCGCAACGCGCTGGCCCGCTTCAACCGGGTCAGCTTCGAGGACGAGGCCGCCCGGGACCGAGCCCGGATGCGGCTCCTCAAGGCGGCCAAGAAGCTCGGGATCATGCCCCTCGGGTTCGTCGGCGCACAGCTCCGACCCGAACACAAGCTGCCGCGCGGCCAGGTCACCTTCGCGCTGAGCGACATCGAGGGCTCGACCGAGCTGCTGCATCGGCTCGGAGATGCCTACGGCCCGGTCCTGAGCCAGCTCCGCCGCCTCCAGCGAACCGCGGTCCGGCGCGCCGGCGGCCGCGAGGTCGACGCTCGCGGCGATGAGCTCTTCGCCGCATTCGGAAGCGCTGGTGCGGCGCTCAACGCCGCGCTCGCCATTCAGCGCGGAGTCATGGGCCATGCCTGGGACGAAGGCGTCGACCTGCGCGTTCGGATCGGTCTCCACACCGGTCGGCCGACCCTGACCGAGACTGGCTACATCGGCCTCGCCGTCCACACCGCGGCGCGGGTGTGCACGTCGGCACACGGTGGCCAGATCGTCGTCTCGTCGGCCGCGCGCGACGCGCTCCTCGATTCACTGCCGGAGGGCATCGCGCTCGCCAGCCTCGGTACCTGGCGGCTCCATGGCCTGCCCGAGTCGGTCGAGCTGCTCCAGGTTCGCGCCGACGACCTCCTCGCCGATTTCCCGCCACCGAGGGCCATCGCTCTGGCCGGCCCGCGTTAGGGCCGGACCGAACGACGGTCAGCCGCTGGGGCCGAAGAGAAGATCCAGCCAGGCGTCAAGGGGTGAACCGCGGCTCGGTGCCGCGCCCAGACGGACCGCCGCCGAGCCGGGCGCATCGACGCCCAGGGCCGTCGCGCCGGGACCCAGGACGAACGGGTGCTCGCCCTTGCCGCCCAGCCCATTGGCGCGGGCCTGCTGCTCGACGAACTGCGGACGCTGGACGAGATCGAGCTCCTGCTGGAGGTCCTCGACCTGGCTGGCCAGGCCGGTGTTGTCCAGGCGCAGCCGATCGGCCCGGTCGACCGCGGCGCCGGCGTCGCCAACTTGTCGCGCGAAGATCGCAACGATCCAGACCGACAACACGGTGGCCAGGATCCAGGCGACCCGCCGGCGAGTGAACCCGGCGACCGTCAGGCCGGCCAGGTCGGGACCCGGGAGTCGCTCGACGGGATCGGACCGGGTTGCGGGAAGCTCGCGCTCGGGCGGCTCGTTCGAGGCCGGCGGCTGGCTGGCCCGTTCCTCCGGGTGATCCATCGTTGGCCGAGACTAGCTGCGACTCCGGAGCGTGTCAACTTCGCGCGACGTGACAGGTGAGCTGTCACACGCAGGGCGGATGGTGCGCTAGACTCGCACCGTTTAGGACATCTGTTCGATATCGCGGAAGGATCGGCCGATGCGCCACTACGCGCCTGCCTCCGTCGAGTCGGTACTCGGCGGGATCCTGGCCGAGCCGTCGTTCGCGTCCGGGGTCGTCCACCATGAGGTGATCCCGCCTCGGCCGGCCCTGACCGCACCTCTGCCCGACTGGCTCGACCCGCGCATCGCACGTGCCCTGGCCATGCGTGGGATCGGCGAGCTGTACGTCCACCAGGCCGCCGCCATCGAGGCCGTCCGGGCCGGCCAGGACGTCGTCGTGGTGACCCCGACGGCCTCGGGCAAGACGCTCTGCTACGCCCTGCCGACACTCCAGGCGCTGGCCGAGGACCCGGCGGCGCGCGCCCTCTTCCTGTTCCCCACCAAGGCCCTCGGCCAAGACCAGGTGGCCGAGTTCGCCGAGCTCGCCCGGGCGGCGGAGCTGGGCGTCTCGGCCGCGACCTATGACGGCGACACCCCGGCGCCGATCCGGTCGGCCATCCGAACGGCCGGCCAGGTCGTGGTCACCAACCCGGACATGCTCCACGCCGCGATCCTGCCGCATCACACCAAGTGGTTCCAGCTGTTCGAGCAGCTTCGGGTGATCGTCGTCGACGAGTTGCACACCTATCGCGGCGTCTTCGGCAGCCACGTGGCCAACGTCCTGCGCCGGCTCCTCCGCCTGTGCGCCCATTACGGCTCGCACCCGGTCATCGTGTGCTGCTCGGCCACGATCGGGAACCCGGGGGAGCTGGCCGAGACGCTGACGGGACGACCGGCTCGCCTGGTCGATCGCAACGGTGCCCCATCGGGCGAGCGCCACCTGCTCCTCGTCGAGCCGCCCCTGCTCGATGCGGCCACCGGCGCCCGGGGCTCGGCGCTGGCGGTCGCCGACCGGTGGGCGCTGCCGTTCCTGCGCGCCGGTCGGCAGACGATCGTCTTCGGTCGCTCGCGGACGGCCGTGGAGATCCTCCTCACCGGCCTGCGCGAGGCACTCCGCGAGAGCGCCGGTCCGCGCTCGCGGGTCCGCGGCTACCGGGGCGGCTACCTGCCCACCGAGCGGCGCGCGATCGAGCGCGGCTTGCGCGACGGCGAGGTCCTCGGGGTGGTCAGCACCAACGCCCTCGAGCTCGGCGTCGACATCGGCCGGCTGGACGTGGCCATCCTGGCCGGCTACCCGGGCTCGGTCGCGGCCACCTGGCAGCAGCTCGGCCGGGCCGGCCGGCGCCAGGGGATCAGCGTCGGCGTGCTGGTGGCCTCCGGCTCGCCGGTTGACCGCTACGTGGTCGGCCATCCCGAGTACCTCCTCCATGGAGCCCCCGAGGAGGCTCGCCTCGATCCCGACAACCTCCACGTCCTGCTGGCGCATCTCAAGGCGGCGACCTTCGAGCTGCCCTTCGAGCCGGGCGAGCGGTTCGGGCCGGCCGCGGCGGACGACCTGCTGGCGTTCCTGGCCGAGGAAGG
>JAXDKT010000152.1:0-9522 GCA_034666965.1 Chloroflexota bacterium | reverse complement strand
CGGCCCCAACCTCCGCCGGTTCCAGCCGTCGTGAGTCGGCCACGCTGCGCCTCCATCGGATCCGGATTCGCCCGGACGTCGAGGTCAGCGTGGATCATACACCGAGTGTGGACAGTATTTAGCGATTCCTCCGCGAACGCGTGATCCGGGGTCCGCGCCTCAGCGAAGACCCGGCCCAGGGGCGTCCCCGGCGAGGGCAATTGCCGCGTAGGCGAGCGAGAGCAGCGTGGCGAACAGGGACGAGACGAAGATGGAACGGCGACGCGCAGTCATGACGGACCCTCCCGGCGCCGCCGCCCGGATGGGACGAAAGGCCCATCGCTTCGGCTGGGCGCGACGCAGGTCCGGATGCTAGGCTGACGGCGGTGCGAATGTCAACTATTGCTAAACACTCCTGTGCTGGGCCGGGCTCCACTCTGGCCCGGGCGGTCGGGTCGGAGCTGCGCCGCCGGCGGCTCGCACAGGGGCTCAGCCAGGCCCAGCTGGGGGCTCCATTGACCCGCGGATTCGTGTCCGCGGTGGAGGCCGGCAGCGCCGTCCCCTCCCTTGGGGCGCTGGCCCTCATGACCGCCCGCCTGGGCGTTTCGCTCGAAGTCTTCTTCGGGGACGTCAATCGAACGTTGACGTCCGTGTACACTGGCGGCCATGAGCCCCCGAACACGCCGCCGGATCGTCGTCGACGACTCGGCCCTCGCCCAGTCCATCGGCAGCCGGATCAGAGCGCGACGGCATCGCGCCGGGCTGAGCCAGCAGCGGTTGGCGGAGGGCCGCTACACCAAGGCGTACATCAGCGCCCTGGAGACCGGCGCGGCCAAGCCGTCGATGGCCGCCCTCAACTTCATCGCCGGACGCCTGGGGACGACCGCGGCCGAGCTGCTGGCGAACCCTGACACCGCCTGGACCCGCCTCGAGGCCGACCTTCGCCTCGCGTCAGGCGACGTGAGCGAGGCCATCGACGCCTACGAATCTCTCCTTGCGTCGACTCCCGAGCCCTCGGTCCGAGCCGAGTTGCTGACCTCGCTTGCTGAGGCGTCGTGTCGGATGGATCGGCCGATCGACGCCATCCGGGCGGCCGCGGAGTCGATCGAGCTGTTCACGACGCTCGGGCGTCCCGCCGATCGCGCCCAGGCGGCCTACTGGCTCGGCCTTGCGCAGCATCTCCAGGACAACGCCGACGAGGCTCGAGGTCTGCTCTCGGCACTGCTCGCCGAGGTCCGTGCCGGGCTCTCCGTCGCGCCCGACTTCGAGCTCAAGGTCCTCGTCGCCCTGGCGGCCACCGAAACGTATCGCGGCGCACACGACGCGGCGGTCGGCTACCTGGAGGCGGCCCGGGCACTCAGCACGGACCTCGATGACCGGCGACGCGGCATCGTGCTGCTCACCCTCGCCAACGGACACCGAGGCAACGGTGATCACGAGGCCGCAATCCGCTACGGAACGCAGGCCTTGACCCTGCTGCAATCGGCGCAGGCCGATCGCGAGGTCGCCGTCCTGCAGAACAACCTCGCCCTGGCGTACCTGGCCGTGGGCAGCACCGATCGAGCCGCCGAGCTTGTCGCGGACGCACAGGTCATCGGCCGGCAGCATGCCGACGAACGGCTGCTGGCCCACCTGGCCGACACCGAAGCGCAGGTCGCCCTGGCCGCCGGCCGCGGTGAGCGCGCCGTCGAGCTGGCCGGGATCGCGATCGAGCGAGCCGAAGCTGCGCAAGGCTCGAAGGCCACCGTCGACGCCTGGACCACTCTGGCCCGCGCTCGGTTGGCCGTGGGCCAGACCGACGCCGCGCTCGAGGCGTTCGCCCATGCCGCCGAGCTCGCCCGGGCCCACGCCGCCGCCCCACGCGTCCGCGACGTCCTTCGCGCCTGGGCGGATGCCCTGGCAACGGCCGGCCGTCACGCCGAGGCGTATGCCCTCGCGCGCGAGGCGCTGGCCGGCGACCAGCAAGCCGATCAGGTAGCGCAGCGTCCCTCGGTACCGAGCGCCTGACCCGAGCTCGGCCCTAACGGCTCAGCCAATGCGGACCGAGGACGCGCCGCCGCTGAACCGAACCAGGACGCGGTCGGTCGCCGACGCGTAGCCGGGCGACTCGGTCCGACCATCCACCGAGGTCAGACCGCCGCTCGTCTCGAGCCGGTACTCCACGCCGGGTGGCGGCACGAACGTGAGCTGGGTCGCCCCGCCGCTGACCCGGATCTCGACGGTGCCCTTGGGTCGGGGCAGCACGATGCGCGCCTGGGCGGCCCCGATCTGGATCCGAGCCTGGACCACGGTGATCTCCGACAGGTCGACCGCGAAGTCGCCGGCACCCGCGTTCATGGTCAGGATGGTCGGTACGTCCGACGCCACCCGGACGGTCCAGTCGGAACCGCCCCGCCAGGCGCCCGGCCACCAGGCGAAGTCCTGGCGCAGGCGAACGATCGCCCGATCGCCGAGGTGCTCGACCCGGGTGGCGACGTCCTCCTGGGTGGACGAGACCTCGAGGAGCTGCCCGCTCGGGGCCACGCCCTCGAGCCGGAAGCGTCCGGCTCCCACGCTCAAGTCGAGCTCGAGCCGCGCGGCACCGTCGCGCGGGAGGGTCGCCGTGGAGGCCTGCCGTCTCGACGGACGGACCGCGCTGAACAGGAGGCTGGCCCCGATCGCGATGATCACGATCGGCCAGATCACACTCCAGGCGACATGGACGATCCCCAGGTTGCCGAGCAGGTAGACGACGCCGATCACCACCAGGACGATGCCGACGATCTCGGCGCCGCGCCACTCCCGGCCCGATCCTCGACGTTGCCGATCCGACATGGCCATCCCTCTTTGCGGCGCTCGGGTCAAGGGTAGCGCGCCGTCGACCGGAACCGGCCGACTCGGATGCCCGAAGATGACCGGATGAACAGCCGTGAGCTCCAGGCGGCCGCCGCCGCAATCATCGCCGGAGGCCGTCGGCTCGGTGCCCGTGGCCTGATCGTCGCGGCCGAGGGCAACCTCTCCGTCCGGGTCGGCGACCGCCTGCTGGTGACGCCGTCGGGGCGTCGCAAGGACGAGCTGGTCGGTGACAACCTCCTGCTCCTGACGGCCGATCCGACCGGCCCCGCGATTGACCCGGATCGGCCGGACCTGCGGCCCACCTCCGATCTGCGCATCCACCGCGCGATCTACGCCGCCCGACCGGACGTTCGGGCCGTGGCCCACGCCCACCTGCCCGCGTCGCTGGCGCTCACCCTGGCGGGTGAAGTGCCGGATCCGGCCGTCCTGCCCGAGACCGCTCTCTTCCTGCCACGCCTTCCGGTCCTGGCGCTGATGACGATGGGCAGCCCGGCCCTGGCCGAGGCGGTGGCGGCCGCGCTGGGGGACGGCACCGAACCGAACAACGCTGTCCTGCTGGAGCGCCACGGGGCGGTCGCGGTGGGTCTGAGTGTCGACGCAGCGGTGGACCGGCTCGAGCTCGTCGAGCTGCTCTGCCGCGTCTGGCGCGACGCTCGGCTCCTGGGCTGGAGGCCACCCGGCCAAGCCTAGCCCGGCGCGTCGGTGCCGGACACGGTTCGGCGGACCACCAGACCGGCGGTCGGTCCCTGAACGAGCAGGGTGAACAGAACGATCCCGAAGGTCACGCCCTGGAGCAGGTCTCGCTGGGGCACGTCGACCGGGAGCGCCAGCGCGGCGGCCACCGCGACCGCCCCGCGGAGACCGGACCAGAACAGGACGTGGTACCAGCCCGATGGCAGGCCGGCGGGATCGCGGGCCAGCGGCAACCATCGGACCGCCAGCCGGAGCATCAGGTACACGACGATGGCTCGACCGACCAGCGCGCCGGCAACTCCCCAGCCGATCCAGACCGCCGAATCGAAGAGCCGAGTGGGCGTGATCGCCAGCCCGACCAGCAGGAAGACGATTGCCGTCAGCAGATAGGCCAGGAACTCCCAGACCGTGTCGAGTGCGTCGATGCCTGGCTCGCTGATCGTCCGCGGGCGCCCGTAGTTGCCCAGGACCACCGCGGCCACGACGGTCGCGATGATGCCCGAGCCGTGGAGCGCATCGGTCAGGAGATACGTCCCATAGGCCAGCACCACGGAGATCGTCAGCTCGATCAGGTGGTCATCGACGAGCGACATCAGGCGCGCCGCGAGAAACCCGGTGCCGAGGCCGATGACGGCGCTGATCGCGATGGTCGCCACGAAGCTGAACAGCGCATCGGCAGGCCCGACCGGGTGAGCCAGCGCCTGGAGGGCGATGGCGAAGATGACCAGACCCGTGCCATCGTTGAGCAGACTCTCGCCCTCGACCACGGTGGCCAGCGCCGGAGGGATCCGCAGCCGCTTGAACGTCGACACGACCGCCACCGGGTCCGTCGCCGAGACCATCGCCCCGACGATGAAGGCGAGATCGAAGCGGAGGCCCGTGGCCAGGTGGAGGAACAGCGCGACGATCGTCGCCGAGATCGCGACGCCCGGCACGGCCAGCACGGCGAGACTGCCCGCCGAGCGTCGCAGGTGGCCGAGCTCGAGTCGATAGGCCGCTTCGAAGACGAGGCCGGGCAGGAGGACGGCGAGGACGATCTCGGGCGCGATCTGGGGTGGCTGGCCAACCCCGACCAGCGTCGCGCCGACGCCCGCCAACAAGCCGACCAGGACCAGCGCGACCGAGTACGGCAGCCGGATCGGGCGAGCCACGATGGCGACGATCGCGGCCACCCCGAGGAGTGCCACGAACAGGCGGATGGCGCCGAGGATCGTGGGCCCGTCCATGACCGAGAAGGCTACGCGTTGGGGTCGACGAAGCGCCGGGCGTTGCCCATCTGGGGCCAGACTCGCGCCTGGGTCACGGCCAGCATCTGGCGGATGTGGTTGCGGTCGTGATGGACCCACTCACCAAGCAGCTCGCCGATCGCCAGCTCACCGACCCGATCGTGGAGCCCCGTCCGGCCCAGATCATCCGGCCGCAGTGAGCGGACCAGATCGACGCTGTCCGCCCGGAGCGGCAGGAACTCGGCGAGGAGCTCGGCGGGCTGGCGCTCGTGGTCGCGCCGGGCCGCGGCCACGCCAACCTGGTCCCAGCCCTGGAGGGCGGACCGGTCCTCGGTCAGGATCCTTCGGATCCGGCCGTTGAACCCCCGTCGTTCGGCCTCGAGGATATGGCCGAGGCACTCGTTGGCGGACCACTCACCGGGCCCCGGCCGCCAGCCGGCCTCGGGCCCGAGCGCTTCGAGCTCGGCCAGGATGGTCGCCGCGGCGGCCTCGAGCAGGTCGGCGATCCGGGCCGGTTCGATGGCGCCCTCGCTGGGTGCGATGCTCATGTGCTGGCGCCCGGGGCGGGCCCGCCGGCGGATTCGCCTGCCGCGGGCGTCGCGAGCGGCGCGGTGGTCGCCGCGGTCGTCGCCAGCGGTGGAGGCGCCGTGCTCGGCAGAGTGGCCGCGAACGGCGGGACGGTGGCTCGGACCGGGAACATCGGCAACTCGCGACCGCCCTCGGCCAGCCAGCAGGCCGCCTGCTGGCCGCCACCGACGTCGAACAGGGGCGGTTCCTCGATCCGGCAGCGATCGAATGCCAGCGGACAGCGCGGATGGAACCGGCAGCCGGTCGGGATGGCCGCGGCATTCGGGGTCTCGCCCTTGAGGATGTAGCGATTGCCGCGCAGTGCCTCATCCATCGGGTCCGGCGACGGCGACACGCCCACCAGCGCCCGGGTGTACGGATGGTGCGAACGCTTGATCACGTCCTGAGCGGTGCCGATCTCCATGATCTTGCCGAGATACATCACCGCGATCCGGTCGGCGATCACCCAGGCCAGGGACAGGTCGTGGGTGATGAACAGATAGGTCAGCCCGCGCTCCTTGCGCAGGTCGAGCATCAGCCGCAGGAGCTCCGTCCGGATCGAGACGTCGAGCATCGACACGGGCTCGTCGGCGACGACCAGGTCCGGGCCCATGACCAGAGCGCCCGCGATGACAACCCGCTGGCGCTGGCCGCCGGATAGCTCGTGCGGGTATCGGAACGCAAACTCATGGGCGGGGCGCAGTCCGGCCGCCTCGAGCGCGGCCAGGACCGTCGTCTCGCGCTCAGCCGGGGTCGGCGCCATGTCGTTGACCTGGAGCGGTTCGGCCACGAAGTCGTGGATCGTCTGCTTCGGGTTGAGGGTCTCGTACGGGTCCTGAAAGATGAGCTGGACCCGACGACGGTACTGTCGCAGATTGCCGACGCCCCACAGGTCCGAGACGTCCTTGCCTTCGAACAGGAACCGACCGCCGGTCTGGCGGGTCAGCTTGACGATCACCCGACCGGTGGTCGTCTTGCCCGACCCGGACTCGCCGACCAGGGCGAGGACCTCGCCACGCTCGATCGTCAGGTCGATCCCGTCGACGGCCCGGATCACGCCCCGTGGGCGCCGGGCGAGGGTGTCGCCGAGGCTGCCCCGGATCGGGAAATGGACCTCGAGATTCTCCAGGCGAACGAGCTCGGTCACGGGACGAGCGACCCTTCCTCTGTGGACGCCGAGGGTGCCGGGGGCGCCAATGGCGACGCAGCACGACGGTCGCCACGCGCCGCGACCTCGGCGGCGCTGATCAGTTGACCGCCGTCGCGGCCGGCGGGGTGCAAGTGGCAGGCGACGCGGACACCGTCGGGGAAGACGACTTCGGGTGGGACGACTTCCCGGCAGACGTCCATCACGGCCGGGCAGCGCGGGTGGAACCGGCAGCCGGCCGGTGGATTCCGCAGGTCGGGCGGCGAACCCGGGATCGTCTCCAGCGTGCGCTGGTCCGTCCGAATGTTGGGAAAGGCGCCTAACAGCTTGCGCGTGTACGGGTGACGAGGCGCAGTGAAGATCTTCGAGACCGGACCCTCCTCGGCGACCCGGCCCGCGTACATGATCAGCGTGCGGTCGCAGGTCTCGGCGATCACCGACAGGTCGTGCGTGATCAGGATCAGGCTAAGCCCCAGCTCGCGCCGGAGCCGCTCGAGGAGCTCGAGGATCTGAGCCTGGACCATGACGTCGAGGGCAGTCGTCGGCTCGTCGCCGATGACCACGGCGGGATCGCAGGCGAGGGCCATCGCGATCATCGCTCGCTGGCGCATGCCACCCGAAAGCTCGTGGGGATACGACGCCGCTCGTCCCCGGGGGATGCCCACCAGCTCGAGCAGCTCAGCAGCCCGCCGGCGCGCCCGCTCGCGCGACTCGCCCAGCCGGATCTCGATCGGCTCGGCGATCTGGTCGCCGATCCGCCAGACCGGGTTGAGGGCGTTCATGGCGCCCTGGAAGACGATCGAGATCTCCCGCCAGCGGTACCGCCGCAGGGCGTTCTCCGACTTCGGGACGAGATCGATCCCGAACAACTCGACCTTGCCCGACTTGATCCGGGCATTGGCTGGCAGGAGCCGAACGAGCGAGAGGGCGGTCGTGGTCTTGCCGCAGCCCGACTCGCCCGCCAGGCCAAGCGCCTCGCCGTGGTTCAGCCGAAAGCTGACCCCGTCGACCGCCCTGACCCATCCCGAGTCGAGCTTGAAATGGGTCTTGAGATCCTCGACCACGAGCAATGGCGCGTCGGGATCGGCGAGCTTCGGCAGCGGCCACTGGCGCCGGCCTATGGTGGTCGCCGGCTGGACGGCCTCGAGCGTGGTCTCCGCTCCGCCCGGGCCACCAGCCAGGAGCTCTTCAGCCGCGTCTGGCTCCAGCCCGGCGGCCGCCTGGGCCTCCTCGCGGCGTGCCTCGGTCAGCGCGTCACCGAATTCTCGTGGATCGCCCGGCCTCAGGCTCATCGGCGGCCGGATCCTTTCGGATTGAGGATCTCGTCGAGGGCGTTGCCGACGAGGGTGAACGCGAGGATCACGAGGACGACGCAGGCTGCCGGCGGGACGATGTACCACCACGCGCCGAGGCCTGGTGCGCCGGCCTCCTGAGCGGCGTTGAGAATCTGGCCCCAGGAAGGTTGGAACGGGTCGCCGAGCCCGATGAACGACAGCGTCGTCTCGGTGAACACCGCGCCGGCGAAGGTCAGGACCGTGTTTGCCACGATGAGGTTGGTCACGTTCGGCAGGATGTGCCGGCGCATGATGTGACCGGAGCCACTGCCGATCACGCGTGCCCGGTCAATGAACATCCGCTCCTTGACCGACAGCGTCTGGGATCGAATGATCCGGGCGGTCGAGGCCCAGCTCGTCACCCCGATCACGATGACGATCACCAGCAGGGTGGCCTTGATCCCGAGGAGCTCCGCGTCCGACCCGATCAGGTCGCCGATGATCGGGGCCAGGATCAGGGCCAGCACGAAGGTCGGGAGGACCAGGAAGAAATCGGTCACGCGCATGAGCGCCGAGTCGAGCCGGCCGCCGACGAACCCGGCGACGATCCCGATCATCCCGCCCAGGAAGATCGTGATCAGCGTGGCCAGGAACCCGATCACCATCGACACCGTCGCCCCGTGAAGGGTCAGGTTCAGCAGGTCGCGGCCGAGCTCATCCGTCCCGAACAGGTGCGCGGCCGACGGTGCCTCGAGCGTCCCGCCGGTCGACGTCGTGGCCGTCTCGAGCGGCCCAACGAAGAGGCTCGGGAAGAGGGCGATAACCACGAACATGGTCAGGATGGCCAGCCCGACGACGCCGTCGCCGCGCCGCGAGAAGCGTTCCCAGAACGTCCGTGCGTTCCGAATACGCAGGCGCCAGCGTTCGCGCCGGACATCGACCGGCACCGTGCTGGCGGTCATGCCCGCACCCTCGGGTCGAGCTTGCCGTAGACCAGGTCGGCGACCAGGTTGGCCAGGACCACGGTCACCGAGAGGAGCAGGAAGATGCCTTGGAGCACCGGGTAGTCGCGCGCTGACAGGGCGTCGACCGTCAGCGTGCCCAGGCCGGGCCAGTTGAAGACGACCTCGGCGGTGATCGCCCCCGCGACGACGTAGCCAAGGTTGATGGCGATGATCGTGACCGTCGGCAGGAGCGCATTGGGGAACGCGTGGGCACGCAGGATCCGCGCGTCATCGAGGCCTTTGGCCCGCGCGGTCGTGACGTAGTCCTCGCTCCGTGTCTCGATGATCGACGAGCGCATGACGATCGAGTAGCCGCCGATCAGCCCGAGGCTGACCGTCGCCAGCGGCAGGACGAGATGCCGTCCGAAGTCGATCAGCTGGTCGACGAACGAGCCGTAGGTCAACCCGGAGCTGAGCATCCCCGAGGTCGGAAACCAGCCGAGGCCAGCCGCGAAGATGATGATCAGGGGCATCCCGATCACGAAATACGGCATCGAATAGAGGATCAGGCTGATGCCGTTGCCAGTCCTGTCGAGCCAGCCGCCGCGGCGCCAGCCCGCGGCGGCGCCGAGGGCCAACCCGACGACGATCGCGATCATCTCGCCGAAGCCGATCAACAGGATCGTGGGCCAGAATCGTTCACCGATGACGTCGACGACCGATTCACCGCGGAAGTAGAACGAGTAGCCCAGATCGCCGGACGCCGTCGATGCCACATAGGCCACCAGCTGGTCGGGGATCAGCGGCTTGTCCAGACCCCAGCGGACCCGTGCGGCCTCGCGCACTTCCTCGGTGAT
>JAXDKT010000151.1:0-16410 GCA_034666965.1 Chloroflexota bacterium | reverse complement strand
GATCTCACCGGTCTGGAGGATGTAGCCGCGGCTGGCCAGGCCGAGGGCCATGAGCGCGTTCTGCTCGACCAGCAGGACCGTGGTGCCCTGGCTGTTGACGTCCCGGATGATGTCGAAGATCTGCTCGACCAGGATCGGGGCCAGGCCCATTGACGGCTCATCGAGCAGGATCAACTTGGGCTGGGCCATCAGCGCCCGGCCGATCGCAAGCATCTGCTGCTCGCCTCCGGACAGCGTCCCGGCCTTCTGACCGAGGCGCTCCTTCAGCCGTGGAAAGAGGCCGTAGACCCGCTCGAAGTCGGCGTCGACCTCGGGACCCTTCGGCCGCTGGAAGGCGCCCATCTCGAGGTTCTCCCGGACGGTCATCCGGGGGAAGACGCGGCGACCCTCGGGGGACTGGCAGATGCCGCGGCGGACGATCTCGGCCGGTCCGGACAGATCGAGCCGCTCGCCGTCGAACCAGATCTCACCGGTGCGTGGGCGGAGCAGACCGGAGATCGTCCTGAGCGTGGTCGACTTACCGGCCCCATTGGACCCGATGAGGGTCACGATCTCGCCCTTGTCGACGGTCAGGCTGACCCCCTTGAGGGCGTGGATGTTGCCGTAGAAGGCGTGCACGTCGCGGAGCTCGAGAAGGGCCATCTCAGCCCTCCCCGGCGGCGCCGCGGCCGAGGTAGGCCTCGATGACACGGGCGTCGGCTTGGACTTCAGCGGGCGTCCCCTCGGCGATCTTCTCGCCGTGGTCGAGGACGGTCACCCGCTCGCTGATGCCCATGACGACCTTCATATCGTGCTCGATGAGCAGGATGGTCAGGCCCAGCCGATCGCGCAGCGAGCGCACGAAGGTGGTCAGCTGACGGGTCTCCTCGGGGTTCATTCCGGCCGTCGGCTCGTCGAGCAGGAGAAGCTTGCAGTCGGTGGCGAGGGCCCGGGCGATCTCCAGCCGGCGCTGGTCGCCGTAGGGCAGGTTGCGGGCGTAATCGCTCTCGCGGACGGCGAGGCCCATCAGATTGAGCAGTTCCCGACCGCGCTCGAGGGCGCGGATCTCCTCGCGGCGAACCGAAGGCGGCTGGAGGATGGCCTGCCACCACGTGCCCCGGAGGGTGTGGTGGAGCCCCACGAGGACGTTCTCGATGGCGGTCATGTTGCCGAACAGGCGGATGTTCTGGAACGTCCGACCGATCCCGGCCCGGACCACCTCGTGGGGCTTCGCCCCCGTGATGTCCCGGCCGTTGAAGACGATCCGGCCCGCGGTCGGCTCATACAACCCGGTGATCATGTTGAAGAAGGTCGTCTTGCCGGCGCCGTTGGGGCCGATCAGGCTGACGATGGCGCCGCGCGGGATGGTGAAGTCGATGTCGCTACAGGCGGTCAGCCCGCCGAACTCCTTGCGGACCTTCGTCGCCTCGAGGATGAGCTCGGTCGCGACGGCGGTCATGCCGGACCGCCAGCGCTGGGCGGGTTGGACGGCGGCGGTTCATCCGCGGCGTGGGTCGGTTCGGCGGCCGCGCCGGCGGCGTCTGACCAGTCCGCGATGGGCAGCTCGCCGGCGGCCTCCTCGAAGTCGGTTGCGGCCTCGGCCACCGATGCGGTCGTGCCGAACGTCGATTCGGCGGCGATGCCCTCGCCATGGAGCTCCGCCCGGCGCGTCGCGGACGGCAGGAGGCCCTCCGGCCGGAAGATCATCATCAGAACCAGGACGACCCCGAAGATCAGGTAGTTGTAGGCGGACAGGGTGAAGTTCGTGAAGAACGCGACGTGGGTCGCGTCACCCAACGAGTTGATCGGCGGATTGACGAACGTGCCCGCCCAGGGCAGAAACGTCTCGCTGACGTAGCTCAGGGCGAAGGCGCCCAGGACCGCGCCGCGCAGGCTGCCCATCCCGCCCAGCACGACCATGATCAGGATCGTGATCGAGATCGCAAAGTTGAACGACTCCGGGAAGACCGCGGTCTGGTATGACGACACGAAGGCGCCCACGAAGCCCGAGCAGCTGGCGCCCAGGGCGAACGCCAGCAGCTTGGTGCTGACCGTGTTGATGCCCATCGCCTCGGCTGCGGTCTCGTCCTCGCGGATCGCCATCCAGGCGCGACCGAGCCGGCTGTCGCGCAGCCGCCGCGACAGGAAGAAGACGACCATCAGGATGAGCAGGATCAGGTACAGGCTGGCGTGCGGGTTGGAGTTGCTGAAGATGATCTCTTTGCCGAAGGGGCTGGGCAGGGTCGGAGGATCGATCGGGTTGATCCCGAGGACACCACCGGTCAGGTTGAAGTCGGGCCCGATGATCTTCTGGCCGGCGATGTTGATGTTGATCTTGTCCAGGTTCTTGAACATGAGGGGCACGATCTCGCCGAAGCCGAGGGTCACGATCGCCAGGTAGTCGCCCCTCAACCGGAGAGTCGGCGCGCCGAGGAGCACGCCGGCCAGCGCGGCGATGGCCACCGCGATCCAGACGGTCACCCACCAGCTCAGGTGGAAGCCGAATTGCTCCGAGCCGAGGAACGCCGTGGTGTAGGCCCCGAAGACATAGAACGCGACATAGCCCAGGTCGAGCAGGCCGGCGAAGCCGACCACGATATTGAGCCCGAGGGCCAGCACCGCGTAGTAGCACATGACGATGAGGTTGTTGGTGGTCGGCGCGGGAACCCAGCTGGGGAAGAGCCCGGCCGAGGCGAGGAACGGGTAGATCAGGGCGGCCAGGATGAGGACCGCCACGATCCGGCGCTGGCGCGGATCGTGGGTCAGGCCGCTGAGCGGATTGAGCGAGCGCCGCGCCAGGGTCACGACCTGGGTCATCTCAGGCACGCTCCCCGATCTTCTCGCCGAGGATGCCGGTCGGCCGGAACACGAGCACGATGATGAGGATGCTGAACACGACGACGTCGGTCCAGCGTGGGTCGACGTAGCGCTCGTTGAGAGCCCGGATCAGGCCCAGGACGATCCCGCCCAGGGCGGCCCCGGTCAGGTTGCCGATCCCGCCCAGCACCGCCGCGGTGAATGCCAGCAGCCCGAACGGGAACCCGTAGAACCACCATGTCTGGCCGTAGTACAGGGCGACGACCAGGCCGGCGCCACCGGCCAGGGCGCCCGCCAGCAGGAAGGTCAGCGAGATCGTGCGGTTGGTATTGATGCCCATCAGCCCGGCCGCCTCGCGATCCTGGGCGGTGGCGCGCATGGCCTTGCCCTGGCGGGTCTTCTGAACGAACCAGGTCAACCCCACCAGGAGCGGGATCGTGATCACCGCCACGAACAGCTCGTTGAGCGCGAAGCTCACCCCGCCGATCTCGAACAGGGGCTTGTTCGAGAGGAGCTGCGGAACCGATCGCGGCGACGGCCCGATGATCGCCTGGCCGACGTTCTGGAGGATGAACGACATGCCGATGGCCGAGATCAGGGTGGCCAGGGTGGGTGCGTTGCGCAGCGGCCGGTAGGCCAGCCGCTCGATCGACGCGTTGAGGCCCGCGGTGATCAGCATTGTGGCCACCAGCAGGACCACCAGGGTCACGATCACCAGGCTGGCCGGCGAGCCTTCACGCAGGCCCATGAACGACACGCCGATCCAGGTCAGCATGGTGCCGACCATGAACACGTCGCCGTTGGCGAAGTTGATCAGCTGGAGGATGCCGTAGACGAGGGTGTAGCCGATGGCGATGAGGGCGATGATCAGGCCGTTGAAGAGGCCGATCTTGAACGCCTCGGCGCACTGGCTGAGATCGGCCAGGCACGGCCCCAGGATCGGGACGCTGTTGACGATGTCCACGGACGGCCCTCGCAGCTCCAGCGGATTGGCCACGATCCGGAAAAGAATCGAGACCGGCGCCCCGTCATGGTGCACCGGCCTCGATGAGTCACATGGTGATGACCTGTCCCTCGGTCAGGGTTACTTCGCGGGGGTGAGGTCCTTGTCGAAGGCGAACTTGCCGCTGACGACCTTGAAGCCGGTGAACGTCTGGCTGTTGGTGTCGCCCGAGGCATCCAGCGAGAAGGTCCCGATGACGCCCTTGAAGTCCTTGGTCGCGGCCAGGTTGTCGATGGTCGCGGAGCGCAGGGCGGTAACGTCCTTGGCGCCCGCCTTGGAGGCCTTCTCGATTGCGCTAAGGAGGACGTTGGCCGCCTCGTAGCCGTAGATCGAGTAGCCCTCGAGCGAGCTGCCCGGGTACTTGGCGATGTAGTCGGCCTTGAACTTGGCCGCGTCGCCGGTGTAGTTGTCCGGATCCGGGCCACCGAAGGTGATGTAGGTCCCCTCGGCCGCGGCACCGGCGGCCTCGATGAAGGCGTTCTCGTAGATGCCGTCAGGTCCCATCAGCTTGACGTCGGGCCCGAGCGCGTCGCGCAGGTCCTTCCACAGCTGACCGGCGTTGTTCTGGGTGATCCCGCCGTAGTAGACGAGGTCCGGACCGGCGGCCTTGATCTTGGCCGCAAGGGCCTTGAAGTCGGTCGACTTGCCGGGGGCCTGGTCGTGGGCGAGGACCTGCAGGCTGATGTCCTTGGCCGTCTTCTCGAAGACGTCCGCGATGCCCTTGCCGTACAGCTCGGTGTCATCGAGGAGGTAGGCCTTGGTGGCGCCCAGCGACTGGGCGTAGCGCGCGCCGGCGCCGCCCTGGAGGTTGTCGTTGGGGACGACCCGGAAGTAGTTGTGCTTGCAGCCGCCGGGGTAGTACTTCTCCGGCTCGCCGGCTTCTGCGCCGAGGGTCACGGTCAGGCCCGGATACGTGTTGGCCGGGCTGATCATGGGAATGCCGGCGGTGCACAGCGTCGGGATCGACAGCTTCGCGGCGCCCGAGTTGAACGTGCCGATGTAGGCGACCAGGTTCTTGTCCGCGACCGCCTTGGTCGCGTTGTCGGTCTCCTTCTCGGGCGTCCACTTGCCAGCTGCCGCGGTCGAGTCGTCCTGGTCGGTGTAGCTGATCGTCCAGCCATCGACCTTCCCACCGAGCTGGTCGATCTTGAGCTTGATGGCGTTGACGATGGTGTCCGTCTGGCCCTTTGACGAGCCCTGCCGCGGCAGGGACGACCAGATGTCGATGGTGCCCTTGTCGCCTGCGCTGGTGCCCGGACTGGTCGAGCATGCTGCGAAGACGAACACCGCGCTGGCGACAATCGCGCCGAGCTTGGTGACCTTCATGTACGCGTCCTCCTCACGTTCCGTCCGTCGAAAGCGACGGACGTTCCCGGTCGAAACCGCCGACGCATCCTTTCCCGGGCCCGATCATCGCTCGCCTTCGGCGCCCATCGTCTCGGGTCGTCTTCGGGTGCTCGGCCCGCTTGTGGGGGGCCGATTCTCCGAGGATTGCTCCTGGACGTCGGTGCGGTGCGAAGCCGACACGGCTGCCGAGACTCGGGCGGCGCGCAGGTGGCCGCCGAAGCGATGCCGTATATTAGCCCCCGGCGCGTCGATTGCAACACTTGGTCGACGAGTGCCCCAGGTGGCTGTCGAGCGGCTCTCCCGCTCGCCCCCGAGAGGCGCGCTCGCGGTCAGTCGGGCCATCCCGGTCGGACCCCGATATCTGTGCTCGCAGCGTCTGCGCCGATACCTCGCGAGGTCGCACCCGTCAGCGTGGATCATCAGGTTCGAGCGGCTCGGATCACGGACATCGACCGACTCGTCGCACTGTGCGCCGAGGCGATGTCGAATGCCGCCAGCGACGGTCCGCTGGTGGCTCCCGACCTGCTCCGCCAACTCGTTTACATTCCCCAGGCGAGCGTCGTCGTCGCCGAGGTCCGACGGTCGGTCATCGGTGTCGCCATCCTGGCCCTGCGGCCGTCGGTCCGAGCCGGCGGTTTCGTGGGCACCATCGACCTTCTCGTCGTCGACCCTCGCCACGACGTGGATGGGATCGCAACCGCGCTCATCGAGGAGGTCCTGCGCTCGGCCCGGAACAAGGGTTGTGTCACCGTGGAGGCGACCCGCCCCGAAGATCCGGCCGAGCTGGAACGCTGGAGCCGGCGCGGGTTCAGCGACGGTGGGACCCTCCTGGCACGATCAGTCGCGACGGGGAGGGTCGCTTCCCGGGCTACCTGAAACACCTTCGTCAGCCCGACCGGACAGGACGCGCCGCGGCGCGCCGGATCGGCCATTCATCAGATCAAGGAGTCAATGTGGGCAAGAACGTCGCCGTCTTCGTGGACGTCGCGAACATCTTCTACGCGGCCAAGGCTGCCGGCGTGGACATCGATTACGTGACCCTCCTCAAGTCGGCCATCGCCGGCCGCGACTTCGTGCGCGCCTATGCGTACACGGGGCTCGACCCGGACAACGAGAACCAGCGCAACTTCCATAACTTCCTGGCCCGTCACGACTACAAGGTCGTGAGCAAGGACATCCGCAAGTACGGCGACGGCAAGGTCAAGGCCAACCTCGACATCGAGCTCGTGGTCGACATGATGAAGACCGCCCGGAACCTGGACGTGGCCATCGTCGTGTCGGGCGACGGCGATTTCGCGCCCGCCATCCGGGCGGTCCAGGAGATGGGCGTCCGGGTCGAGGTCGTCAGCTTCAGGGGGAACACCTCGTCCGACCTCATCGACGTGGCCGACCAGTTCACCGACATCATCCAGATGGCCAAGGTCGAGAAGGGTTCGTCGCGCAGTGGTCGGCGGGTCGCCGACGACGGTGAGGACCTGTCCATGACCGAAGTGCCCGACAAGCTGACCGAGGGGACGGGTCGCGGTCGGAGCCGGAGCGTGGGCCGCGGCCGCGGCCGTCCCGGAGAGGTCGAACGCGAGCCCGTCGCGGCCAGCGGCCGATCGTCCGCTCGCACATCCGTGCGCAGCCGGCGGGTCGAGGCCGAACCGGGGGTCCCGTTGCTGACGGGGGCCCCGACCGGCGGCCTCGTGGCGCTGCCCGGCGAGAAGTTGTCCAAGGCGGCCCTGGCCCGACTCGAGGCCGCTGGGCCGGCGGTCGCCGCCGACGAGTCGGGAGCGGCCGGGGCCGCCCCCCTCGGTGACGGCACGGAGCTGGAGGGGGAAGAGCCCCGACGTCGTCGTCGGCGTGGTGGTCGTGGTCGCGGTCGCGGTCGTGGCCGCGGGGAAGGCGGCGAGGTCAGCGGCACCCCGATCGGCGCCGGCGAACCCCTCGACGGCTCGGACGAGGACGAGGACGAGGACGAGTCCGAGCAGCCGACCGAGCTGGTCGCCAGCTCGCCACGTGGGCCGCGGCCGGGCGCTTTCGGGTCGATCTGGGACTCTCAGATCGGGCAGTCACGCCCGCCGTCGTCACCCGAGGCGGCCTCGTTCGACGTCGATGACGACGAGCCGGCCATCCCCGAATACCTCATCGCCGAGCAGCGGCGGGGTGGCTCGGCCAACCGAATGGGCGGTCGCTCCCCGAGCGGCAATCGAGGCGGACGAGCGGGCTACCAGTCCGCGATCGACCGCGAGCGCTATGGCCGCGGCGGCGGTGGTGGCATCAACCGCTATCCGGACGTCTCGGGACGGACGACCGGTGGCGGCAGCGCGGGTGGCGGCACCGCCGGAACCATCGGACGTGGTGGCCGAGGCGGTGGCCGCGACGATCGTCCGCCGGTCGCCAGCCGGCCCGAACGCGAGCGGCCGGCCCCCGGCCGTTCGGACGAGCCGTGGAGCGAGGTCCCACCCGAGCTCGAGGCGTTGCTTCGGGCACAGCTTGCGACCCGCGGTGGCGAGCGGCCGAGCTCACCGAGGGGTGGCGTAAGCGGTAACGACCCTTCGGCCGCGGGCTCGACGCAGGCTCCTGACGAAGCTCCTGCGACGGCTCCGGCTCGCAAGCCGCGGGCGTCGACCCGAACCCGGGTGGCCCGTACGACGGGCGATACGGCTCCGGCGACGACCGATGCGGCCCTGACGGCCGGCTCGGAAGGGGCTGCTGAAGGCCCCAAGCCGAAGGCCCGGTCCAGAGCCGCGGCGGGATCGAAGGCCACGGGCGCTGCGGAGGACGGACCCAAGCCGCGGACCACGAGCCGGACCAAGGCGGTCGGTGCCGCCAAGGTCAAGCCGAAGGCAGGTCCGGCCGGGGAGGACGGCGAGGCGCCCGCGCCGAAGCGGCGGGCCCCGGCCCGCAAGCCGGTCACGCCCTCCGAGGCCTGATCGGGCCGCCCCGAGGCGTCGAGCCGCTCGGCCGGTGCGCGGCGTGAGTCCCAGCGCCGATTCGGCACGGTCAGCGGGATCGACGCCAGGCTGGCGCACGCGCGGCCAGCCAACGGCGCTGGCGGCGGTCGCCCGGATGGTGACCGGACCGACCCCGCATGCCGTCCTGCTCGTCGGACCGCCATCGGTTGGCAAGACGACCCTCGCCCTCGACCTGGCGGCCGGGTTGCTGTGTGGCGTCCCGGATCCGGCCGATCGGCCGTGCCGTGACTGTCGCTCGTGCCGGATGATCGCCGGCGGCAATCATCCCGACCTCCACCGTCTGGTACCCGAGGGGCCCGGTGGGCAGGTCGTCATCGGCGGCCCTCGTGACGCAGCCGGGCCGCGGGGGATCCGGGATCTGCTGCGGGACCTGACCTACCTCCCGGTGGAGGGAGCCGCCCGGGTCGCGATCGTCGAAGGCGCGGCCCAGATGAACGAGGACGCTCAGAACGCCCTGCTCAAGACGCTCGAGGAGCCGGGTCCGGGAGTGACGATCGTCCTGTGCGCGGACCAGGAGGAGCTCATCCTGCCCACCGTTCGCTCGCGTTGCGCCCGGATCCGGCTCGGACCGATGGGTCCGCGCGACATCGAGACGATCCTGGGCGAGCTCGACCTGGCGGATCCGGGCGGCGCCGCCAGACTGGGCCGGATCGCCGCTGGCCGCCCCGGCGTGGCCGTGGCCTATGCCCTGGCCCCCGAAGCGCTGACGATCCGCGATGAGATCGCCCGGACGCTGATCGACCTGCTCGGTGCCGGGCGGGCCCGCCGTCTGGCGGCGGCTCGCGAGCTCCTGGGCCGGGCCGGCGAGCTCGCCCAGGCGCTGGCGGGGCCGCCGTCCTCGGTGGGACCGCCGACGCTCGCCCGTCCGGGCGATGGTTCCGAATCGGGCGGGTCGACCTCCGGGGCGGAGGTCGAGGTGGAGGCGTCCGGCTCGGTTGCCCGGGTCGCGCCGGCCGAACGCCGACGCGCCGCGCGCCAGCTCATCGCAATCTGGCGCGACGTGGCCCGGGACCTGGCCGTGGCGGCGCTCGACGGGCGACGCAGCGTCAACGACGTCGGCCTGATCGAGGACGTCGACGAGGCCGCCCGCGCTGTGCCGCCGGGTGCCGCCGGGGCCTTCCTCCGTCGGCTCGATCGAGTCGGCGAGCTGGTCGCCGGCAACGTCGGGCCGGAGCTGGCCATCGACGTATTGGCCCTGGCCTGGCCAGCCACCGAGCGGACGGCGGCATGAACGCGGATCCGTCCGGCGATCGCCGGGCCCGGCAGCGGCTCGATGCCGTGGTCCGCGGGCGCGTCCAGGGCGTCGGGTTCCGGATGTTCGCCAGTCGTTCGGCCACGGCGCACGGCCTGGTCGGCTGGGTGGCCAACGAATCGGAAGGGACGGTCCACTGCGTGGCCGAGGGTCCGCGCGCAGCTCTCGAGGCATTCGCTCGGGACCTGGCCATGGGGCCACCCGGATCGGTCGTCGATCGGATCGACTCGAGCTGGTCGGCGGCGACCGGCGGCTTCGATCGATTCGCCCTCCGATCCGGCTGGCATGGTGGCGACTGACGCGGGCCGGCTCGAGGCGATCCAATCACGGTCGAGCCCGACTGAGCCAGCTCCGCGAACTGACGGTCAGGGCAGGCCCGCGATCAAGCCTCCATCGATGGCCGTGAACGTCCCCGTCTGGTAGCCGGCCAGCTCGGAGCAGACGTAGGCGACGTAGCTGCCCAGCTCCTCCGGTCGGCCATAGCGACCGGCCGGGATGGTCGCCAGGTGCGCGGCCCGGACGGCATCCACGGACTCGCCGGTCTTCTCCGCCCGGCCGAGGTCGAGGCTCGCGACCCGCGGCGTGTCCAGCCGACCGGGCAGCACCCCGTTCATCGTCACGCCGTCGGCGGCCACGGCCCGCGCCGCGGTCTTGAGCCAGGCCATCAGGGCGCTCCGGCCGGCATTCGAATAGACCAGGTCCGGGATCGGCTGGCGGACACCGGACGACAGGATCCCGACAATGCGCCCCCAGCCCCGCTCACGCATCCCGGGGAGCAGGGCCGTGGCCAGCTCGATCGGCGTGATGGCCAGCAGCTGGAACGCCCGGGCCCAGCCGGCGGCGTCGGTGGCCGTCGGATCGACCGGCGGCGGACCGCCCGCGTTGAGCACGACGATGTCGACGGTCCCCAGGCTGGCCTGGGCCTCGGCCGCGATCCGCTGCCCGGTCCCCGGCTGGCTTGCGTCGCCCTCCAGGATCGTCACGTCGGTGCCATGCCGTTGGCGGAGGTCGTCGGCCACGACCGTCAGGCCCGTTGGATCGCGTGACCAGATGGCCAGGCGGCAACCCTCGGCCGCGAGCGCCGCCGCGGACGCCCGTCCGAGCCCCGACGAGGCACCGCCCACGAGCGCGCACCGTCCGGTGAGTCCGAGATCCATGCTGTTCCTCCGGTTGGCCGTCAGGTCGTCGGCAGATATGGTGCGATCGATGGCTCGATCCCGAGCCTGGCCAGGACCCGATCCAGCGCCGCCAGCGTCGCGTCGTCGAGCGAGCCACCCGGACCCCGGATCGTGGCGTGGCTCAAGGCACCGCGCCGGCGGAGCAGTTCCTTGCGGATCGCCAATCCCACGACCGGCTGGGCCTCGTAGGCGAGCAATGGCAGATAGCGGTCGAAGAGCCGGCCCGACCGCTCGGCGTCGTCGGCCTCGTGGGCCAGCCGGATCGCCCGCAGGATCTCCGGGTAGGCGAAGCCGGTCATGGTTCCACACGCCCCTCGCTCGAGCTCCCACAGTGAGGCCGCGCCGCCCAACCCGCCGAACACGTCCAGGGTCGGATCCTGGGCCAGGAGTCGGGCGATCTTGGGTGGCGTGGGAGGGTCCTCGAGCTTGACGATCCGGGCACCCGCGGCCGCCAGGCTGGCCAGCAGGACGCTCACCGGCACGTTCACGCCCGTCGCGGCCGGCTCGTCCTGGACGATCAGGGGCAGTCCGACCCCGGCAGCGACCGCCCGGTAGAACTCCGGGAGCAGGTCGACGTTCCTGAGCAGGACCGGCGGAGCGACCATCAGCGCGACCGCCCCGAGATCCTCCGCCTGACGAGCGAGGGCCACGACCCCGCCAACGGTCGTGGCCGAGCAGCCGACCGCGACCGGCAGCCGACCGACCGCCGCCTCGAAGATCGTCCGGAGGGCCGCTTCGCGTTCATCCGCGGCGAGGCTGCCCGGTTCGGCCATGACTCCCATTGCCGTCAGGCCGTCGACGCCCCAGGCCGCGGCCGCCTCGACCAGGCGGGTCAGGGACGTGGTGTCCAGGCGGCCCTGTGCGTCGAACGGCGTAGGCAGGATGGACCAGGTGCCGCGAAGGCTGGGGCCAACCGGCGCCGAGGGTACGGAGTCAATCGGCATGGTCGGGCAATGGTGCCACGGGTGCGCCGCGTCCGAGCGTGACCGCCGCGTGTGACCGCCGAGCGTGACCCGAACGTCAGCACGCGACCGGGACGAGTCGGTCATGCCCATCCGCCACCACCACGGTCATCGTTCAGGCAATGGGAACGGATCCCGCCCTTGCCGAGTACATGCCGGTCCTGTATCGCGTCGCCCTCGACTCCATCGACGAGCTGGCCCGGGCCGGGGGTCGGGCCGAAGCCGCGCGACTCCGGACCCGAGCTGGACGCGCCTACAGCCGGGCCTGGGACGAGGCCTGTCGGCGGGCGCTCGACGAGATCATCCTCAAGGCCCACGAGGTGGCGGGCAGCGCACCGCCGGAGCTGCCCCTGTCGGGGGTCGCCTCCCCGAGCTGACCGGTCCCGCTTCGGCTAGGCTGCCGGGATGGCTGGGGTCCTCGTTCATGAGCTGGTCGACCGGGCGATCGCCGCTCAGCGCGCCCTTGCCGACCTCGGCGAGCAGGTCGAGGACGAGTGGACCTACGTCAACGACCTGCACGAGGCCTGGGCGGCCCGCCTGGGCGAGCTGGCCGACGCGCGCGGTGACGAACCGGTGGTCGCCGACTCCAGCGACGCGATCGACGAGGCGATTGCCGAGATCGGATCGATCGTCGACCCGCACCGCGCCATCGACTGGTTGTCGACCTTCCCTCAGGTCGTCCTGCTCGCCCTCGGCGAACGAGGCTGAGCGGGGCCCGTGCGGTTCCAGGACGCGGCCCGCGACGGCCGGGCGGTCGTCTATGCGGCAATCCAGGCCGAGCCGCTGGTCGCGCAGGCGGCGAGCCTGCTGGTCGACGCCGGGACGCCGGAACGGGTCCTCGCTCGGGCGGTGATGAACGGCGAGCGGACCGATCCGGCAGGCTGGCGGAGGATGTTCCCGAGCCTGTTCGGATCCGACGTCCCGGCGGTCGAGCGCGATCGCGCGGAGGCCATCCTGGCGGTCTCGCTCCAGGTTGCCGATCGCGGCGAGCAGGTTCGCAGCCAGGTCCGCGGCGCGATCGTCGAGGCACTTGCCGAGCGGCTCATCGCCCGGCAGGGACCGACCGTCGCGGCCGCGGTCAGGCGTGAGCGGCGGGTCCTGTTCGACGGCGTGCGGGCCGAGATCCATCCGTACGACGTGACCGTCGAGGTCGACGGGCGAGCCGAGGCCTGGGACTGCAAGTGGGGGGCGCGCGGCATCGGGTCGGACGTCCTCCACCAGCTCGACGACGCGTGGACCCACGCCGTCGAGGAGGAAGAGCCACTGACGGTCGGCCTGGTGGTCTTCGATGCCGGCCTGTCGTGCCACGTCCGTCTCGAGCGCCAGACCGGACCCCGCGATCGGATCCGCCTGGTCGCCATCGAAGCGCTCGACCGTCTGGCCGAAGCGACCGACCACGCCGCGGGCCGATGACCCCGAGCGCGGGCGGCGAGCTGTTCCAGCCACCGAGCGAGACCGAGCGCCGTGGCAGCCTCTCCGTTCGGGTCCGCTTCGACGAGACGACCCCGACTGGCGGCATCCGAACCTCGGCCCTCCTGCGCTACGCCGCCGACGTGGCCTCGTACCACTCCGAGCAGCGCGGTTTCAGCCGATCGTGGTACCTCGAGCGAGGCCTTGCCTGGCTGGTCCGGGGCGTGGACCTGGACCTGCGCCGACCGATCGGCTACGGCGATCAACTCACGGCGACCACCGAGGCCGTCGGGGCGCGGAAGGTCGTGGCCCGGCGGCGCACCGAGTTCCTGGCCGAGTCGGGCGAGCTGGCCGCGCTCGTGATCGTGGATTGGGCATTGATCTCCGCCGAAGGCATTCCGACCCGGATCCCGGCAGGCCTTGGGATCGCCTTCGGGATGGCCGACCGCGGGTTCGTGCCGATCCGGGTCCGGATCCCGGTCAGCGACCGCGCGCCAGTCGGCTTCGAGCTGACCGTCCGACCGCACGAGCTCGATCCGATGGACCATGTCAACAACGCGGTCTATCTCGACTGGGCCGAGGAGGCCATCCGATCGGTCCCACAGTCCGACCGGGGACCCGCGCTCGACGCGGTCCCACGCCGCTGGCAGCTGGAGTACCTGGCGTCCGCCGCGCCGGGGACACGGGTGCTGGTGAGCGCCGCGCCGGCTGGCACTGGTTGGTCCTGCCGGATCGTCGACCGGGCAACCGGTCAGGCGCTCTTCGCCGCCCGCCTGGAGGCGTGAGCGCACCACAGCAAGGCCGACGGTCAGGGGTCGTCACCGGGACGCACCGGTGCCCCCGGTCACCGGTCGTCCACACCGTTGCCCACCGGACCATGACTTCACCGGGACCATCGTCCTGCCTTCGCGTGGGCCGTGCGTGTGAGCACCGCCCCGACCGCCACCGGTACCAGCGGTCGGCCTCGCCGTGATGACCATCGCGCTATGGCTGCGGCATGGGCGGCAACCGACCATTGCGCCGAGACAGAACGACCGCGCCCGAGCTTACGGGTCGCACCAGCTCGTCGATCGCCGGGAGTGTCGAGGCCAGGTGAGCATCACAGACGGAACGGGCGTGGTCCTGGCGATCCTCGGGGTTGCCCTGGTCGGCGCCCTGCTTGGCACGGCTGGCTACGCGGTTACGATCGGGCGCCGGCAGCTGCGCCAGGTCCTCGAGATGACCGAGCGTCTGGCCACCGCCACCGACCTGACCCAGGCCGTCGAGATCGGTCCCGTCGACGACGCCAGGCTGCGGGCCGGTTTCGGCCGGCTGGCGGAGCGACTGGGCCAGGCCTGGACGTTGGCGACCACCGACTTGTTGACGGGGACGCTCAACCGCCAGGCGCTCCTCGCCCGGCTCGAGGACGAGCTCGAGCGAGCGTCGCGCTATCAGCGGCCCTGTTCGATCGTGCTCGTCGACCTGGACCATTTCAAGCGGATCAATGACACCTACGGTCACGCGGCCGGCGACATGGTCCTGCGCGAGGTGGCCACGGTCCTGACCTCGAACGTGCGCGGCGCCGACCTCGTCGGACGCTATGGCGGCGAGGAATTCATGATCGTCATGCCCGAGACCGACGCCGATGCGGCCGCGATGAGCGCGGAGAAGTTGCGCCGGTTGGTGGGCTCGCGCGAGGTGCGGCTCGGCGACGGCAACGTCCTGGGGGTGACCCTCAGCGCCGGAGTCGCCGGCGGCTTGGGCCAGTTCCTCCAGCTCGACGCGCTGGTTCGCGACGCAGATGCCGCGCTGTATTCGGCCAAGTCGCTCGGGCGCGACCAGGTCTACGTCTTCCACGAGCTCGAGGAGGGCAGCGTCGTCCGCCGAGCCGCCATCGGCCCGGAGGCGCGCGAGAAGGCGATGGCCGTCGGGCGCGCCGCGATGGGTGCCGCTGCCGCGGCCCTCGAGGAGGCGCTCATGGCCCGCCCGGCCTGGGCCGGCAAGCCGTCGAACATGATCGCCGAGATGGCGATCAGCCTGGCCCGGGCGCTCGACCTGCCCAGCGGCGAGGTCGAGCGGGTGCGGACCGCCAGCCTCCTCCACGACCTCGGCAAGCTGGCCATCCCCGACGACATCCTGACCAATCCCGGGGAATTGACGGACCCCGAATGGCGGGTCGTCTCGGAGCACCCCAAGATCGGCCAAGTCGTCCTGGAGCAGGCCGGCGCCCTGCGCGACGCCGCGACGATCGTGCTCCATCACCACGAGTGGTTCGACGGTCGGGGCTACCCCCACGGCCTGTCCGGCCAGGAGATCCCGGTTGGTGCCCGGATCGTGGCCATCGCCGACGCCTATGAGGCGATGGTCGCCGGACGACCCTACCGGCGGGCCATCAGTCACGACCAGGCGCTCGTGGAGCTGCGGCGCCACGCCGGCATCCAGTTCGATCCCGACCTGGTTCGCCTGTTCACCGTCATGTTCGCCACAGGCGTCCCCTGGCTGCCCGACGAGCACGACTTCGGGCACGTCCATCCCCATCCGAGCGATCCGCGCTCGCACGGTCAGATCCACGACGACCTTCATGCTCGTCGCCGGAGCGGCCTGCCCGATGTCGACGCGGTGGCCGACGTGGCCGCGGCGGGTGGACCGGCCGTCGCCGGTCCGGGCTTCGGGGCGGCGACCACGTTCGATGGCGCGAACGGGACGTCGGGCTGACCATGACCCGATCCACATCGATCGATCCGCTCCGCCGCCTGCTCGCACGGATCGCCTCACGCCGTCGGGACGTTCGCCTGCCGAGCACCGACTGGCGCACCGATCGCGAGGCGCAATCGCCGGAGCAACGGTTGCTCAACGTGGTCGCCCGCCACGGCCGTGGCGGCGGCCTCGGGGACATCCGAGCCCGACAACTCTCGAACGCGGCCGACGCGGGGGTCAGGACGGTTGCGCCGGCCGAGCTGTCCGACGAGTTCGAGCCGACCTGGGTCCGCCGGCTGTCCGAGCCCGGCACCGTGACCGAGCCCGGCAGCGCCACCGATCCCGGCGAACCGGCGGTGGCGGCACTCAGCCCCGACCGACCACCGATCGAGCCACACCGACCGCGCCAAAGCTGACCCTGCCGATCGGCATCGCCGGTCGGATACTTTCCCGGTGATCGGCCTCGATGAGCGTGTCTGCGCCTGGTCGTACCGCCGACAGCGGCTGGGGCGCTCGGCGCCGGACCTTGCCTCAGTCCTCAGCGACGTCGTCGCGGTCTATTCGACCCAGCCGACCGCGATCCTGGCCCTCGCCGCTCGGGTCGCCGATCTGAGCGCCAACGACTTCCGCCGCCTCGACCTGGATCGCTCGGCCGTCCGGCTGCCGGCCATGCGCAGCTCGGGTCACCTCGTCCCGACGGACACGGCGGCGACCGTCTTCGCCGCGACCCGCCGACCGATCGAGGCGATGGCCTGGATCTGGCGGGGCATCGGTCTGTCTGCCGCGGAGTATGCCCGGGCGAAGTCGGCGATCCTGGCCGTGGCCC
>JAXDKT010000150.1:0-40940 GCA_034666965.1 Chloroflexota bacterium | reverse complement strand
CCGGCCTCGTCGAGGTCGCAGCTGTAGGCGTCCTTCATCACGAACTCGCGGACCCGGATGAGGCCGCCCCGGGAGCGCGGCTCGTCGCGGAACTTGGTCTGGAAGTGATAGAGCATCAGCGGGAGCTGGCGATAGCTCTGGACGATGTCGCGCAGGAGCAGGGCAACGACTTCCTCGTGGGTCATGGCCAGGACCATCTCGCGCTCGGCCCGGTCCTTGAACCGGACCAGCTCCGGCCCGATCTTGTAGTAGCGGCCGCTCTCCTTCCAGACGTCGGCCGGATGGACGACCGGCATCGCCATCTCCTGGCCACCGATCCGGTCCTGCTCCTCGCGGATGACCTGCTCGACCCGCTGGTTGACCCGGAACCCGAGGGGCAGGAGCGAATACAGGCCCGCGCCGAGCTGGCGGACATAGCCCGCCCGGACGAGCAGGCGGTGCGAGGGCATCTCCGCGTCGGCGGGGTCGTCGCGGAGCGAGGTGAAGAAGAGCTTGCTCAGGCGCATGGCGGGTAGGATAGGGCCGCCCGCCCGCCGGCGCCGGACCTGCTAGCCTCTGAGGCGCCTCGGCAGGCCGCTCGCCCACCCAGCCGACGGACGGAGATGACCGACTCGTGCCCGAAGGCTTCTCGCTCGCCCTCATCGCAATCCTGATCCTGGCCGTCAGCTTCGACTACATCAACGGGTTCCATGACACGGCCAACGCCATCGCCACCTCGGTGTCGACCCGGGCGCTCAAGCCGGAATACGCCATCGTCCTGTCGGCCACGGCCAACTTCGTCGGGGCGCTCACGGGCACGGCCGTGGCCAAGACCATCGCCTCGGGCCTGGTCAACCCCTTGACCAACCCGGGTACGGGGGTCGACCCCAACCAGATGGTGGTCATGGCCGCCCTGGTCGGGGCGATCGTCTGGAACCTGATCACCTGGCGACTGGGGATCCCGAGCTCGTCGAGCCACGCCCTGATCGGGGGCCTGCTCGGCGCCTCGATCGCCGGCGGCGGGCCGGCCACGCTTCAGGCCGACGGGGTCGTCACCAAAGTCGTCATCCCGCTGGTCAGCTCGCCGATCATCGGCTTCGCGCTGGCCTTCGGCCTGATGGTCCTGATCTACCAGCTCTTCCAGCACGGCCAGCCGCAACGGCTCAACCGTCGGTTCCGTCGGCTCCAGGTCCTGTCGGCTTCGTACATGGCCTTCAGCCACGGCTCCAACGACGCCCAGAAGACGATGGGGATCATGACCCTGGCGCTCTTCTCGGCGGGGCTCATCGCCTCGCCCGACGTGCCCCTGTGGGTGATCCTCATCGCCGCCAGCGCAATCAGCCTGGGGACGGCGGCGGGTGGCTGGCGGATCATCAAGACGATGGGCCAGAAGGTGGTCAAGCTCGACCCGGTCCACGGCTTCGCGGCCGAAACGACCGCCGCCACGGTCATCTTCGGCGCGTCGCACTTCGGCATCCCGGTGTCGACCACCCACGTCATCTCGAGCGCGATCCTGGGGGTCGGCTCGGTCGACAACCCCAAGGCGGTGCGCTGGGGAATCGCCGGCAACATCGCCATCGCCTGGGTGCTGACCCTGCCGGCCTCGGGCAGCGTCGCCGCGTTGACCTTCGTCGCGCTCCGAGCGATCTTCGGCTAGCGCTCGAAGCGAGCGCACGTCCGGCGGTCAGGTCGGGCGGCGGAAGACGTAGCCCACGCCGCGCACGGTGTGGAGATAGGCCGGGCTGGCGGGATCGGCCTCGATCCGGCTGCGCAGCCAATGGACGTGGACGTCGACGGTCCGGGTCTCGCCGCCGTAGTCGTAGCCCCACACGTTCTCGAGGAGCTGGTCGCGGGTGAAGACCTGGCCGGGATGGCGGATGAGGAACGCGAGAAGCTCGAAGGCCTTGGGCTTGACCGCCACGGTCCGCCCATCGCGCAGGACCCGGTGCCCGGCCAGGTCCACCTGGACCTCGCCCAGGTCCACGACCGCCGGCGGCTCGACCTCGGCCACGCCGCGCTCCGTCCGGCGCAGGAGAGCCCGGATCCGGGCGATCAGCTCGCGCAGGCTGAATGGCTTGGTGACGTAGTCGTCCGCACCGAGCTCGAGGCCGACCACCTTGTCGACCTCGGAGTCCTTGGCCGTCAGCATCAGGATCGGGACCGGCGATTCGGCTCGCACGATCCGGCACACCTCGACGCCCGACAGCTCGGGCAGCATCAGGTCGAGAACGATGAGATCGGGCCGCGTCTCCCGGAACTTGCTGAGCGCCTCGCGCCCGTCGGCCGCGGTGACGACGCTAAACCCCTCCGCCACGAGCCCATCGGCGAGCGTCTCGCGCAGGGTGGGCTCGTCGTCAACGACGAGGATCGTGCGTGCCATCAGGCCGGATGGTAGCGGGCGACGGTTAACACTCGGTCAACGGGTGGTGCCCGGATGCGCCGCCTCGGGACGCTTGACCCAGAACTCGGTGAACTCGGCGCAGCGGCCGTCGCCGGCAAAGCGCAGCAGGAAGCAGTTCTCGTACGCCTCGCGGAGGGAACCGCCGGGCGCCGCCAGGTAGCGACTCGAGCCGACGGCCACCGCCCGATCCCCTTCGACCGCATAGGGCCGATAGCGCGCCTCGATGGTCGCCGGATCGTCATGCAGCTCGGGCTCCAGCCAGGCGGTCACGACCGCCGCTCGGCCGCGCACGACGAGGTCGTCCTCGTGCCAGGGATGGAAGCGGTAGATCACGTCCTCGCTGAAGAGGTCGCCGATGGCGATCGGGTCATAGCTCAGCCAGGCCGCCACGTAGCGGTCGAGCCAGGTCTGGACGTCGTCGCGATTCATCGGGCGGCGACGGCCAGCGCGCCGATGGCCGCATCGAGGCGAGCGAGCGTGCGTTCCCGGCCGAGCGCCACCAGCGTGTCGAAGAGGGGCGGCGTGGCGCTCCGACCGGTGACCGCCACACGGATGGCCATGAACAGATCGCCCGCCCTCCAGCCGCGCTCCTCGGCCAGTCCGCGGAGGGGCGGCTCGAGCTCGTCGGCCTCGAAGGTGACCGGGCTGACCGCCGCGATCGCGTCGCGCGCGGCGACCAACGCCGTGCGGGTGGTCTCCGCGTCCCAGCGCTTGGGCACCAGCAGCGCGGGGTCGACCTCGAGCCGATCGACGAACAGGAAACCGATGAGGTCGCCGATCGCCCCGAGGACGGGCAGCCGCTCCTGGACCAGGGGCATGAGCGAGCGCAGCTCGTCGTCCGACGGGATCCGATCGATCCGCCCGGCGGCCTGCTCCGCCGCGAGGAACGGCCGCAGGCGCTCGACCAGCTCGTCCGGGTCGAGCCGCCGGATCCACTGGCCGTTGAGCCATTCGAGCCGTTCGCGGTCGAACACGGCCCCGCCCTTGTGGACGGCCTCCAGCTCGAACCGGGCGATCAGCTCGTCGAGCCCGAGGACCTCTTCCTCGGTCCCGGTCGCCCAGCCGAGCAACGCGAGGTAGTTGACGACGCCTTCGCGGATGAAACCCTCGGCGACATAGTCGTCAACCGCGGTCTGGCTCTTGCGTTTGCTCATCTTGGATCGGTCGGTGTTGAGGATCAGGGGCAGATGAGCGAAGCGCGGGACGGTCTCGCCCAGCGCCCGGAACAGGAGGATGTGCTTGGGCGTGTTGCTGAGGTGGTCCTCGCCTCGGATCACGTGACTGATCCGCATGGCCGCGTCGTCGACGACCACGGTGAAGTGGTAGAGGGGCGTCCCGTCGGCCCGGACGATGACAAAATCCCCGCCCAGGTTGGCCACGTCGATCTCGACCCGACCGCGGACGATGTCGTCGAAGGCGACCACACCCTCCCCGACCCGGAAGCGCAGCGCGGGCGTCCGGCCCTCGGCCTCGAAGGCGGCCCGCTCGGCGGCCGTCAACCGCGCACAACGGCCACTGTACCGAGGCGGCAGGTGGGCGGCCTCGAGGCGCTTCCGCTCGGCTTCGAGCTCCTCGGGGGTGCAGTAGCAGGGGTAGGCCAGGTCGGCCGCGAGGAGCCGCTCGGCCGCCTCGGCGTAGCGCGGCAGACGCTCCATCTGGCGGTATGGGCCGTACGGCCCCCGGGCCTCCTCCCCGGCAACACCGGGCCCCTCGTCCCAGGTCAGCCCCAGCCAGTGCAGGCCGTCGAGGATGTCCTTCTCGTAGGCCAGCGACGAGCGGGCCACGTCGGTGTCCTCGAGGCGGAGGACGAACGTGCCGCCGACGTGGCGGGCGAACAGGTAGTTGAACAGCGCCGTGCGGGCCGTCCCGATGTGGAGCGGTCCGGTCGGGCTGGGCGCGATCCGCACCCGGACGTCGCTGGCGGTTGGGCTCGGGTCGGTCATGCCCAGATGGTAGCCGGGCAGCGGACGCGGAGGGTCGCTCGGACCCGTCAGCTCAGCGACTGGGCTCCGGGACCCGGTGGAACAGCGCCGGGTCGGCCTCGCCGGGCAGGATCCGGATGAGCGCCGCCGGACGGAGGCCGAGCGTGGCCCGGCCCCGGGGACCCTCGAGGGTGAGCGAGTCGAGCGACTCGGAGCGGGCCAGGATCGTGACGTGAGCACCGGGGGTCAGCGCCCGTGCCTCGAGATACGACAGCAGGCCGGCGTCCTCCTCGGCCTCCTCGGTGATCCGGTAGATGGTCGCGTGATCGCCGGCCTCGGTCTCGCTCAGGGGCGTGCCGGCCGGCCTGCGACGTGCGGTCGCTGCGTCGATCGGGTTGCCATGGGGACACGTCTCGGGATGGCCCAGCATGTCGTCCAGTCGTGCCTCGACCCGCGGCGAGATCGCGCCCTGCAGACGAGCGGCCTCCTCGTCCGACTCGGCCCAGCCGAGACCGACCACGGCGGTCAGCAGCCACTCCAGCAGGGCGTGGCGGCGGAAGATGGCGTCCGCGGCGGCACGGCCCGGGTCGGTCAGGACGAGCTCCCGTCCGCTCGCGCCGACGGCCTGGGTGACCAAGCCGTCGGTGCCCAACCGGCGGAACATCTCGCTGGCGGCCTGGGTGCTCACCCCAAGGTGACGACCGACCTGCGATGCGGTCACCCGGTTGCCGTCGACGGCCATCACCCGCAGCGCCAGCAGATATTCCTGGGCCGCGCTGGAGATCTCGGTCGGGCTGTCGGTCCGGCGACTCACCCGGTCATCGTACGCGAGGCGGTCGCCACGGCGGGCCCTCGACCCGGCCGGTCAGGGCCAGGAAGACGCCGCCCAGCCAGGCGGCAACCAGGACGACGGCCAGGGCCGTCGCGGTGCCGGGCGCGGTCCGGGCGCCGCCTACCGCCACGAGCACAGGAGTCGCGATCAGGCCGCCGACGAAGAACGCCACCGACGCGACGGCCGCGATCCAGCCCAGCCGGGGTACGGCGATGAGCGACCCGAGCACCATCAAGTCGACCAGCCAGAGGCCCCCGGTCAGCGGGTCGGAGCAGGTCGTGACGACCCCGCTGCAGGCCGGCAGGGCATCGCCCAATGCGGCCAGACCGATCGCGATCGGGATCCAGCCGACCAGGGCCACGCCGATCCGGCCGGGGACCGTCGCAGCCAGCGTGCGAGCGGCGCCCGACGAAGAACCCCCCGAGGGACGAGCCCCGCGCTCGGTGGTCGGATCGATGGACGGTCGGGTCGACTGCGTCGCCCGGAACGGGCGGCGAGCCTCAGCCGGACTGGGCGGCGGTTGCGCTGGACGACGCCTCCGCAGGGTTGCTCGGCTGGGTGATCCCGCCTGCCCCTCCGCCGCGGATGCCCCGTCGGAGGCAACGCCATCGGAACCTGGCGGACCACCGGCCGCTTCCGGGATGTCAGGAGTCCCCTCGGCGCCCGGCGAGCCATCGGCCGCGTCGCGACGGCCGATCGGGCGCCTGGACCGGGCCAGGTATTCGGGCCCGTGCTTGCGCGGATCGGCGTACTCCTTGGGGTTGAGCGTCCAATACGTCCCGCTCCCGGCGCCATACCAGGTGGCGCCCTCCCAGGCCGGGTCGAACGGCTCCTTGTCGGCGTCGTCGTAGCTGGTCGAACCGATGGTCGCCTTTGGCCGGCGGCTCGAGCGCCTCGACCGCGCGCCGCTCTCGGCCGCGCCAGGCGGCGAGCCCCCTGGGCCCGGGCGGCCGCCCGGGGGATCCGGACCGGGGCCGCCTCGGGCGCCGCGGGTCCGGGCCCGGTAGGCCTCTCGGGTGGCCCTCGCCCGGGCGGCATCGGCGTGCCATGGCGCGGCCGGCGGTCCCGCGGGGCGGCTGGCGGGCGTGGGTCGTCCGCGTCGGCGCAGGCCCGTCGGATCCTCGATCAGCGCCTCGTAGGCCGCCTGAATGGCCAGGAAGCGCGGCAACGCCCGCTCCCCCGCCGAGTCCGGGTGGTTCAGCTTGGCCAGGCGCCGATAGGCGACCTTGATCTCGGCCTGCGTGGCTCCCGGGGCCAGACCGAGCGTCCGATACGGGTCGATGGCGGTCATCGGGCCAGCCGGATCGGATCCCGATCGCCACCTGGGACGCGGCGCCGATTCGCCGCTGGGCGGGCCATGGGGCTCCGCCTCAGCCGATCAGCTCGCCAACGGGCGCGAGCTCAAAGTCGGGGATGGCCTCGGCGCCGATCCGGCCGTGCGGGTCGAGGGAGACCGGCCGGTGATAGCGGGCCAGCTCGCGGAGTGGCCCGCCATCGAGCACACCGGCGAGGCGGAGCGCCTCGATGGTCGCCGACCAGGTCCCCCGATCGTAGCCATCGCCGTCCTCGATCTTGATCGCCATGCCGGTCGCCGGGATCGGCGCCCGACCGTTGCCGGCACGCGGGCCGGCGACGATGCCCAGCCCGCGGAGCGCCTCCATCCCGCCTTTGCTGATGATCTTTCCGGGCATCGCCTTCATCAGCGAGGTGTCGAGTCGATCGCGGTTGCCGCCGACCATCTCGGGATGGGCCAGCATCGCGTCGCGGACCACGGTCAGGGCCGTAGCGAGGGAACGGCGCGGATCGCCCGAGGGGAGCGCGTCCGGGTCGGCCAGCATGGCGTAGGCCCGGGCGACGTCGCGCAAGGGAAAGGCGTAGGTCGACACGCCACAGCCGTCGATGGCGGTCACCAGCCGGCCGGGCTTGACCCCGAAGGCGGCGGCCACCGTGGCCCGGTAGGCGACCTGCGCCGGGTGGTCGTCGTGCCAGTAGTCCTCGAGGGGCCAGCCCCGCAGGCGCGCCAGCAGGATCATCGCCGAGTGCTGTCCCGAGCACATGTGGCGGACGGGGCCGGCCTTCTCACCGTCGCGGGCGAGACGGGCCGCCGTCAGCGCATCGAGCGGCATCCCCTCGGCGCCACAGGCCAGGACGGCCTGGCTCACCCCGGCCCGGCGGTACATGCCCTGGATCGTCCGGACGTGGATGTCCTCACCGGAATGGGAGCTGGCCATGATCGCGATCTCGGGGGCGGTCAGCTCGAAGGCATCGATCCCGCCGGCCTCGATGAGGGCCACCAAGCCGAATGGCTTGACACACGAGCGCAGCGTCACCGGACGATCGGGATCCCCAAGGAGCCGCAGGATCCGGCCCGAGACGTCGGCCTCGACGACGTCGCCGCGATGGACGCTCTCGACGATCCCGTTGCGGATCTGGCGCACGAGGATCGGCGGAGCCCCGCGCCGGATCGGCACGGCGACGCGGCCGGACCCCGAACGGGCACGCGCGGCGGGTCGGGTCGCAGTCACGTGGGCGTGGGTCCTCCGGCAGGGATCGCGGAAGGCGAGGATACCGCGATGGCGAGCGGGCAGGGTGGTGGCCGTTCCGACCGCGGAGGGCCGGTGCTACGATGCCTCGGACCCGCCGAAACGACCCGGAGGAGACGGTGCCCGACCCATCCCCCGCCTCGGTCTTTCCGAGCCTGCACGTCTCGACCCATCCGGCCGTCCTGCACAAGCTGGCCATCCTGCGCGACGCGTCGACCGAGCCGAAGAAGTTTCGCGAGATCGTGCGCGAGCTGTCGTGGCTGCTCGGGCACGAGGCCCTCGCCGACGCGCGCGTCCGGCCGATCAGCGTCGACACCCCGATCGAGACGACCGAGGCGCACGAGCTGGCCGACCGGATCGGGCTGGTGCCGATCCTGCGCGCGGGGCTGGGGATGGTCGACGCGATGCTCGAGCTGATGCCGACGGCCGAGGTCTGGCACCTCGGGCTGTTCCGCGACGAGCGAACGCTGCGGCCCGTCGAGTACTACAACAAGCTGCCCGACTCGGCGACCGTCGACCTGTGCCTGATCCTCGATCCGATGCTCGCCACCGGCGGGTCGGCGACGGCCGCGATCGAGGTCCTCAAGCGCTGGGGTGCGAGTCGGATCAAGCTCATCAACCTGATCGCCGCGCCGGAGGGCGTGGCCGCCGTCTCCGAGGCCCACCCCGACGTCCAGATCTATTCCGCGGCGCTGGACCGCCAGCTCAACGACAAGGGCTACATCATGCCCGGGCTGGGCGACGCCGGCGACCGCCAGTTCGGGACGGGCCACTAGGGTCGGCCAGCTCTATCCCACGGCCGCTGCCTCCCGGACATTCTCGGTCTCGCCGCCGACCTCGTCCCAGATCTTCACGTGGCGGGTCTCACGGATGAACAGGCCGCCGACGATCACGGTGATGACCGCGACCGCGATCGGATAGATCAGGCCCGCGTAGAGATTGCCGGTCGACGCGAGCAGGCTCGCCGCGATCAGGGGCAGGAATCCACCGAACCAGCCATTGCCGACGTGGTACGGGATCGACAGCGAGGTGTAGCGGATCCGGGCCGGGAAGTACTCCACGAGGAAGGCGGCGATCGGGCCGTAGACCATGGTCACGTAAATGATCTGGATCCAGACCAGGGCGATGAGCGGCAGGATCTCGGGCTGGGCCACGGTCGGCGTGACGCCGTCGGCGCCGACGAACTTGCCCGCCGACTTGCCCGCCGTGGCCAGCACCCCTTGGGGATGGGCGAACTGGGTCATCAGGGTGTAGATCGGGAAATAGGTGAGCGCCGCGATGGCACAGCCCCCGAGGATGATCGGCTTGCGTCCGATCCGATCCGACAGACGACCGAAGACGACGAAGAATGGCGTCCCCAGCACGAGCGCCGTGCCCACGATCAGGTAGGCGTCCTGGAAGCGCACGCCGAGGTTGGTGCCCAGGAAGAAGAGGGACTGGAACTGGCCCTGGTACCAGACGACCGCCTGGCCGGCCGTGGCGCCCAGGAGGGCCAGCAGGATCAGCTTCCGGTTGGCGGTGTTGCCGAACGAGTCGCGCCACGGGGAGCTCGAGGACTTGCCGTCGGCCTTGAGCTGGCTGAAGAGCGGCGTCTCTTGCAGGCGCAGCCGGATGTAGAGGGCCATCGCCACGAGCACGATCGAGAGGATGAACGGGATCCGCCATCCGAAGCTGGTGAAGTCCGCGGCGGGCAGCGCGAGGCGGGTGATCCCGATCATCACCAGCGCCAGCAGCAGGCCCAGGGTCGCGGTCGTCTGGATCCAGCTGGTGTTCTGGCCACGCTTCTCGTCGGAGCTGTGCTCGGCGACGTAGATCGCCGCGCCACCGTACTCGCCGCCGAGGGCCAGGCCCTGGGCCAGGCGCAGCAGGACCAGGATGATCGGCGCCAGGATCCCGATCTGGGCATAGGTCGGCAGGATCCCGACGAGCGCCGTCGAGATGCCCATCACCGTGATCGTCACCAGGAAGGTGAACTTGCGCCCGACGATATCGCCGATCCGCCCGAAGAAGGCGGCGCCGAAGGGCCGGACCGCGAAACCGGCCCCGAAGGTCGCCAGCGACGCCAGCAGCGCCGCGGTCGCGTCACCGGGCGGGAAGAACTGCGTGGAGAAGAACGCCGCGAGGACGCCGTAGAGGTAGAAGTCGTACCACTCGATGATCGTTCCCGCGGCCGACGCGCTGATGACGAACGGCAGCTTGAATCGATATTCGGGGGTCGCGGCGATCGCCGCGGTCGTCGTAGCCAAAGCGGGCCTCCCTCCGAGAATGCGCGCTGTCGGGCGGTCCGGCCGGTCGGCCGGCCGGGACGCACCAAGTCCTCAGAGGTCGATCCCCGCCCCCGATCCTCTGGATCCTCGGGCTCAGAATCGACCGCACGGATTGGACGCAGCATCCCCTCGAGGGCGGCAAGGATTGCGTCGGCATTGCAACCGTCGCCCACGGCGCACCCGGAGCGTGGCAGCGCGGCTCCGCTAGCCCGGGCTGAGGACCGCGGCAGCCATCGCGGCGAGGTGCTCAGGTGTGCTGCCGCAGCAGGCTCCGATGATCGTGGCGCCGGCCGCGCGCATGGCCAGCGCCTGGGCCGCCATGGTCGGGGCATCCGTCTGGTACACGGCCCGGGTCTCGACGAGCACGGGCATGCCCACGTTCGACTTGGCGGCCAGGATCACGTCGGGGGCCGCGGCGTGCATCCGGGCGATGACCGGCAGCATCTCCTCGGGGCCGTTACCACAGTTGCCGCCAACCGCGTCCGCGCCCCAGGCCGCCAGCGCCGTGACCGCCTGCTCGGGGCTGACCCCCATCATCGTGTGGCCGCGCGTGTCGAAGGTCATCGTGGCGATGAGCGGGATCGCGCTCGATGCCCGACGGACACCCTCGACCGCGGCCCGGATCTCGGCCAGGTCCGACATGGTCTCGATCCAGATCAGGTCCACGCCACCGGCCACGAGCGCCCCAGCCTGCTCGGCGAAGACATCGACGGCTTCGTCGTAATCGAGCGTGCCCAGGGGCGCCATGATCGCGCCGCTCGGGCCGATGTCGCCGGCGACGAGGGCCTGCCCGCCGGCCGCGTCCACTTCTGCCCGGAGCAGGATGGCCGCGGTCCGGTTGAGCTCGGCCACCCGCCGATCGAGATTGTGGAGTCCGAGTCGGAGCCGGTTCCCTCCAAACGTGTTGGTGAGCAGGATCCGCGAGCCAGCGTCGAGATAGCCGCGGTGGATCCGGCGGACGATGTCGGGCTGGGTCAGGTTCCAGACCTCGGGCGGATCGCCGAACTGGAGCCCGGACTGGAAGAGCATCGTGCCCATGGCCCCGTCGGCGAGCACGGTCGCTCCCTCGGCGAGCGCCCGCCGCCAGCGCTCGCTGGCGACGCCGCCGTCGGCTTCGCGCCGGGCGTCGAGCGCCGGGAACGCCTTCGGGTCGAAGGAGCCGGCGACGCCGCTGACGTCCCGGTCAGGACCGCCACCGTCCTGGCCGCCACCGGCTGGCGCGCCGCGCCGCCTCGCTCGGGTCATGGCTCGCCTCCCACGTTGCCTGCTATCGATGCGCAGCATGCCACGGCTGCGTCGAGTGGACCCGCCCCGACGGCAGAGCCGGGGTTGCCGGCGGGTCGCGGACACGCCCTCGGCCCGAATCGAACGGCCGGCCCCAGTCCCGGAGCCGGCCGTGGGACGCGACGTGGTCGCGGATTGGCTACTTGCCGCCCTCGGTCAGGGTGACCGTGGCCTTCTGCCAGGTGGTTCCCTTGGTGTCGCCACCGAGGTCCTTGAGGGCCTTCTCGGCCAGATCGTTGCGGAAGCCGTCGGTCGGCGGCTTGGTCAGGATCTTGCCGGCCTGGGCGATCTGGACGGTCCGGTCGTAGGCCGCCTGGTCCATGATTCCGATCCCGTTCGGCGACGGCCAGATGAGGGCGTTGATCTCGTTGAGCTGCCAGGTCTGGTGGCCCTTGGGCAGCTTGGCGTCGGACTTCAGGACGATGTCGACGCACGGCCCGGGGTTGTCGCGGCAGTACTGCCAGCCCTTGAACGAGGCGCGCAGGAACTTGACCGCGAGGTCCTCGTTGCCGGACTTGGCCAGCCACGCCTGCGACGCGAAGATGGCGTCCTGGAGCATGGCCGTGCCGGCCGACTCCATCGACACGACGTCGAGGTCGTCGGCGGTCCAGAGCTTGCCCGTCGCCGGGTTCTTGGCCTCGAGGACCTGGGCGTACTCGTTGTAGATCATCGCCTGGGCGGCGTCGATGTCGCCCTGCTCGAAGGCGACCATGTCGAACTGCTGCGGGACGATGGTCACGTCGGTCGGCTTCTCGGGATCGATCCCGACCTTGCGCATGGCGGCGTACAGCTCGGCCTCGTTGCCGAAGCCCCAGGTGCCGACCTTCTTGCCCTTCCAGTCCTCGGGCTTCGTGATGCTCTTGTCCTTGAACGCGACCTGGAGGGTGCCCGAGCGCTGGAAGACCTGGCCGATGACCTGGACGTCGGCGCCCGACTCGCGCGAGGCGAGCATCTTGGGCACCCACGAGATCCCGAACTCGGCGTTCCCGCCGGCAACGACGGTCGCGGGCACGATGTCGACACCGCCGGGCAGGATCGAAAGGTCGAGGCCCTCGGCCTTGTAGAAGCCCTGGTCGAGCGCGGCGAAGTAGCCGGCGAACTGAGCCTGGGGGAACCACTGGAGCTGGAGCCGGACCTTGGTGAGGGCCACGCTGGCGCCGGGCCCCGAACAGGCTGCCCCGATGACGGCCAGCGCGGCCAGCAGGACCGCGAGCTTGCGCGTGAGCTTCATCGCACCTCTCCTCCTCGAACCCGGCCGCGCCAGGCTCTCGATGTCAACGTGCCGGTCAGTCTAGCGACCGGACCGGCCTCAGGTCTCGTGCCGGCGCACCGACGCGTGCCAGGGCATGACCAGGCGCTCGACCAGCACGACCAGCACGTACAGCCCGATCCCGATGATGCAGGCGAAGACGATCGCCGCCCACGACCGCTCGAAGTTGAGGAACGAGGAGTAGCGCACGATGTACTGGCCCAGGCTCGAATGCGGTGCCCCGAAGTACTCCCCGACCACCGCCCCGATGGTCGCCAGCGTCGTGGCCACCCGCAGAGCGACGAACAGGTAGGGCAGGGCGGTCGGGATGCGCACCAGCCGGAATACCTGGGCGTCGCTGGCAGCGTACGAGCGCATCAGCTCGAGCGTGGCCGGATCGACGCTGGTCAGGCCGCGGACCGTGTTGATCATGACCGGAAAGAAGCAGATGATCGCCGCGATCATCGCCTTGGAGATCTGCTGGTCGATCCCGAACCAGTTGTTCATGATCGGAGCGAAGGCGATGATCGGGATCGAGTTGGCCGCGATGGCGAACGGCAGGAGCGACTCGCGCACGCTCACGAAGCGGGCGGTCACCGAGCCGGCCAGGACCCCCGCCAACGAGCCCATGACCAGCCCGACCACGACCTCCCACACGGTGTAGGTCGCCGCCGCCCAGAGGTCGGGCAGGTTGGTCAGCCAGGCGTCGGCGATGGCCAGCGGCGCGGGCAGGATGAACTGCTTGATCCCGAGCAGCGCAACCAGCAGCTGCCAGCTCGCCAGTGCGCCGCCGAAGACCAGGGCGGGCGGCAGCCAGTCCCGGAACCGCGCCGCGATCGACCCGCCGGGACCGCGGCCACGCCCGGCGGGCAGGGCCGGGACGGTCACGCCGAGAGGCCCTCGGCGCGCACTCGGGCCGCAGCGCTCGCGGCCGCGCCGGCCTCACCCTCACCGGCACGCAGGCTCTCGCGCACCGCGGTGACCAGCTCGAAGTAGCGCTCCAGCTCGCGGGTCTCGACGTTGCGCTCGCGGGGCAGGTCGATCGGGATGACGTTGGTGATCCGACCGGGGCGGGCGGACATGACGACCACCCGGGTCGACAGGAAGACGGCCTCAGGGATCGAGTGGGTGACGAAGATCACGGTGGTCCCGGTCCGGTCCCAGATCCGCAGGAGCTCGAGGTTCATCCGCTCGCGGGTCATCTCGTCGAGCGCCCCGAAGGGCTCGTCCATCAGCAGGATCGCCGGATCGAGGGCCAGGGCCCGGGCGATCGCCACGCGCTGCTGCATCCCGCCCGAGAGCTGCCACGGATGGTGGCCACTGAAGTCGGCCAGCTCGACCAGACCCAGCATCTCGGTCGCCCGCGCGGCTCGCTCGGCCCGGGGTCGACCGGTTACCTCGAGCGGCAGCTCGACGTTCTTCTGGACCGTCCGCCAGTCGAACAGGACCGGCGCCTGGAAGACCATCCCGTAGTCCCGATCCGCCCGGGCCCGGGCGGCCGGCTTGCCGTTGACCGTCACCGAGCCGGAGGTCGCCGAGGTGAGGTCGCCGACGATTCGGAGCAGGGTCGACTTGCCGCAGCCCGACGGGCCGATGAGCGACACGAACTCGCCGCGCTGGATCGACAGGTCGATGCCGCTCAGCGCTTCGACCCGGGCACCGGTACCGGTCCCGAAGACCTTGCCGACGTCCTGCAACTCGACCACGGCCGGTTGGGCGGCGCTGGACTCGGTCATCAGGTGGCTCCCGCTTCGGACGGTCGGTAGTCGCGCAGAGCCCAGTGCTCGGCGAGAACGACGAGCACGAAGCACAGGATGCCCAGTCCTGCCGAGATGGCCAGGGCGGCCCACAGCCGCTCGGGCTGGATCGAGTAGTACTGCATCGCGTTGAGGAGCGTCCCGCCCAATCCCTCGCGGATGCCCGACGGCAGCTCGCCCACGATCGCCCCGACGACCGACGCGGTGGCCGAGATCCTGAAGGCCGTGAACAGATACGGCGCCGAGGCCGGGAGGCGCAGCTTCCAGAGCACGGTCCGGTCCGATGCCGCGTAGGCGCGCATGAGCTCGAAGGCGCGTGGGTCGGCCGAGCGCATCCCCCGGATCGCCGCGATCGTCACCGGAAAGAAGGTCAGGTAGCTGGCAACGATCGCGATCCCCAGCCAGCCGGCCTTGAGCCCGACGACCACGACCGGTGCGATGGCCACGATCGGGATCGTCTGACTGGCCACGATCAGGGGCACCAGCGATCGTTCCAGGATCCGGACGTGGACCAGGACCACCGCCAGGCCGAGCCCGACCACGCTGCCCAGGGCAAAGCCGACCAGGGCGCCGCGGAACGTGAAGAAGGCGGCGGCCAGGAGACCCTCGAGGAGGGTCTGGCCGTTGGCGTCGACGGCCACGAACGAGGCCAGGATGTCCCAGATGTGGGGCAGGTTGACGTCACTGGCAAAGCGCCAGTCGAGCGGCGGAAGGTGTTGGATCGAGAGGCCGGTACCCAGGAACGAGTCGAACCGCCACGGATCGCCACCGATCCACTTGGCGGCTTCCCACAGGACGGCTCCGATCGCGACGATCGCGACGAAGCCGAGCACCGGTCGCCGGCGCCCGCCCGACCGCGGACCCGTCGCCTCGAGGGCCCGCTCCGAGCCGGCCGGCACACCGCCCGCCGGGGCGGTGCCGGCGACGCTGGTCATCGACTCGACCCTCCCTCGAGCTGTCGCTTCGCTGGATCGGGCGTCAGGCGACGGCCTCGTCGGCCAGGTCGAGAGCGCGATCGATGATCTCGAAGCCCTCGGCCAGCTGATCCTCGGTGATGCACAGGGGCGGGTTGGTGTGGATCGAGTTGTTGGCGATCATCGTGTACAGATCGTTGTCGCGGAAGAACTTGGCGATCGCCTTCATCTCGTCGGAGGTGCCGTTGAAGCCGGTCATCGGGATGTATGGGTCGCGGCTGCGGACCAGGTCGATGATCCCGAACAGGCCCAGGCTGCGGTGGGTCCCGACGGACGGGTGCTTGGCGTAGAGGGCCTCGTGGTGGCGGCGCAGGATCTCGCCCATCCGGCGGGCGTTGTCGATCAGGCCATCTTCCTCGTAGACCCCGATCGTGGCCACGGCCGCCGCGCAGCTGATGGCGTGGCTGCTGTAGGTCAGCCCGCCGTAATACATCTTGGTCTCGAACGCCTCGGCGATATGCCGGCGCATGGCCACCGCACCGAGGGGCAGGTAGCTCGAGGTCAGGCCCTTGGCCATCGTCATCAGGTCGGGGACAGTGTCCCAGTGGTCGACGGCGAACCATCGCCCGGTCCGGCCGAAGCCGGCCATGACCTCGTCGGCGACCATCAGGATCCCGTATCGGTCGCAGATCTCGCGGACACCCTGGATGTAGCCATCGGGCGGGATCAGGATCCCGTTGGTGCCCACGATCGTCTCGAGGAAGACCGCGGCGATCGTGTGGGCGCCCTCGTAGACGATCACGTCCTCGAGGCCCTGCAGGCTCTCGGCGACGGGTCGGGGTTCCTTCTCCCCCCAGCGGTGCGTGTCCGGATAGCGGACGACGCCGACGATGCCCGGCTCGTTCGCCCAGCGGCGGGGATCTCCGGTCAGGGTCATGGCGCCGAGCGTGGCCCCGTGGTAGCTCCGGTAGCGGGCCAGAACCTTGGTCCGCCCGGTGTAATGGCGGGCCAGCTTGATCGCGTTCTCGATGGCTTCCGCGCCGCCCAGGGTGAGGAAGACCTTGTCCATGTCGCCGGGCAGGATCTCGGCCAGCTTCGCGCCCAGACGGGCGCGGGGTTCGCTGGCGAATGCCGGCTGGACGTACTGGAGCTTGGTCGCCTGGGCGGTGATCGCGTCGATCACCCGGCGGTCGCCGTGGCCGATGTTGACGCTCATCAGCTGGCTGTTGAAGTCGATGATCCGGCGGCCATCCGGCGTGTACAGGTAGATCCCCTCGGCCCGGTCGATCGCGATCGGATCGATCGCGCCCTGGACCGACCAGGAGAAGAAGGTGTGCTCGCGCGAGAGCCGGACGATCTCCTCGGACGTCATCGCGCCGGGCTCGGTTCGGATCGACATCGGCGGCACCTCGGATGTGGCGGGAGCGAGCAGTCGGGCCCGTCATTACATCACATCGGTCTGCGCTCCGAACAGACATCGGCCCCGGTCCGAGGACCGGGGCCGTGCTGAGATCTGGGTGGGGACAGCGGCCCCGCCGGTCAGCGCTCCAGGTGGCGGATCACCCGCTCGCAGGACCGGTCGACGATATCGCCACGGCCGGCGTAGACGACGTCACGTCCGGGTCCGCAGTGGACCGCGTCGATCGCCTTGTCGCCACCGACGTGGATGATGTCGTTGCCGGTGCCGCCAAAGATGACGTCGCGGCCGGCGCCACCCCAGATGACGTCGCCGTTCGCGCCGCCATGGATGGCGTCGGGGCCGGCGCCACCGTGAAGGACGTCACGGCCGTCGCCGCCGTACAGCCAGTCGCCATCGGCGCCGCCATAGAGCACGTCGGGTCCGGCGCCGCCCCACAGTCGGTCACGACCGTCGCCGCCCTGCAGAACGTCGCTGCCGTCGCCACCGAAGAGCCGGTCGTTGTCGGCATCGCCGTAGATCGCGTCGCTGCCGGCCAGGCCCTTGAGAATGTCGTTGCCGGCCAGACCGTGCATGACGTCCCCGGCGTCGGTGCCGGTCAGATCGTCCGGGCCGGACGTGCCTCCGATGTCGGCCGCGAACGCAGCCGCGGGCAAGGCCAGGGCCGCGGCGAGGGCGAGCCCGGCCGCCAGGCGGCGGAGGGCGAGGTGTCGGTGGAGCATCGTGCTACCTCCCAGGTGCGATTCGTTCCCGAGATTGTCGGGTTGCCCCGACCCTATGGCTCGCTGCTCGCCATGGTCGCCGGCCCCGGCCGCGCGGTGTGTAAGGCGACCGTAAGGAGCCGCTGCGGTCGTGCTGGCGCCACCCACCAGGTGGTGCGTCCACGCACCGCCATGGACCGGGTCCGATCGGTTCGGCGCGAGGAAGGTCGCGCGGTGTACCCTCGCCGTCTTCGTATCGTCAGCGATGCCGTGAGGACTCGAGATGCCGCGCAACGTCCGAGGGGCGCTCGTCCAGGCGACCTGGACCGGCGACAAGGAATCGATGATCCAGAAGCACGAGGCGCATGCCCACGAGGCGGCCAAGCAAGGCGCCCAGGTGATGCTCTTCCAGGAGCTGTTCTACGGCCCCTATTTCTGCCAGGTCCAGGACCCGCAGTACTACAGCTACACCGAGCTGATCCCGGATGGCCCGACCACGATCCGGATGCAGGCGCTGGCCAAAGAGACGGGGATGGTCCTGATCGTGCCGATGTACGAGGAGGACGGCACGGCCAGCGGGATCTACTACAACACCGCGGCCGTGATCGACGCCGACGGCAAGTACCTGGGCAAGTACCGCAAGACCCACATCCCCCACGTCAAGGGCTTCTGGGAGAAGTTCTACTTCCGCCCGGGCAACCTTGGCTATCCCGTCTTCGAGACCGCCGTGGGCAAGGTTGGCGTGTACATCTGCTACGACCGCCACTTCCCGGAGGGCGCCCGGGCGCTCGGACTCAACGGCGCCGAGATGGTGTTCATCCCGAGCGCGACGAGCCGGGGCCTGTCCGAGTACCTGTGGCGGATCGAGCAGGTCAGCCATGCCGTGGCCAACGGCTATTTCGTGGGCACGATTAACCGGGTCGGCATCGAGCAGGAGCTGGGCGATGACGACTTCTATGGCCAGAGCTACTTCTGCGACCCGCGCGGCCAGTTCATCGGCGAGCTCGGCAGCGCCCACGACGAGGAGCTGATCGTTCGGGACATGGACCTCGACAAGGTCACCGAGGTCCGCCAGACATGGCAGTTCTATCGGGACCGCCGACCCGACGCTTACGAGGACCTGGTCCGACCGTAACGGCGGTCCAACGGCGGTCCCGTTCCGTCCGAGCCCTTTCAGCAACGGAGGCGATCCGCGGTGCAGTTCGGCTTCACTCTCAAGCCCGAGCACACGATCGAGCGGACGCTGGCACTTACCCGCCAGGCCGAGGCCGCGGGCTTTGACTACGGCTGGCTGTTCGACTCCCATGTACTGTGGCGGGATCCCTACCCGCTTTTGACCCTGATGGCCGAGGCGACCGAGCGGCTCCGTCTGGGCACCTGCGTGACCAACCCCGCCACCCGCGAGCCAAGCGTGACCGCCTCGAGTCTGGCCGTCCTCGACGAGTTGAGCGGCGGACGGATGGATCTCGGCATCGGGCGGGGCGACTCGGCCCGCCGGGTCCTGGGCAAGCCCCCGACCACGATGGCCACCCTGGAGGAGGCGATCGTGGTCATCCGCGACCTGGTCGAGGGCCGCTCGCCGACCTACGAGGGAAGCGAGCTGACCTTCCCCTGGACCGGCCGCTGGAAGCTGCCGGTGTGGGTGGCCGGCTACGGCCCGATGGCCCTGGCGATGACCGGCCGGATCGCCGACGGCGTCATCCTCCAGCTGGCCGACCCGGACCTGATCCGCTGGTTCGCCGGGCAGATCCGGGACGCCGAGGCCGCCGCCGGTCGGGCGCGGGGATCGGTCCGGATCCAGGCCGCGGCCCCGGCCCACGTGGGAGATCTCGAGACCTGTCGGGCCCGAACGCGCTGGTTTCCCGCCCTGGTCAGCAATCACGTCGTCGACCTGGTGAACAAGTACCCGCGCGAGGCGCTGCCCGAGGCGCTCACCGGCTACATCAGCGACCGGACCGGCTACGACTACCACCACCATGCCGAGGTCGGCTCGTCCAACGCCGGCTTCGTGGGCGACGAGGTCACCGACCGCTTCTGTGTCATCGGTTCGGTCGACGACCACCTGGCCAAGCTCCACGAGCTCGCCGCGGCGGGAGTCGACCAGTTCAACGTGTACCTGATGAACGGCGACGAGGAGATCCTCCTCGAGACCTACGGCCGGGAGGTCTTGCCGGTCATGGGCGGCGTCCCGGCCGCGCGGGCCTGAAGGAGGAGCGATGCGCACGCTGGTCACCAACGGCACCATCGTCACCGGCGAGGCCTCCTACCCGGCCGACGTCCTGATCGACGGCGAGACGATCGCGGCCATCGGCCAGGGCCTGGCTGACGGCGTCGCGACCGTCGACCAGACCATCGACGCGACGGGCCGCTACGTCATCCCCGGGGCCATCGACGTCCACACCCACATGGAGCTGCCGTTCGGTGGGACGTTCGCCAAGGACACCTTCGAGACGGGAACCCGGGCGGCAGCCTTTGGCGGGACGACCACGATCGTCGACTTCGCCGTCCAGTCGCGCGGGCAGTCGCTCCGGGCGGGGCTCGACGCCTGGCACGCCAAGGCAGAGGGCAACGCCGTGGCCGACTACGGCTTCCACATGATCATGAGCGACGTAACCGACGACAGCCTGGTCGAGATGGACGCGCTGGTCGCCGAGGGCGTCCCGGACTTCAAGCTGTTCACCGCCTACCCGGGCGTGTTCTACAGCGACGACGGGGCGATCTTCCGGGCGATGCAGCGGACGGCCGGCAACGGCGGGCTGATCATGATGCACGCCGAGAACGGGATGGCCATCGACGTCGTCGCCGAGGACGAGGTCCGCGCCGGTCACGCCGCGCCCTATTACCACGGGGTCGCCCGCAAGCCGGTCTTCGAGGGCGAGGCCACCAACCGGGTTATCCGCCTGGCCGAGGCGGCCGGGGTGCCCGTCTACATCGTCCACCTGTCAGCGCGCGACGCGCTCGACGAGGTCCGGGCGGCCCGCGATCGGGGCTCGCTGGCGTTTGCCGAGACCTGCCCGCAGTATCTCTTCCTGTCGCTCGAGGACATGGGCAACGGCTTCGAAGGTGCGAAGTTCGTGTGCTCCCCGCCGCTGCGGCCGGCCGACCACCAGGCGGAGCTGTGGACTGGGCTCGTCAAGGACGACCTCCAGCTCGTCTCGACCGACCACTGCCCGTTCGACTTCCAGGGCCAGAAGGACCTGGGCCAGGGGGACTTCCGCAAGATCCCCAACGGGCTGCCGGGGGTCGAGGACCGGGTCGACCTGATGCACGACGGCGGGGTGATCGGCGGGCGGATCAGTCGTGAGCGCTGGGTGGAGATCGTCTCGACCGCGCCGGCCCGGATGTTCGGGATGTACCCGCGCAAGGGCTCCATCTCGATCGGCGCCGATGCCGACCTGGTGATCTACGACCCCAACGCCAAGCGCACGATCAGCGCGGCGACCCACCACATGAACGTCGACTACTCGTGCTACGAGGGTCGCACCGTGCAGGGTCGCAGCGACGTCGTCCTGTCGCGGGGCTCAGTCATCGTCCGGGATGGCGAGTTCACCGGGCGCAAGGGCCACGGCCGCTTCGTCAAGCGGGCGCCGGCCGACTTCGCCCGGCTGAGCTAGCGCTCCTCGGCCCCCCGCCAGGTCCGCCGGCTCGTCGCCCTCACTTGTCGCGGATGACGCCGAAGGTCAATCCGGTCATCACGTGGCGCCGGGCGATGAGCATCAGGCTGAGCGGGATGAGGATCGCGATGACGCCGCCCGCCGCCATGTCGTTCCAGATGATCTCGAATTGGGTGACCAACCCCTGCACGCCGACCGGGAAGGTCATCGCCTGTGGGGTCGCGGTCAGGATGAATGCGAACATGAACTCGGCCCAGTCGAATGCGAACACGATGATCGCCACGGCCAGGATCGCCGTTCGCGACAGCGGCAGGAGGATGGTCCGGAAGGCGTACCAGCGGCTCGCCCCGTCGACCAGGGCCGCCTCCTCGATCTCGATCGGGATCTCGTCCAGGAACCCGCGCAACATCCAGATGGCCAGCGGCAGGTTGAAGATCGTGTAGACGAGAATCAGCGCGGGCAACTGGTTGTAGAGCCCGATCGTGCGCGCGATCGCGAAGTAGGGGATGACGACCGCCACCGGCGGCAGGAACCGGAGGGAGAGCGCCCAATTGAGCACGAACGCCCGGAGCCGGGGTGGCGCGGGCAGCCGGGTGATGGGGTAGCAGATCGCGAACGCGAGGCAGATCGCGAAGAAGGTCGCGCTCAGGCCCACGACGATGCTGTTGACCAGCAGTCCGCTGAAGCCGCGCGTGAACAGGACGCTGAAGTACGGCTCGATGGTCGGGGCCGGCGGGAAGAGCGATGGCACGGGCGCGAACAGGTCGGCCTTCGTCTTGAGCGACGTCGCGACCAGGTAGAAGAGCGGGAAGGCAAAGATGAACCCGACCACCGCCAGCAGCGCGTACGTGGCGACCCGGGTGACCCGTCGGCTGCGGTGGATCATCCCCGGTCCGCCGGCAGGAAGCGCGACACGATCGTGTAGAACAGGATCATCGCGACCATGACCATGACCGCCAGCGCGGACGCCTGGCCCAGATCCGAGAACTTGAACCCGATCCGGTAGATGTACAGGCTCAGGAACTGGGTGGTGGTGCCGGGGCCGCCGCCGGTCAGGACGTAGACGTGGTCGAAGACGCGGATCACGTCGGCGATCCGGAAGAACAGGACGAGCAGGAGCAGCGGCCGCAGATACGGCAACTCGATGTGCCGAAACTGGGTCCATGTCGTCGCGCCATCGACCTGGGCCGCCTCGACCGACTCGCTGGGCACCGTCTGGAGGCCGGCGAACATGACCAGATACACGAACGGCGTCCACTGCCAGATGTCGACGCTCGCGGTGGCGATCATGGCCAGCGGCGGCGACGAGAGCCACAGCGGCTGGTTTGGCCCGGTCTGGCCGAGCAGGACATTGAGGATCCCGTAGTCGGGCGCATACACCAGCCGGAAGACGACGCCGACCGCGATCTGGGGGATCACGATCGGAACCATCGCGGCGATGTAGATCCCGGCCCGGATGACGTTCGAGCGGACCGCTCGATGGACGAGCAGGGCAATACCCAGCCCACCCAGGATCTCGACCGGTAGCGCGATCGCCGCGTACAGCCCGGTCTGCTTGATGGCCTCGTACAGCAGGGGGTTGCCCAGGGCTCGCCCGAAGTTCTCCAGCCCGATGAACCCGCGACTGTCCGAGGTGACGGCCTGGATGACCGCCAGGATGAACGGGACCGTAGCCAGCACGAAGACCGTGCCGAACACCGGCAGGAGGAGCTGGTAGACCAGCCGCTCCTGCCGGCTCCGCGCGATCCAGGCGATCCGGACGCGAGCGCCGAGCGCGATCGGTCCCAGCGGGGCGGCGTTCAGGCCGATGCCCCAGACCGAACGCTCACGGGCGCCCGTCCGTCGCGCAAGGGATCACCTTGCGGTACAGGTCACTGGGTCGGGTAGCCGGCCCCCTTCATGAGGGTCCGGATCTCGGCTGCCGCGCCGGTCGCGGCCTGGTCGGCCGTTTCACCTCCGGTCAGGGCCTTGTTGAGGTGGGTTCCGATGATCGTCTCCACGGCGTTCCACTGATCGGTCCGGGGCCGCCAGTTGGGCGGCGCCTGGAGCGCATCGGCGAGCACCGGGAAGTACGGGTTGGCTGCGGTCAGGCTGGGATCCTTGAGGACGCTCGTCCGCGACGGGATCCCCTGGTTCTGTGCGTAGGTCAGCTGGGTGTCCTTCTGGAGCATCCACTTGATGAAGTCGGCCGCGGCCTGCTGGTTCTTGGACGCCTTGGGGACGCCCAGCAGCCAGTTGCCCATCATGCCAACGCCCTTGCCGCTCGTGCCTTTGGGGATGGGGATGAAGGTGACCTTGCCGGCGACCTTCGTGACGGCGGGATCGAGCACCGCGGTGTTGATCTCGCCCGGCCAGACCGAGGACTGATAGCCCTGGCCGTTGGCCATGACTTTGTCCCGGTCCGATGCGTCGGTGCTGCCGGGGTCGGTCTGGGCGACGCTCTTGAGGTCGTTGACGAGGAAGCCAATCGCGGCCTTCGACGCGTCGCTGTCGAGGACGACGTTCCAGTTCTCGTCGAAGACGTCGCCGCCCTGCGACCAGAGGATCGGCAGGAAGTCCGCGACCACCGGGTTGGTGGCCTTGCCCCGGATGATGTATCCGGCGACCGAACCGGGCTTGTTCTGAGCCTTGGCGTTGGCCAGCACCTCGTCATAGGTGGCCGGCGCGGTCGGCGTCAGGTCGTTGCGGTACATGAACATCTCGACGTTGCCGACGATCGTCGCGCCGAGGAGCTGCTTTGGCTTGCTCTTCTCGGTGGGCGGCACCGGACCGCGGGGCGGTGGCCACGTCCCGACGTCCCAGACGACCGGGGCGATGTCGGGATCCGGCGTGATGCCCAGTGCACCGAGGTCGGACAGCGAGCCGTCGGTACCGAACTTCGGCATCCACGGGTCGTCCATCATGATCAAGTCGTAGGTCGCGTCGTTCGCCTTGAAGGTATTGACCAGCTTCGAGTACAGGTCGTCGTAGGGTGCCTCGACGATCTGGATCTCGACGCCCTTCTGCTGCTTGTACATGGGTGCGAGGGCCTTGAGGCCCGCGTCCTCGACCCCCTGGACCGCGGCGATGGTGAGCTTGGTCGCGGCCGCGGTTCCGCTACTGGTCGTGGCCGACGAGCACGCCGACGCCACGAACGCGATCGCGATGAGCATCGCGAGCCGCCTGCGGAGGTTCATGCTGCTTCCTCCTTGGTCGATCCATCGATGGGCGGCGGCGCTCTGCGCCCCTGCCCCCTGGGGTCGATCCCCAGTCGTTGGTGTCCAAGTCCCATTCGCTGGCCTCACCTCCTCGCGATCTGGCGCTTGCGCGCCGCTACATGGCCATCGGGCGGACCGGCCGACGCTCGAGGCGCGAGCGACCGGCCGCCACCGCGATACGCATCGCCTCGAGCCCGTCGCGGGCCGTACATGGGCTCGCGATCTCGCCCCTGGCAACACGCAGAAAGATCATCAGCTCCTCCCGATATCCAGACTCGAATCGGTCCAGGAATGTCCGCCAGGGCGGGCCGGCCAGGACCGGAGCGTCAGCCTCGAGCGAACGCAGCGGCGTCCTCTGCCCCAGCCCCACGGTCACCGAATCGCGCGAACCGACGATCTCCATCCGGATGTCGTAGCCCAGCGGGTCGTGCCTGGTCTGGCTGAGGACGCCCAGGGTTCCGTCGGCCAGGCGCATGATCGCCGCCCCCGTGTCGACGTCGTCGTAACGCTCGAAGATTGGGAAGCCGCGCACGGACCCGGCGGCGTAGATCTCGTCGACCTCCTGTCCGGTCACCCAGCGCAATGCATCGAAGTCGTGGATCGACGAGTCGCGGAAGAGTCCGCCCGAGTGCGGGATGTACGCGTCGGGCGGCGGCTCGTGGTCGTGGGCGATGAGCCGCACCAGGTAGAGCGTCCCGAGCTCGCCCGACTCGACCAGCCTGCGCGCCTCCCGATAGGCAGGATCGAACCGACGCTGGAAACCCACCTGGACCACGGCACCGCGCGCCTCGACGTGGTCGACGAGCGCAACCGTCTCGGGCAAGTCGAACGCGAGCGGCTTCTCACAGAACGTCGGCAGCCCGCGCTCGACGGCCGCCATGACGAGCCGCGCGTGGGCATCGGTCGAGGCTGCCACGATCACGGCGTCGGCGCCGTCCAGGGCATCCTCCGGCGTCCGCGCCACCCGCCCGCCGATCGCTGCGGCCGTCTCCGCCGCCCGGCCGGGATCGACGTCGGACACGATGACCTCGTCGACCTCCGGCTGGGCCGCGACCAGCGTCCCGTGCATCCGACCGATCCGGCCCGCGCCGAGCAAGGCGATCCTCATCGCCAGCTTCCGCGCGACCAGCCGCCTCGAACCCGGCGCCCTAGCGGGTGCGCGGAAAGCCGAGATCGACCTTCGACGTCGCCGGATCGGGCCAGCGCTCGGTGACGACCTTGGTCCGGGTGTAGAACTGGATCCCGTCCGGGCCGTACATGTGCAGGTCGCCGAAGAGCGACGACTTCCAGCCGCCAAACGAGTAGTAGGCGACCGGGACCGGGATCGGCACGTTGACCCCGACCATGCCGGCGTTGACGTCGAACTGGAACTGGCGGGCGGCGCCACCGTCGCGGGTGAAGATGGCCGTGCCATTGCCGTACGGGTTGTCGTTGATCAGCCGCAGGGCATCGCTGTAGGTCGGGACCCGGACGACGGTCAGGACCGGCCCGAACATCTCGTCCCGGTAGCAGTCCATCTCGGGCGTCACGTCGTCGATGAGCGACACGCCGAGGAAGAACCCCTCGGATCGATAGGCAGGGTCCTCGCGCCCGTCGACCACGACGGTGGCGCCCTGCTGCTTGCCGCTGTCGAGGTACGAGGCCACCTTGTCGCGATGCTCGCGGGTGACCAGCGGGCCCATCTCGGACGCCGGGTCGGAACCGTCGCCAACCTTGATCTTGGGCAGCCGCTCGCGGATCGCCGCGACGAGTGGATCGGCCGAGGCGCCGACCGCGACGAGGGCCGAGATCGCCATGCAGCGCTCGCCGGCCGAGCCATAGGCGGCCGAGACGGCCGCGTCGGCAGCCATCCCGATGTCCGCATCGGGCAGGACGATCATGTGGTTCTTGGCCCCGCCCAGGGCCTGCACCCGCTTGCCGTTGCGGGTCCCGGTCTCGTAGATGTAGCGGGCGATCGGGGTCGAGCCGACGAACGACACCGCCTGGATGTCGGGGTGCTCGAGGATCCGGTCGACGGCCACCTTGTCGCCGTGGACCACGTTGAAGACGCCATCAGGAAGGCCCGCCTGCTGGAGCAGCTCGGCGATCAGCATCGACGCGCCGGGATCCTTCTCGGACGGCTTGAGGACGAACGTGTTGCCGCAGGCGATGGCATTGGCGAACATCCACATCGGGACCATCGCCGGGAAGTTGAACGGGGTGATTCCGGCGACCACGCCGAGCGGCTGGTGGATCGAGAAGACGTCCACCCCGGTCGAGACCTGCTCGCTGAAGCCACCCTTGAGGAGGTGCGGCACGCCACAGGCGAACTCGACGTTCTCGATGCCGCGGGCAACCTCGCCGAGGGCATCCGAGGTGACCTTGCCGTGCTGCGCGGTGAGCAACGCTGCCAGGTCATGGCGGTGCTCGTCGAGGAGCTGCCGGATCCGGAACATGATCTCGGCCCGGCGCGCCAGGGACGTCGCCCGCCAGGCTGGGAACGCCGCCTTGGCCGCCGCCACGGCCAGGTCGACCTCGGCCGCGTCAGCGAAGTCCACGGCGTGGGTCCGCTGGCCGGTGGCCGGATTGAACACCGGGCCCTGCCGGCCGGAGCTTCCCGCGACGGGCCGGCCGCCGATCCAGTGGTTGATCCTCAGCGCGGGTCCGGTGTCGGCGGTCGAACCGTCCGAGCGAGGCTCGGCGATCTGGGTCATCGGAGACCTCTCGGTGGCGGTGTATCGGTCAACGAGGATACCCCGTCGCGCTCCGGACCGACCGCGGCCGGCCATTGGACCTCGGCCCGAGCCTCGGGCCGCGTCTCGGGCTGCGCTGCCCGGGCCTGCCGCTCGCGCCGGGCACGGACCATCAACCAGACGAGGATGACCAGCGCCAGACCGACGATCGCCAGGTCGATGACCTGCTCGACGCGCAACGGCCCGACGACGGTCGGGTCGCGCCAGGTCCCGGCAACCGCGAACCGGGCTGCCGCCCAGCCGCCCACGGCCAGCGCGAAGCCCCGGCCGTCATGGGCGCGAAAGCCCCCGACGACCGAGGTCACGAGCACGACGGCCAGGACCAGCCCGACGGCGATGGCCTCGGCGGCCTGGGCCGGATGCGAGGGAACCGCGGGCCCCAGGCTGCCCCACGGTCCGGGACCGAGGTAGCGGGTCGCCCAGTCGGCGGCCGATGGCAACCCCTGGCCGGTCCCGCCCAGGACGTTGGCGGCCTTGCCCAGGGCCAGCACGACCAGCATCGGCAGCGCGGCGGCCTCGTACCAGCGACCGATCGGAGCGTCGAACAGGCGGGCAACGAGACCAGCGCTGAGCGCGCCCAGGACCACGGCCCCACTCAGCGCCAGACCGCCCGAGGCTGGGTCCACGATGGCACCCGGGTGGCTGGCGTAGTAGTCGAGGTGGAGGGCGACGTACGTGAGGCGACCGCCGACGATCGCCCCGGGCACGATCCCCACGGCGATCATCAGGAGGTCGTCGCGCCTCAGGTGGCCGCCAGGAGTGCCGTCGGCGCGGCTGGGCAGGTGCGCCCGGCCGGCCAGCAAGCCCGCCAGGACGAGGCCCACCAGGATCGCCGCCCCGATCCCGAGGGTCTCCCAGCGGACGGCCCAGTCGCCCAGACGAAGAACGGGATCGAACTCGAGTGTGATGACGGCAAGCGGCACGGCGGCAGTGTAGCGAACGGGTCCGCTCGACGCCCTGCCGTCGCTTGGCGGGTGTCGGCTGGCCGACAGGTCGGCTGTCCGCTCGACGGTCCCGACGCGGTCTGATCGCCGTCGATAGTCCTGACCAGCGACACCGGTGGTGATCTCCCGGGGACCGACCCGGAGCAAACCGACGAGGTCGCGACGCGATCCCGGGGAGCGGCGGATCGGGGAACCTGCCGTCGATCGCCCGACGTCGTCGAGGGCCGGTGCTCGACCCCTCAGGGGGGAGGTCGGGGATCGGCTCGACGACGATCTGCGCGAGGGGTGGGGAAGACCGCTGTGGAACGTCGGAACCGCGCAGGACGTGAGGCTGGACTCGTCGCCGCGACTCGTGCTCATGGCCGATTGCCGGCGCCCCTCGAGGTCTCGCTGCTGGGCCGGGTCGAGCTGACCGTGGACGGGCGCGAGGTCCGCCTCACGTCTCGCGGCGCGCAGGCGCTTCTGGCCGTGCTCGTGCTCAAGCCGAGGATCCGGACCCGCCAGGCCGTCGCCGCGGAGATCTGGCCCGACGGCGAGGGTTCGGGCACGACAGCCTCGCTCCGCCAGGCCCTGTGGCTGGTGCGCTCGGCGTTCGTGACGGCCGGAGTGGCCCTCGAGCGCTACCTCGAAACGGATGCCGAGACCATCGGTCTTCGCCCGTGCGCCCCGCTCGAGCTCGACGTCGTCCGCTTCGAGGCGTCGTCGCGGGGCGTCTCGATGGATCCGGAGACCGCCGTTCGGCTGTATCGCGGCGATCTGGCCGAATGTCTCGACCTGGAGTGCTTTGCGTTCGACCGGGAACGACTGTCCGATGCCTACGAGGACGCCCTTGCGCTGGTGGCCGAGCTGCGCCTTCTGGGCGGCGATCTCGACGGCGCGCGCGACGCGGCCGAGGAGCTGCTCGCCCGTGACCCGCTCCGCGAGGAGGCCCATGCCAGCCTGCTGCGGGTCTATGGACGGAGTGGAACGCGTCCCCAGGTGCTTCGCCAGTATCGTCGCCTCACGGAGCTGCTCGAGCGGGAGCTGGGCGTCGAGCCGCTGCCCGAGACGGTGACCGTGTTCCAGTCGGCGCTGGCCGAGACGATCGAACGGTCGGGCCAGCGGGCGGCCAGCCTGGCCTTTGGCGGGCGGTCGCTCCCGAAGCCGGGTGGCGCACCGTCCGGCGCCCGGATCCCTGGCGTCGCTCAGCCCTAGCCCACTCGCCCCCGGAGCCCAAGCGGAACCGGTCCGACTCGACGGTCGTCTGGGCGTGGCAGACTCAGCACATGACCATCGAGGGATCCGTGCTCCGACGCGCACTCCTGGTGATCGCCCTGGCGCCCGGGCTCGTCGCCTGCTCATCCGCCGCCGGTCCGGCTCCGTCCAACGGCTCGCCTTCGGGCGGGCGTCCGACCACGCCCGTCAGCCCGCCGTTCGCGACGGCGCCGCCGTCCGGCTCGCCGGTGACCGGCGAGGCCCCGCCCGAGGTCATGGCCAAGGCCACGGCCGATCTGGTCAAGCGGACTGGACTCGACCCGGCGACGTTCGTCGTGGTCCGCGCAGAGCAGGTCATCTGGCCCGACGGCTCGCTCGGCTGTCGGATCCCGGGACAGGTCTACGTCCAGGTCCAGACGCCCGGCTACTGGATCGTCCTCCAGGCGAACGGCAAGCCCTTTGACTACCGGGCCACCGAGACCGGCGTCGTCCGGCTGTGCACCGGACCCCAGCCGCTGCCACCATCGGGTTGAGGCGGGACGCCCGCCGTTCCAGACGTCGTTCCCAAACCTGAATGAGGGTCCCGAAGGACCCTCATTCGTCAGTTCAGCCACCGGCGACCGTTCGGCGACCGGCTACGTGGCCCCGGACCTAGGGTCCGCCGGCGACCTGGATCTGGGCGGCGTCGTTGCCCTTGGGCGAGCCGCCGCGGGCGCCGCCGCGGTCCGCGTTGAGGATGAGCAGCACGCCGCTCTCCCCGGGGTTGGTGTCGGTCGTGCCGAAGTCGGCGATGGTCAGGTCGATGGTGCCGTGCGGCCCGATGTCGCCGGTGCCCTGACCCGGATCGGACGTGGCGCCGAACAGGCCGAAGAAGCGTTCGCCGAGCGGGAGCACGGTGATCCCTTCGACCGAGTCGGTCTGATTGCCGGTGTAGTAGCCGTCGAAGGCTGCGACGTCCATGGTCATCGGCTGGAAGAAGTCCGAGGCGTCCAACCCGATCTGATCCCCGCACAGCGGCAGGCTCATGTTCGAGTCGTTCGTCCCGTGGTCGGCAAAGAAGAACGCCGAGGCGTCATCCGTCGCCAGGTTCTGGACCCAGGCCAGCGTCCGCACATCGTCGGTCGTGCCCGGCCCGGACAGGGGGGCATTGAAGACCACGTAGTCGGCGGTGCCGTCCGTGTCGGTGTCCAGGAACACCTCGAACAGGCCCGGATACGCGCCGATCGTCTCGCGTTCCCAGTTGCTGATGGCGATGACATACACGAACGATGCGTTTGGACCGCAGAAGTCGGCCGGGACCGGGAAGGTCTGGACGCCGACGCCCTTGAGGTCGATGACCGGCTGGTTGGAACCGCGCACGGCGGCCGGCAGCCGGGGACTGGTGGCGACGAGCGAGAACTCGTTGACCGTCGCCGTCCCGGCGCCGCGGTTGGTCAGGACCGTCGTGGCGGCCGGCAGACCGTCGAAGTCGCCGCCGCTGATCGTCTGGTCCGCGACCAGCGACGTGGAGCCGGGCGAAACGTTTGCCGCCAGGCGGGGCAGGACCTGCCAGGCGAGGTGGAGGGGATCCTTGTCGTCCTTGTGGGTGGCGGTGTTGTTGAAGTTCAGGTAGCCGTCGTACTCGAGCAGGTCGAGCGCTCGGGCGTCGAGCGCGCCAGGGCCCGAGTCGAGGATCCATTCGCGGAGCTTGTTGGCGTTGATCCGGAGGGTGACCTTGAACGTTCGCTGGGCATGCGGCACCAGCGTGATCCGGTCGGGCAGCGAGAGCCTGACCGCACCATTGCGTCGGTCGTTCGCGTAGCGGAACTTGGCGCTGATGGCGTAGTGGATGGTCTTGTCCGTGTAGTTCTTGATCCGGACCCATCTGGTCAGCGTGGTCAGTGGCTTGCTCGCGTCGACGAAGCCGAACGACAAGGCGCCCGACTTGCCATAGCGATCCCAGGCCGCGGCCGGCGACTTGAGCGCGCGGTTGACCCGCACCTCGCCGCCGCCGATTCGGGTGATCGGGGCGAGATACCCGGGCGTGTTGGCCTGGTTGTTGTGGATCGTGGTCTCGGCCGTGTTCATCAGCAGCGACTTGATCTCGGACACCGTCCGGTGGGGATAGGCGTCGAAGAGCAGCGCCGCCGAGCCGCTGACCATCGGCGTGGCGCCCGAGGTGCCACCGAAGGCTGCGGTCCCCGTGCCCGATCCGGCGACCGCCGAGACGGATGCGCCCGGCGCGCCGATCTCGGGCTTGATCAGGTTGAGGTCGACCGACGGACCGCGCGAGGACGATCCGACCACGCTGCCAACGAGCGGGACGCTCACCGCATCGGACACCGACACGTGGACCGGGGCGGTGATGTTGTCCTTGATCGACTGGCTCAGATCCTGGGTGATGACCAGCGAGGGGACGAACAGGTCGCCGCCGCCGAGCGAGAATGTGGGCGGATCGCCCGGCGTCACGAGCCCGATCAGGACGGCAACCGCGCCGGCATGAGCCGCGCGGCTGACCTTGTCGCTGACGTTGCAGTCGCCCCGGTCGATCAGGGCGACCTTGCCGTTCGGGTTGGCCAGGTACGTGTCCGCGCCGGGCTGGCCGTCGACCGTCCCGGCCGGGCACCCCCGACCGACGTAGGCCACGTCACCGGAGAACCCGTCGCCGAGCGGCGCCCAGTCGAGCGTGGCGGTGTTGGGATAGGCCCCGGCGATCGCGGGCGGAGAGTCGACCACGAGCGGGAAGGCCCGTGCGCTGGGCACCTGGGTCTGGGCCACCGAGAGGGCCGTCTTGGCCGCTGCCGGGGTACCCGAGATCCAGGGCTTGTCGCCGCCGTTGCCCGAGGCCGCGACGGTCAGGACGCCGACCCGCGAAGCCTGGTCGACCGCCAGGGAGAGGTCGTCGATGAAGCCCGAGCCGTAGTCCGACCCGAGCGACATGTTGAGAACGTCGAGATGGTCCTTGGTCTTGCCGTTGTGGTTCGGATCGACGGCCCAGTCGACCGCCTGGAGCAAGGCCACGCCCGAGCACGACGGTGCGATCGCCGAGCAGACCTTGAGGGCATACAGCTTGACCTTGGGGGCCACCCCCAGCTTGCCGCCGATGATGTCGGCGACGTGCGTGCCGTGCCCGTCGAAGTCGATCGGGTCGGGGTCAGGCTTCTCCGCCTCGGGAGCGTTGGGGTCCGGGCCGGGCCAGCTCTCCCCGACGAAGTCGTAGCCACCGACGACCCGGGCGGTCGGGAACAGCCCGTCGAGGGTGGTGTTCCTGGGGTCGGCGTTGCTCGTGCCGTAGGCGGCCTGGTAGGCCGCCAGAGTGCCCGGCCCGCCAAACTCCCGGTGGGTGTAGTCGATCCCGCTGTCGACGACGCCGACCTTGATCCCGGCGCCCTTGAAGCCCGCCCTCTGGACGGCCGTGCCACCGATGTACGGCACCGTCTCGGTCAGGGCCAGCTGGTAGTCGACGACGCGGCTGATCGCCACGACCGCCGGATCCTTGGCCAGCTCGTCGAGCTTGGTGGCGTCGATCCGGAGGGCGATGACATTCGACGCGCGATCGGTCCGGCCCAGGACCCGCACACTCTTGTCCAGCTTCTGGGCCCGGGCGATGAGTCGGCTCTGCTGGCCGCGGTTGACCCGGACCTGCGACATCACCGCCGTCGGACCGGCGGCCGAGAACTCGGCCGCCGGGGCGCTGGACAGTCGGACGAAGACGCGGACCTGGCTGTGGACGCCCTTGAGGGACAGGGCGATCTTGCCCTTCCCGGCCACGTTCTTGTCGAGCTTGGGTTTGGCCAGCTTTGCCTGCTCGAGCGATGCCGGCAACGGGGCATGCGGGCGTGTCGGACCCTGGGCGCTGACCCCGGCGGGCACGATGGTGGCGATGAGCATGGCGGACGCGACGAACGCGCCGACCGACCGTCGGATCATGTGACTCCCTTTCAGGCGGTGCCTGTCCTCCTTCGGGCGCGGTCCGGGGGCACGCCTTGGCGGGGTGCGCGGAACGATGTCCGTGAAGCCTCCGGGAGCGAGACCGAAATCCCCGCGGGTCTCGCCTGGCGAAGGGTAGCCTTCCCGGCGCCCGAGGTCCATGACAACCTTGGCAAGGTGACCGCCGGTCGATCTGAGGGCGGGTCGCACCGGCCCGACGCGGATCGTCCCCAGGGACCGCCGGCGCTGGCTAGCCGAGCTTGCCGACCAGCTCCCGGACCGCCTCAGCCGAACGATCGAAGGCGACCCGCTCGGCGGCCGTCAGCTCGATCTCGAAGACCCGTTCGAGGCCGCCGGCGCCGAGGATCGCGGGCACCCCGACGAACAGGCCGTCGACGCCGAACTCGCCTTGGAGCAGGACCGCGCAGGGCAGGACCCGCTTGCGATCGAGGAGGATGGCTTCGACCATCGCGAAGGTGCTCGCCGCCGGGGCATAGAAGGCCGAGCCCGTCTTGAGCAGCGCGACGACCTCGGCACCGCCGTTGGCGGTCCGCTCACAGAGCGCCTCGATGCGCTCGGGGCTGAGCAGCTCGGTGATCGGGACGCCGGCCACGGTCGAGTAGCGCGGCAAGGGGACCATGGTGTCGCCGTGGCCGCCCAGGACAAAGGCGTGGGTGTCCTCGACCGACACGCCGAGCTCCTGGGCGATGAAGGTCCGGAACCGCGCCGAGTCGAGGACCCCGGCCATCCCGAGGACCCGTTCGCGCGGGAAGCCGGAAGCCTCGAGCGCGACATGGCACATGGCGTCGAGGGGGTTGGTGACCACGATCAGGATGGCGTCAGGCGATTGGGCCGCGGCCTGCCCGACCACCGACCGGACGATGCCCGCGTTCTTGGCCAGCAGGTCGTCGCGGCTCATGCCCGGCTGGCGGGCCAGTCCGCTGGTCACCACCACGATGTCGCTACCGGCGGTGTCAGCGTAGTCGTTGGTGCCCAGGATCCGGGCGTCGTGGCCGACGACCGGCGCGGCCTCGGCCAGATCCAGACCCTTGCCCTGGGGCAGCCCCTCGACGATGTCGATCAGGACGACGTCGGCCAGGCCGGCCTCGGCGATCCGCTGTGCGGTCGTGGCCCCGACGTTGCCCGCCCCGATGACGGTGACCTTGTGGCGAGACATCGGCGGCTGAACTCCTTGGAGCGGGCGGTGGCCGGGCGTGGGTGGTGGCTAGGCGTCGAGTCGCGGGCCGGCCTCGCGAACGCCATCGGGAACCCCGTCGGCGTAGTCCGCGAAGTTCTCGGCGAACATCGCCGCCAGCTTGCGCGCCGCAACATCGTACGCAGCCTTGTCCTGCCAGGTGTTGCGCGGCTGGAGGAATTCGCTGGGGACGTCCGGGCATGAGAGCGGAACGGCGAACCCGAAGATCGGATCGACCACGGTCGGCACGTCACCGAGCCGGCCATCGAGGGCCGCCCGGACCATCGCCCGAGTGTGGTTGATGTTCATCCGCTCGCCGGTGCCGTAGGGACCACCGGTCCAGCCCGTGTTCACCAGCCAGACGGGAACGTCCCCCTGACCCAGCCGCTCGAGAAGCATGTTCGCGTACAGGCCCGGGTGACGGGGCATGAACGGGGCCCCGAAGCAGGCGCTGAACGTCGCCTTGGGCTCCTTGATCCCGATCTCGGTGCCGCCCAGCTTGGCCGTGTAGCCGCTGATGAAGTGATACGCGGCCTGATCGTGGGTCAGGCGCGCGATCGGCGGCAGCACACCGAACGCGTCGGCGGTCAGCAGGATGACGTTGCGCGGCTGGCCGGCCATCCCGGTGGGGTCGGCGTTGCCGATGAACTCGAGTGGATATGCACCCCGGGTGTTCTCGGTGAAGCGCTCAGAATCGAGGTCGAGCTCGCGCGTCCGCGGGTCGAGGTCGACGTTCTCCAGGATCGTCCCGAAGCGCTTGGTCGTCTGGAAGATGTCCGGCTCGTACATCGGCGACAGGCGGATCGTCTTGGCGTAACAGCCACCATCGAAGTTGAACACTCCGGCGTCGCCCCAACCGTGCTCGTCGTCACCGATCAGGCTCCGCAGCGGGTCGGCCGAGAGGGTCGTCTTGCCCGTCCCCGACAGCCCGAAGAAGACCGCCGGATCGCCCCCCGGGCCGACGTTGACCGCTGAATGCATCGGCAGGACGCCCTCGTCCGGCATCAGGTAGTTCATCACCGTGAACGCCGACTTCTTGATCTCGCCGGCGTACTCGGTCCCGACGATGATGATCTCCATCCGCTTGAGATGGACCAGGATGGCGGTCTCGGTCCGGGTCCCCTCGGTCCTCGGGTCCGCCTTGAACGACGGGACGTCGATGACCGTGAAGTTGGGCACGAATGCGGCCAGGTCGGCGGCACCGGGGCGGCGGAACAGGTTGCGGGCGAAGATGCTCGCCCAAGCCGTCTCGGTATAGACCCGCAGGCTGCGGCGATGCTCGGGTGCGGCACCGACGAAGCAATCCTGGGCGTAGAGCACCTTGTCGCCGACGTAGTCGACCAGGCGCGCCCGCAGGCGGTCGTAATCGGCTTCCGCGATGGGCCGGTTGACCGACCCCCACCAGACCTTGTCGTGGCTCGACGGTTCGTCGACGATGAACTTGTCCTGGGGGCTCCGCCCGGTGTGCTTGCCCGTTCGGACGACGAGTGGACCGGCGGCGGCCAGCAAGCCCTCTCCGGCGCGGATGGCGTCCTCGTACAGCTCGGCGCCGGACAAATTTGCCCGGACGGTACGCCCGAGGCTGGGCTTGGTCGGGGTTCCGGTCGGGGTTCTGGTTGCGGTCACTGCCTGGCTCCCTGGTCGACGTCGAGGCTGGTCGAGCCCGAGCCCATCGCATGGGTCATCGGTCAGACCGGCCGCGCGTACCTCGTGGCCGGCCGTGAGGCGCGGCGGAGGGAGTCGGCTTCCGCAGTCCCGGGGATGATACGCCCGGTGGGCGGTTGCGGCAAGGTTGCAGCCGCGTTGCAGGGCTGTCTCGTGGTGCAATCCGACACCGGCTCGCCACGGTCGGCTCGGCCTCGTCCCGACGCCGGGACGGCCGAACACGGCAAGGCGAACGGCAAGCAAACGGTGCGCCTGCGCACCGAGCCGGGTGGTTTGTGCACGAATCGGTTGCGTGACGCCGAAGACAGGTCGGCGGCCGGTGGGCTAGGGTGGTTGCGGAGCGCCACCCCGCAATACTCGAATGATGGCTGAGTCCCGCGCGTTTTGGACCCCACCTGCGGGTCCGGCTCAGCGTCCTAGAGGAGACGACGCATGGCTACCCCCACCCGACGCCCGGCTGCCCGGATCGCGATGATCGCCCTGGCCGGCTTCCTGCTCGCAATTCCGAGCGGCGTCGCGGCCAACTCCAGCAACCCGATCACCCAGACCGGCGGGATGTCGGCCAGCCTGCCCCTGCTGGGCACCACGCTGACCGTCGACGTCGCCCTCGATGGCGTCGGCAATATCTCGGGCGTGACCCTCAATCCGTCCACGACCCTGAGCAGCACGAGCACGGCCAAGGACGTGGTCAAGTTCTCCAACGCGGACGGCAGCGTCAAGGTCAGTGTCAAGGCCTCGGGTGACCGGATGGCCATCAAGGCCAAGTCCACCCTCGACAACCTGCTCGGCAAGGGGACCTGGTCGGCCAACGTGTTCGGAACTGGCAGCGCAGCGGTCGACTACACCATCGCCAAGGACGCCGACGGCAAGCCGACGGTCTCGATCGGCGACATCACGGCGCCCAGCGGCGTCGTCGCCACCAAGCTCGATCCAACGGCGAAGACCGGCTCGCGGTCGTCCAAGAAGTCCGATGACTGGGCCTGGGCCTTCGCCGGTGTCAGCTTCAGCCACGATGGATTCACCAAGCGGCTGTCGATCTCGATCAGCGCCGAGCTGCCCGACGGTCCGGCCAAGCTGGCGATCGTCCTGAGCGGCCGTGACCGGCAGAAGCTGACCGGGACGCTTGAGGAGCTCGCCGGCCCGCGGACGTGGTCGGCCAAGCTGTGCGACGGGACCGCGGTCGCCGTCGACTACCACGTTGCCGCCGATGGGACCGTGGTCTACGACGGCGCGACCGGGGCAACGGCCAAGGAGCGCGACCTCAAGGCCGGCGATGGCGGCCACAAGGCCAAGGACGGCGGCAAGCATTTCGGACGCAAGAACCTGGTCAGCGGGATCGTTGTTCGGTTCGACAAGACCAACGTCGGCGTCGCCGTCTGGCTGGTCAAGAACGACGACGGGACGTACACCCTCAAGGTGGCCGGCTCCTCGGGCCACTGCGGCGACGGCAAGGGTCACCGCCATCACCACCACGGTGACGGCAACGGCAACGGCAACGGCGACCGCCGCGGCGACCATCGTGGCGACGGCCGCCACGGCAACGGCCACCACGGCAACGGCCACCACTGAGCCGGCGACAGCAGGTCGGGGAGCCGATCCTGAGCCGAATCCAGCCGTCGGTCCGACGACCGCGCGCACGTAACCTGGGATGGCCCCGCCCGACCGGCGGGGCCATCCTCGTCTGCGTCGTGCTGGCGCTGGTGGCGTGCCAGCCCGGCGGCCCCACCCCATCAAGTGGCGGCCCCACGCCCGGGGCGAGCCAGCCCGCCCCGGGCGCCTCGGCCGCGGCGGATCACCTGGCTGCGGCGATCGAGGGGCTCGCCGCCGGCTACACCTTCGACACCACGGTCTCGGTCGGCGGCCAGGTGGCCACCCATGTCTTCGGCCGATCGGCCGGCGGCGCGAGCGACTTCGTGGTCGAGTCGAACGGAGCCGAGATCACCTACCGCACGATCCCGCCCCGCTCCTGGGTCAAGCAGGCCGGAAAGCCCTGGGTGGCCGTCGACAGCGGCGTGCCCGACGGCGACCCGCTCGCGGCGCTGACGAAGCCGAGCTCGGTCACGGTCACGGCCGACGACCCGAACGGGCTCCGGTTACAGGCGAGCTACCCACCGGCGGCGCTGGGGCTGACCGGCACCAAGCCGGTCGAGGTGACCATCAGCGTGGCACCCGACGGCTCGGTCCAGGCGAGCTACGGCGTGCCCCTCGGCGCGGGCAGGGCCACGTCCCTGACGACGCTCACGCCGTCGCCCGGCCAGGAGCCGATCGTGGCGCCGTCCCCGATCGCCACCGTATGATCGTTCCGGCGATCCAGCCAGCAGGTCAGCTCGACCACGGAGGTCCACCACCGAACGTGCCAGCCCCCAAGCGCAAGACCGTCTACCGGAAACCGCCCCCAGTCAGGCCGCCGATCCCCGGCGTGACCGCCCCCGAGCCCTACGTTCGGCCCACCGTCGCCGAGATCAACACCGCCGCCCGCCACGGTCGGACCGACCTCGCCGTGGGCGACCGGGTCCGGATCGTCGGGGCCGGCCTGTACAGCGGCGAGATCGTGACCATCGAGCGCTTCGCCGGCGCGGTGATCCCGACCGCGCAGATTCGGACCGAGAGCGGCCACAGCCGCCAGGTTCGAACGATCGACCTGGAGCCGGTCGACTAACGCTCAGGCCCCGTCGAGGGCCTGCCGCAGGTCGGCGATCAGGTCGTCGGCCGATTCGATCCCGACCGACAGGCGGACGAGCGCGTCCTCGACCTCGAGGATCGACCCCGCGACCGAGGTGTGGGTCATGAGGGCCGGCATCTCGATCAGCGATTCCACCCCACCGAGCGACTCGGCCAGGGTGAAGATCCGGGTGGCTTCACACACGGCCACCGCGCGGGCACTGGCATCGCGGCCGTGCCGGCCGCCGGCGCGCGGGGCAAACGCGACCATCCCGCCCCCGGAACGCATCTGCCGCGCGGCCACGGCCGCCTGCGGATGTGCCCGCGGCCCGTCGACCAGGCCCGGGTAGCGGACCCACTCGACGTCGTCGCGGACGGCCAGGAATTCGGCCACCGCGGCGGCGTTGCGGGCGTGGCGCTCGACCCGCAAGGCAAGGGTCCGCAGACCGCGCAGAACCAGGAAGCAGTCGAACGGGCCGGGGACCGCACCCATCGCGTTCTGCAGGAAACGCAGCCGCTCACCGAGGTCGTCGCGCGCGGTCACGGCGATGCCGCTGACCGTGTCGGAATGACCGGCCAGGTATTTCGTGGCCGAGTGGAACACGATGTCGGCGCCCAGCCCGAGGGGTCGCTGGAGGGCCGGTGACGCGAACGTGTTGTCGACGACGAGCAGGGGCCGTTCGCCGCGAGCGCCCTGATGCGCGTCGAGGCGCTCGGCTACGGCTTCGATGTCGATGACCTTGAGGTGGGGATTGGAAGGTGTCTCGAGCCAGACCATCCGGGTCCGCTCGTCGAGGCTCTCGCGCAGGGCGCCGGTCGGGTCGCTGGCCAGGTCGCGCCAGCGGGTCGCCACGCCGCGCGGTGCGGCCACCCGCTCGAGATACCGCCAGGTGCCGCCGTAGACATCGTCGCCGGCGACGATCCCCTCACCCGGGACGACCAGCTCGGTGATCGCCGCCGTCGCCGCCGAGCCGCTCGCGAAGGCAATCCCGTGGCGGCCGCCCTCGAGCGTGGCCAGCGCCCGCTCGAGCCGCTCCCGGGTCGGGTTCTGGCTGCGGGCATACTCGTAGCCGCGGGTGGGACGGCCGACGGCTTCCTGGGCGTAGGTGCTGGTCTGGTAGATCGGCGGCGCGACGGCGCCGGTCAGCTCGTCCGGTTCCTGGCCGGCGTGCACCGCCAAGGTCTCGAAGCTCGGCTCGTCCATCATCAGCCCTCGGCCGGGTGGTGAGCGAGGTACTCGAGGACGTCGAGCTTGGTCACGATTCCCATCGGGCGGCCGTCGCGGACGGCCGTGAGGGCCGGGGCGCCGGCGGTCAGGTGGGCGAACGCCTCGGCCAGGGATGCGTCGCCGGCGATCGTCGGCAGCGGCGGATCCATGATCTCGCCGACGGTCCGTTCCACGGCCTCCGGATCGCGGAAGGCGCGGTCGAGCAGGCCCTTCTCGGAGATCGACCCGACGATCGACTCCAGGGCATCACCCTCGGGCGCCTCCGAGACCGGCATCTGGCTGATGTTGAAGTCCTGGAGCATCGCGATCGCCTCGCCAACGTGCTGGGTGGTCCGGGCGACGACCAGGTCGGGCAGCCGGCCATGGTGACGCTCGGCCAGGAGCTCCGCCACGCGGGTCACGGAGCCGGGCCGATCCATCAGACCGTTGACCCGCATCCACTCGTCGTTGTAGAGCTTGGACAGGTACGACCGGCCGCCGTCGGGGAGGATGACCACGACCACGTGGTCGGGGGCACCGGCCGGGTCCTCGGTCATGATCCGGCGGGCTTCGTCGAGGGCCGCCACGAGAGCGGTCCCCGACGACTCTCCGACGAGGATGCCCTCCTCGCGGGTCAGCCGGCGGGCGGCGGCGAAGGCGTCGCGATCCGACACCCGGACCCAGCGGTCGACCACTCCGGCGTCGTAGGTGCCCGGCAGGAAGTCCTCGCCGACGCCCTCGGTCAGGTAGGGTCGGGCCGTATCGCCCGACAGGACGCTACCCTCGGGATCGGCGCCGACGATGACGATCGCCGGGTTCTGAGCCTTCAGATAGCGCGCCGCGCCGGTGATCGTGCCACCCGTTCCGACGCTGGCAACCAGGTGGCCGATCCGACCCTCGGTCTGGCGCCACAGCTCGGGGCCGGTGCTCCGCTCATGCGCGTCTGGGTTCTCCTGGTTCCAGTACTGGTCCGGCTTGAACGCCCCGGGGATGTCGCGGGCCAGCCGGGCGGCCACGCTGTAGTAGCTCTCGGGACTCTCCGGATCGACGTTGGTCGGGCACAGGACCACCTCGGCGCCGTAGGCCCGCAGGAGCTGCTGCTTCTCGGACGACTGCTTGTCCGCCATCACGAAGATGCAGCGGTAGCCCTTGAGGGCCGCGGCGATGGCCAGGCCGTGGCCGGTGTTGCCGCTGGTCGGCTCGATGATCGTACCCCCCGGCTTGAGCAGCCCGGCCCGCTCGGCGGCCTCGATCATGGGCAGGCCGATGCGGTCCTTGACCGAGCCGCCCGGATTGAGCATCTCCAGCTTGGCGAGAAGGAGCGGCTGACGCTCCGCCGGCCCCAGGTCCCGCACC
>JAXDKT010000149.1:0-17261 GCA_034666965.1 Chloroflexota bacterium | reverse complement strand
TCGTCCGTGGCGACCCTCCCGTTGGGCGGCCCGGCGAGGCCGACGCCGGCCAGCGGGTCCAGGTGCGGGAACGGCGCATCGAGAATGTCGTGACCGAGGTGCGGAGCGCAGGTCAGGCAGCGGCTCTCACCCTCGTTCCAGCACTTGCCGCAGGTGTACTGACGGCACGACAGGCAGAACTGGAACGTCTGGTGGAAGGCATCCAGCTGGCGACTGGTCAGCTCCCGCTTTTCGTCGCTGCGGGCGTCGGCCAGGGCCTCGTCGAGCGAGGTAGCGTCATTGGAGACGAAGTTGACAAAGCCCTTGGAGAAGACCTTGAGCTTGCCCAGGCGCTTGCCCTTGGGCGGGGCCGCCTCGAAGGTGTAGCGCGTGCCGCACCGTTCGCAGAAGGATTCAGTCAGGATTTCGGGCATGCAGCCCTCGTCGCGGGGTCGAGTCAGGCGATCGGGGGTTCGTGCTCCCGATAGGGCCAAAAGTATAGCCCAGGGCCTCTTCCCGACCCTGAGCCGCTGGTACCGTCCGGCCGTTCCCGAAGGTCAGGGTCACTCGGGTGGGCGAGCGCATGCCCCTGCTAGACTCCGGCCGACGATGCGACCCCTGTCCGGCCTCGAGCGCATGCTCGAGCGCCTTCTCGAACGTCCTTCGGCCCGCCTGTTCGGGACTCGCCTCCAGCCCATCCAGATCCAGCGTCGGATCGAGCGGGCCATGGAGCGTGAGCGGCAGCCGGCCGGCGAGCGGGTCGTGGTCCCGGACCGCTTCTCGGTCCACATCGCGCCGATCGATCTGGAGGCGTTGGGCGAGGCGGTCGAGGAGGTCGCGGCCCAGCTTGCGGATGCGGCCCTCGTCTTTGCCCGGGGTCGGGGCTACCTGCTGGCCGCCCGCCCACGGGTCGAGCTCGTTGCCGATCGGAGCGTCGGAGACGGCGATGTCCGGGTTGCGGCCGGATTCGAGACGTCCGAGTCGTCCCTCGGGGACGACGCCGAGGGCAACCGGACGATGGTCTTCCAGGTCCCCGAGATGCGTGCCCCGGCGGCGATCCTGCGGGCGGTCGACCCGGACGGCCGCGAGCGGGAGATCCGGATCGACGGAACCCAGCTGACCATCGGCCGCACCGCGGACAACGACCTGGCTCTACCCGACAGCCGGGTCTCGCGCCATCACGCCCGACTGCGTGCGCGCCACGGCATGCTCGTCCTGACCGACCTGGACTCGACCAACGGGGTCAGGGTCAACGGGGTGAGGGTCGTCGAGGTCGCCCTGGGCGTTGGCGATCGGATCGAGATCGGCGAGACGGTCCTGGTCGTCGACGTCGTCGCCCCGGACTGATGGACCCGATCGTCGCGACGATCTGGCTGATCCGGATCCTGTTCCTGGGTCTCCTGTACCTCTTCCTGTTCGGCGTCGTGCGGGTTCTCATGCGCGACCTGCGAGCTGCCGCGCGCGAGCCGGTGACCGCTCTCGGCCGGTTGATCGTGGTTGCCTCGGAGGTCGAGGAGCCGGCCCTGGGCACCGTCTTTCCGCTCGATGCCGTTGCGACCCTCGGCCGGGACGTCAACAACACGATCGTCGTGGACGACGGGTTCGCCAGTACCGAGCACGCCGTGCTGTCGTTCCGGGGGCGGGCCTGGTATCTCGAGGATCTCGACAGCACCAACGGGACGTATCTCAACGGGGCCCCGATCGATGGCCTGGCCTCGGCCGCCTTTGGCGACGAGATCCAGGTGGGGCGGGTCCGCTTCCGGCTCGAGCGCGCGGGGACTTGACGGCGTGACGGCGGCCAACTTCGTCCCGACCGGGATCGGGATCGGACCGATCCGTCCCCGGTTCCGGCGGCGCGAGCTGGGCCTGCTGATCCTCGTTGGGATCGCCCTGACGGCCGGCAGCGTCTCGCTCGGGACGACTCGAGCGCTCCTCGCCGACGGGACGCTGGTGGTCCAGGCCGCCGATCCGGTCCGCCTGGCCATCTTCCTGGGCGCGCTCGGCGTTGCCCATCTGGCCCAGGTCCTGGCCGGTCGGCGGACCGATCAGGTCCTCCTGCCGGCGGTCGCGATGCTCGGTGGGTTGGGACTGCTGCTCATGGAGCGGCTGCCGCAGGACCAGGCCGGCTCGGCCTTCGGCGATTCGCTCGGTCTGGCCGGCGTCCAGCTGTTGTGGCTGCTGATCGCGACCGGGGTCATCAGCGTCCTGGCGATCGTCGTCCGCTCCGATACCTGGCTGCGGCGCTACAAGTACACCTGGGCCGCGGCCGGGATCGTGCTGCTGCTGCTGACCTTCGTGCTGGGCGAGGAGTCGAACGGCGCCCTGCTCACGATCAGGGTCGGGCCGTTCAGCGGCCAGCCGACCGAGCTGCTCAAGGTCATCCTGGTTGTGTTCCTGGCCGGATACCTGTCCGAGTTCCGGCCGCTGCTCATCGACGAGAGCACCCGGTTGGGTCCGTTGCGCCTGCCACCGGTGCCGTACCTGCTGCCGATGGTCGCCATGTGGGCCATCGCCTTCGGGATCGTGGTCATCCAGCGCGACCTCGGCGCGGCCCTGCTCTTCTTCGCGGTCTTCCTCGCCCTGGTCTACGTGGCCACCGCCCGGATCAGCTACGTCGTCATCGGGCTGATCCTGCTCGTCCTGGGTGGGTTCGCCGCCTATCGGCTGTTCCCGCACGTCGCGATCCGGGTCGACATCTGGCTCGATCCGTTCGCCGACCCATCGGGCAACGGCTACCAGGTCATCCAGGCGCTGATCGCCTTCGCCCGGGGCGGCCTGCTGGGGACGGGCCTGGGAGCCGGCCTGCCCATGGTCGGGGGGACCCTGCCCATCCCGGCGATCCACACCGACTTCCCGCTGGCGGCTCTGGGCGAGGAGCTCGGGCTGATCGGGGTCCTGGCGATCCTGGGGCTGTACCTGGTCATCATCGAGCGGGGCCTGCGCATCGCGGCCGCGGCCGCCGACGACTTCCGGGCGCTGCTGGCGGCGGGGCTGGCTCTGGTGGTCGGGGTCCAGGCGTTCATCATCGCCGCGGGCAACCTCAAGCTCATCCCGCTGACCGGGATCACCCTCCCGTTCATCAGCTACGGCGGCTCGTCGCTCCTGGCGAACGCCCTGGTCGTCGGTCTCCTGCTGGCCCTCTCGGATCGGGGCGTGGAGGCGCCGCCGCCCCCGCGCCGGAGCCGGAGCCGGCTCGATCGCCTGCTCCATCGGAGCGCGGCATGACCGGCGGCCGGGGCCCGGCCTCGGCCGCCACCCCGATCGGACGCGGGGTGGTCCGGCTCGGGCTGGTCCTCCTCGTCGCGTTCGCCATCCTCGCCGGCGGAGCCGGGTACTGGCAGGTGGTGCGCTCTGCGGACCTTGTCGGGCGACCCGACGACCCGCTCCTCATCGCCGCCGCCCGGAACGTGGTCCGGGGGGAGATTCGCGACCGCGACGGCCACGTCCTCGCGACCTCCAAGCGGGACAAGAACCGGGAGCCCTATCGCGTCTATCCCAGCATGGCGGTCGCGCCGGTCATCGGCTATGCCTCGCGCCAGTTCGGGACCGCCGGTCTCGAGCGCGCCTACGATGCCCAGTTGAGCGGGATCCGGGCGGCCGATCCGGTCGACGAGCTGCTGAGCAAGTTCGCGACGGATCGCTACCGGCCCCAGGACCTCACCCTGAGCCTGTCACTCGACCTCCAGAAGGAGGCCGTCCGGCTCCTGGGCAAGGACAGGGGGGCGGTGGTCATGCTCGATCCGCGCAACGGCGAGGTCCTGGCCCTCGCCTCGACGCCGACCTACGACGCCGGCGCGATCGCGAGCCCGGACGCCGACACCGCGAAGGCGGCGTTCGCGACGGTCGTCGCGGACCGTGACAAGCCGCTCCTGGACCGGGCCATCCAGGGCCGCTACGTACCCGGCTCGGTGTTCAAGATCGTGACCTCGATCGCGGCGCTCGGCTCGGGGGCGATCACCCCGGACACCCGCTTCACCCGGCAGCCACAGGCCGAGAAGAACGGCCTGCTGGTGTCCGGGTTCCGGATCCGCGACGGGCACCATCCGTTCACCGGCTCGCGCGCGCTGGACTATCCGGAAGCGGTCGAGGTGTCGTGCAACATCTACTTCGCCCTGGCCGGGCTGGCAACCGGCGGCGAGAACCTGGCGGACTGGGCCGCCAAGCTCGGTTTTGGCGGGCCGATCCCGTTCGACCTGCCGACCGCGTCGAGCCAGGTCACCAACGGCGGGGGCACGTTCGGCGGTGGTTTCGCCGACGACGTCGAGCTGGCCAACGCGGCCTACGGGCAGGCCGAGACCCTGGCCACGCCGCTCCAGATGGCCCTCGTCGCCGCGACGGTGGCGGATCGTGGCACGCTCATGAAGCCGCGCCTGGTCACCCGCCTGAGCAACAAGGACGGCGCGACGGACGTCGGCCCCGCGGTCTGGCGCGAGGTGATGTCGCCCGAGATCGCGGCCGAGATCAACGCGGCGATGGTCCGCGCGGTCGAGGGCGATGAGGGCCGCCTGTTCACCCCGGGTGCCAAGGTTCCGGGCGTCCTGACGGCGGGCAAGACCGGAACCGCCCAGCTCGATGGCTCGGCCCGACCGCACTCGTGGTTCATCGGCTTTGCGCCGGCCGACGATCCGCAGGTGGCCATCGCCGTCCTGGTCGAGTCCGGCGGCAGCGGGGCGAGCCGGGCGTCGCCGATCGCCGGCCGGCTGATGGCCCGCTACCTCGACACGGTCGCCAAGTGAGCGCCGAGGACCCTCGGCCGGGCCGACCGCTGATCGAGCGGCTGGGCCTCGGTGCCATCGCCCTGGCCATCGCCGGATTGTTCGTCTTCGTGTCCCTGGCGGCCTTTGCCGGTGGCGAGCCGTTCCTGGGTGTGATGGCCGGGACCGGCTCCGTGATGACCCTGTGGGTGGGCGGCCTGACCGTTCTCCGTGGCTGATCGCCCGTCGCACGCGCCGAGCTCCGGGCGTCCCCAACGTCGCCGGTCGCGTCCCGAACCGGATCCGGATCCCGGACGTACTATCTGTCGACACCTCGGGCCGCCGGTTCCGGTCGAGCCCGTCTCCGCCGCTCACCCAGCCAATACCGTGCGCCCGGTGCAGCCGGGCGGGCGCTCATCCCGCGAGGGGGTCCGATGACGACGAAGATCCAGGAGACCGGCGAGAAGGTCGTCGCCAACGTCGAGCGCGTGATTGTCGGCAAGCATGGCGAGGTCCGCCTGGCGCTGGTTGCCCTGATGTGCCGTGGCCACCTCCTCATCGAGGACGTCCCCGGGACCGGCAAGACGGTCCTGGCCAAGGCCCTTGCCCGGAGCCTCGGCTGTTCGTTCCGGCGCATCCAGTTCACCCCGGATCTGCTGCCCTCCGACGTGACCGGCCTGTCGATCTACAACCAGAAGACCCAGGAGTTCGAGTTCCGACCGGGCCCGATCATGGCCCAGGTCGTCCTCGCCGACGAGATCAACCGGGCGACGCCCAAGACCCAGTCGAGCCTGCTCGAGTGCATGGACGAGCGCCAGGCGACGATCGACGGCGTGACCCACCTGATGCCCGATCCGTTCCTGGTCATCGCCACCCAGAACCCGATCGAGTACGAGGGCACGTTCGCTCTGCCCGAGGCTCAGCTCGACCGGTTCATGCTCCGGATCCGGATGGGCTATCCCCAGCCGATCGACGAGATCGTCATCCTCGACGAGCAGAAGCGGACCCATCCCCTCGATGAGCTGGGCGAGGTGGTCGGGCTCGAGGAGCTTCGGGAGATGCAGGCGGCCATCCGTGAGGTCCACGTCGAGTCCTCGATCAGCGACTACATCGTCCGGCTGGTCAATGGCACGCGCAACCATCCCGACGTGTACCTGGGCGCGTCGCCGCGCGGGTCGATCGCTCTGTACCGCGCCAGCCAGGCGCTGGCCGGCCTGCTCGGCCGCGACTACGTCATCCCCGACGACGTCAAGCTCCTGGCCGAGCCCGCCCTGGCCCACCGACTGATCATCAAGACCAGCTCGACGATCCACGACGTTCAGGCCGGCCAGGTCGTGCGCGAGCTGCTGGAGACGCTGCCCGTCGAGCCGATCCGGGCGCCGGTCGGCGGTCCGCGCCCGATCTCGCCCACGACGCCGGCGATGGCCGAGGGCGGAACGCGGCGCTGACCGCGGCGCGCCGCTGAGCCGGGGAACCGATTGATGATCCGCCGGATCGAGCTCCTGGTCCTGGCCGCTGTGCTGGTCCTGGCCGCGTTCTCGACCGGTCTACCGTTCCTGTTCTACCTGCTCTATCTCGCGATCCTGGTCGGCGGCGGGAGCTACGTGCTGACCCGCCTCGGCCTGGCCGATCTCGAGGCGGGTTACGCGGTCGGCCAGCTCCAGGGTCACGTGGGTGAGCAGCTCCGGGTGACGTACACGCTGCGCAACGCGGGCTGGCTGCCCAAGCCCTGGTTGGAGGTCCACAACCCGACCAGCCTGCCGGTGGCGATCCCCGGTCGGGCGATCTCGCTCGGTCGTCGCGGCGAGCGGAGCTGGATCGCCAAGGTCCCGCTCACACGCCGGGGTCATTTCCGCATCGAGCCGCTCCAGGTCCGCACCGGCGACCCGTTCGGGTTCTTCGAGGCATCGGCAACCGTCGGCCAGGCGGTCACCCTGATCGTCTACCCCCGGGTCGAGGCGCTGCCGCTGTGGCGGCTGCCTGCAGCCAATCTCGAGGGCAGTCATGCCGCCCCGGAGCGGACCCTCCAGACGAGCCCCCTGGCGACGACGGTCCGGCCCTACGCCCCGGGCGACAGCATGAACCGAATCCACTGGAAGTCGACCGCCCGCCACGGCGACATCCAGGTCAAGGAGTTCGATCTCGAGCAGACCGCCGACGTGTGGATCTTTCTCGACCTCGATCGGAGCGTCCAGGACGGGTCGGGCCAGGACTCGACGACCGAAATCGCCATCCGGGCGGCAGCCTCGATCGCCGATCGGTCCCTGGCGGAGAACCGGGCGGTCGGGCTGACCGCGTTCGGCCACCGGATGTCGGTCCTGCCGGCGGATCGCGGGGGGCGCCAGCACCTCAAGATCATGCAGCTGCTGGCGGCGGTCGATGCCGATGGCGGCGCGCCCCTGGTCGAAGGACTGGTGGCCGGCCTGGCTCGGCTACGCCGGGGGATGACCGCGGTCATCATCACCTCGTCCCTGGACCGGGGCTGGATCCGTCCGCTGGCGGGCCTGCGTGGCCGAGGCGTTGCGTGCGTCGTCCTGTCGGTCGATGCCGGCAGCGCCCGGGAAGCCGCCGCCGTCCGCCGATCGTCCGCTCAGAGCCCGAGCGGGCCGGTCCCCGACCCGGCCGCGGATGCCGATCTGCGCGCTCTCCGCCATGCCCTCGCCGAGCACGACCTGCGGACCCACCGGGTGGTCGCCGGGGTGCCCCTGGGCGAGCAGCTGGCAGGTTGAGCCGATGACCGCCGTCAGCATCGGGTCGGGGGTTCGGACCGACGCCGCGCCGCGCCGCTGGCCCATGGCGCCGGCCGAAGGCTGGACCACGCTGGGGTTGGTTCTCCTGCTGTGCCTGACCCTGGCCTGGTCGATCGACGATGCCAGCTGGGTCGTAGGACCGCGCGGCCTGACCGACTTCCTGACCTGGGCGATCGCGCTGGGCGTCGGCTGGGGCTTCCTCAGCGCCAAGGCGGGCTGGTCGCGCTGGACGGCCCACCTGCTCGGAGCCTCGTTCGCCGGGCTCATCCTGCCGGTCATCGTCGGCGCCCGCCTGGTCGACGGCGGTGGGCCGATCGAGTGGTTCCAGGCCACGGCCGCCTCGTGCGTGGACGCCTACTTCGACCTGAGCGTCCGGGGGCTCCAGTTCACCAGCGAGATCGGCCATTTCCTGCTCGTCCTGGGGGTCATCGCGTGGGGCACCGGCCAGTTCGCCGCGTACGCCACGTTCCATCACCGCCGCCCCCTGAACGCGGTCCTGATCATCGGGCTGGGGCTGGTCGCCAACATGTCCCTGACGCTCCGCGACCAGCTGCCGTACCTGGTCATCTACAGCCTGTCGGCGCTGTTCCTGCTGATCCGCTTCCACGCGTTCGACGAGCGGACCCTGTGGATCCGCCACCGGATCGGCGACGCCGCCGCGCTGGGCGGTCTGTACCTGCGCGGTGGGACGGTGTTCGTCGCCACCGCCGTGGGCGCATCGCTGTTCCTGACCGCGAGCGCCACCTCCGCCCCTCTGGCGGCCGTGTGGCAGGGCGCGGACCAGCAGCTCATCGCTCTCGGGCAGGAGCTGCAGCGGGTCTTTCGCGGCGGGGGACAGGGGACCCGGATCAATGCCGTCGAGTTCTCGGGCAGCGCGGTCATCGCCGGCCAGTGGACGACCAACAGCGATCCCGTCCTCGAGATCAAGGTTCCCGATGACGGCCGCTACTTCTGGCGCGCGGTCGTGTACGACCGGTTTGACGGCCATGGCTGGAGCTGGTCGCCGCGTACGGAGGCCCAGGTTCCGGCCGGGACAGGCCTGCTCGACCAGACTGCGGACGCTCCCCTCGACCTGGCCGACCGGCGGGAGGTGACCTTCGACGTCAACGAGCTGGACTTCAATCCGCAGGCGATGTTCGCGCCGGACACCCCGACCAGGACCAGCGTCGAGACCACCCTGACCACGATCGGCACGGGGTCGCAGAGCTACTTCGGCGGTTTGACCTCGAACGCCCGGTCCTACCAGATCAGCGCCGAGGTGCCGATCGACGGCAACGCCGACCCGATCAACGGCCTGACGGCCAACAAGCTCAGGGTGGCCGGCACGAACTATCCGGCCGCGATCAAGGCGCTGTACCTCGACGTCGCGCCCAATGTCGGCGGACCGCATACCGATGCCCTGCTGGCCGCGATCCTGGCCCGCCACCCCGAGGCCAACGCAAACCCGTATGACCTGGCCCGCTCCATCACGACCTATCTCACGACCGAGGGCGGCTTCATCTACGACGACAACGTCCTCGACATCGACTGTGGGCGGAGCAGCGCCGTGGAGTGCTTCGCCGCGTCGAAACACGGCTATTGCGAGCACTACGCCAGCACCATGGCGATCCTGCTCCGGATGCAGGGCGTGCCGGCCAGGCTGGCCGAGGGCTTCCTTCCGTCGACCCCGGTGGCGGGCGTCGAGACCATCCTCAAGAGCGCCTCGCATGCCTGGGTCGAGGTCTACTTCCCAGGCTATGGCTGGGTCACGTTCGACCCGACCGGCGGTGGGATCGGCCGCGATCGACCCCTCCCGCAGGGCCCCCGCGTCAGCCCGCCGCCGGCCAGCCCGCGGGGCTCGACGAACCCGCTCGACAATCAACCCGACCCGACGCGCAGGCCGGTCAGCGGCGACCCGGCGGCCGGCGGCGGGACCACGACGCGCGGTGGGCCCGGTGGCGGGCCGCTCATCATCATCGGCCTGCTCCTGTTGATCGCCATGGGCGGCCTGGCCTTCGCCGCCTGGCAACGCGGGCCGCGGGCGCCATCCGAACCGGACGCGGTCTGGCGTGGGGTGGTGGGGCTGGCCCGCCGGTTCGGCTTCGCGCCGCGACCGAGCCAGACCGTCTTCGAGTACAGCGGCACGTTGGGTGAGATCCTGCCCAACGCCCGACCGGATCTCCAGACCGTCGCGCGGGCCAAGGTCGAGGTGGCCTACGGTCGGGGCCAGCTCGGTGACGACCGCCTGCGCTCTCTGCGCGACGCCCAGCGTCGGCTGCGGATCGCTCTGCTGGGCCTGGTCCTCCGCCGTCGGGAGCGGCGCGAGCGCAAGGGCCGCCGACGCTGACCGACTAGAGCGAGCCCGTCCGCTCGCGCTCGGCCGCCTCGTCCTCGCTGCGCGACTCGGCCGCGGCCGTCCCTGGCTCGAGCGCTCCGGGCGCAGGCGCGCCGGCCTGGAGCGGAGCCAGGTGATCGGTCAGGTTGTGGGCGCGCAGGATGGCCCGTCCGGCCACGAACTCGACCACGGTGATCCCGGTCAATCCCCAGGGGAAGGTCCAGAAGCGGTCCAGGGGCAGGTCCAGCAGGGTCAGCAGCGCGACCTTGAAGATGCCGTCGTGGCCGACCAGCAGGGACCAGGGCGTGTCAGCGCCGTGACCGGCGGGATAGCCGCCGACGCTGGCCCGGTCCGGACCGGCGCCCGGGGCGGCCGCGGCCAGCCCCTCGATCGTCGCGGCCAGGCTCACGCGGACCCGTTCGGCCGCCGCGGGGATCGACTCGCCGCCGGGCGCGTTGGCCGTCGTCGGCCGAAGGCGCCAGGCCTCGAGCTCGGCCGGGTAGCGGGCGATGACCTCGTCGCGGTGGAGTCCCTCCCATGCCCCCTGGGCGATCTCGGCCAGGCCGGGATCGGGACCGACGCTCGTGGAGGTGGTGGACCCGTGGACCCGGCGCAGGGCGGCCGCGGCTGCGGCGGCAGTCTCCGCGGCCCGGCCGAGGGGCGAATGGCGGATCTGGACGGGCGGGCGGCCGGGGACCGGGATCCGGGGCGGGATCGCCGGCCTCGCCAGCCGTGCTCCGGCCAGCTCGGCCTGGCGCTGGCCGAGCGGCGACAGGGGCGTCTCGAGGCGACCCTGGAAGCGGCCCTCGACGATCGCCATGGACTCGCCGTGGCGAAGCAGGACCAGGCTGGCCTCGAGCCCGCTCGGGATATCCAGGGGCGGGAGGCCGCTCAGCGGCGGAATGTCGCTCAGCGGTCGGCTCCCAGCCGGATCGTCCACACGTCGAGGACCGCTTCGAGCGAGCGGATGGCCGTGGCGACCTCCGCCGGAACTTCCTCGTCGACGGCCAGGATCATCAGCGCGTCGGCTCGGGGCGCCGACCGGGCGAGATGCATCGCGCTGATGTTCACGTCGGCCTCGCCGAGCATCAGCCCGATCCGGCCCATGGTCCCCGGTCGGTCGTGATGACGGGTCACCAGCATCGATGGGGTTGGGGTCATGTCCAGCCAATAGTCGTCCATCCGGACCAGGCGCGGCTCCCCGGCCGCCACCGTGCCGCCCACCGTCGTGGTCCGGCCACCGGTCTCGCCCGAGAGCGTCAGGAGCGAGGCGAACTGGCCGGCCTCGGGGGTCTTGCGCTCGACGACGGTGATGCCGCGGGCACGGGCCAGGGCCGCGGCGTTGACCAGGTTGACCCGCTCGGTCGTGGTCGTCTCGAGCAGCCCGCGCAGGACCGCCGCCGTGAGCGGGGTCCCGTCGTGACCGGCCAGCTCACCGGCGACTTCCAGGGTCAGGGTCTTGACCCCAGTCCGGCAGAACTGCACGAAGAACCGCCCGAGCATCTCGGCGAGGGGCAGGTACGGAGCGATCGCCCGGGCGGTCTCCGGGGTGAGCAACGGGGCATTGACCGCGTAGCGCGCCGGCCGGCCGTCGAGGACGTCGAGGATCTGGTCGGCGATCTCCTCGGAGACCAGGACCTGGGCCTCGGCCGTGGATGCCCCCAGATGGGGCGTCAGGACCGTGTTGGGTGCGTCGAGCAACGGCGACCCGCTCGGCGGCTCCTCCTCGAAGACGTCGATCCCGGCGCCGCCCAGGCGGCCGTCGCGGAGGGCCTCGGCCACGGCGGCCTCGTCGACCACCCCGCCGCGGGCCACGTTGAGCAGGATCGCCTCCGGCTTCATCCGGGCCAGCTCCTTGGTTCCGATCAGGCCGCGGGTCGCCCGGCTGAGCGGAACGTGCAGGGTGATCGCGTCGGAGCGCTCGAGGAGGACGTCGAACTCGACCAGCTCGACCCCATGGCGGGCCGCCTGCTCCGGGGACACGAACGGGTCGGCGCCCAGGACGGTCATCTCCATGGCCTGGGCCCGTACCGCGATCGCCTGGCCGATCTTGCCCAGGCCGACGATGCCCAGGGTCCGCCCGCGCAGCTCCACCCCGGTGAAGCGGCTGCGGGTCCATTCGCCACGCCGCACCGAGGCGTCGGCGGCGGCGACGCGGCGGGCCACCGCGTAGAGCAGCGCCAGGGTGTGCTCGGCGGCTGCGATGGTGTTGCCCGTGGGGGCGTTGACCACGACGATCCCCGCGCGCGTGGCCGCGTCGAGGTCGACGTTGTCGACGCCGACGCCAGCCCGGCCGATGACCACCAGCCGGCGGCCAGCGGCGATGAGCTCCGCGTCGACATGGACCTGGCTGCGCACGATCAGCGCGTCGTAGTCGGGCAGCATGGCGGCGTATTCGGATGGGCTGAGGCCGGCCCGCTCGTCGACCTCGTGACGGGCACGGAGGAGCGCGACGCCCTCCTCGGCGATGGGTTCGGCGACGAGGATCCTCACGCCCCGACGGGGGCCAGGGTCCCGCTCGCCTCGAGGGCGGCCCGTTGGGCGGCGGCCAGCGCGGCACCCGCCTCGACCGGCCGGCCCTGCTCGATCGAGACCGCCTCGATGACGCTGATCGCGTCGAGGATCTCGCCGAGGGTCACCGAGCCAAGGTGGCCGAGCCGGAAGATCAGACCGGTGAGCTTGCCCTGCCCGCCGGCCAGGACCAGCCCACGCGCCTTGAGGGCGCTGTTGAACGCCTTCCAGTCGAGTCCCTCGGGGACCTTCACCGCGGTGACCGTCCGCGACGCGAACCGAGGGTCGGCGAAGAGCTCGAAGCCGAGCGCCGCCAGACCGGCCCGTGCCGCCGCGGCGCAGGCCTCGTGCCGGGCGAAGACCGCGGTCGCGCCCTCGCGGGCCATCAGGGCCAGGCCTTCGTGGACCTGATAGACGACCGCGATGGCCGGCGTCCATGGCGTCTGGCCGTTGGCCTGCGCCTCGCGATGTCCACGCAGGTCGAGGTAGAAGCGGGGCATGGTGGCGGTCTCCATCGCTGCCCAGGCCCGCTCGGAGGCGGCGACCATGGCCAGCCCCGGCGCGGCCATCCAGGCCTTCTGCGAACCGGTCACGACCAGGTCGATCCCCCAGGCATCCATCTCGAAGGGCACCGCCCCCAGGCCGGACACGCTGTCGACCACGATGAGCGCCTCGGGCGCCGCCTCGCGGATGGCCGCGGCCAGCACGGGGATGGGGTTCATCACCCCGGTCGAGGTCTCGTTGTGGGTCAGCAGCACGGCCCGGAAACCGGGCGCCGGCTCGGCGGTCAGAGCGGTCCCAACCTCGGCCGGGTCGGCGGCCTGGCCCCACTCGACGCCGATCTTGGTGACGTTCGCGCCATAGGCCGAGGCGATCTTGGCGAACCGGTCGCCGAATGAGCCGATCGAGACGGCCAGGACCCGGTCGCCGGGCGACAGGATGTTGACGACCGCCGCCTCCAGCCCACCGGTGCCCGCGCACGACAGGATGGCCACGTCGCCGGACGTACCGAAGTACGGCTTCATGCCGGCCGTCACCCGCTCGAGCATCGCGGCGAATTCGGGGCCCCGATGATTGATCATCTGGCGGGCACCCGCCTCGCGGACGCTGGGCGGCAGGGCCGTCGGTCCAGGGATCCGGAGGTTGGGCTCGAAGCGGTTCACGGGCTGGCCTCCTGGCGCGGTTCGGTGGGGCGGGGGGACGGGCAGACGCCGAATCGTAGGATCCGATGGTCGCACGCCATGCACGTGGTCGCACGCCAGGCACGACCGGCGCCAGCCCGGCCCTCCACGACTCGCCGGCCCGGCCCGGCCGGTTCGCGCTCGGGCCAGCCCGCTCGGCGTCGTCAGCCCGCCACGCCAGGGCCCGCGGTCAGCGGTCCTGACGTGGCAACCGCCCGATCAGCGCGGATAGAGCCAGTCGGTGAAGGCCATGTTCTTGCCGGCGTGAGCCGGCGAGCTGGCCGACCAGGTCATGTTGTAGACGTGGTTGAGGAGCCACGGCTGCCAGCTGTCGTCCCCGCTCGGCAGCCACAGCGCCCGGTCGTACAGGAAGCTCGCCGCGCGCAGGACCGCCCGATCGTTCCAGGCGAAGGCGTCGTACCCGGCCCGGTCGAGGATGAGCGCCTGGAGCGTGGCACCCTGCATCGCCTCCCAGGGATAGCCGGTCGAGGCCGGGGGCCACTGGAAGGCGCCGCCCCGGCGCATGTCGTCGGGCAGGGCGCCGTCGAGCACCCGGCCGCTCTTGACGCAGCTCTTGGGGTTGACCCCGACCGGCTTGGTGGGATCGCATTGCCACGAGACGTCACCGTACTTGAAGCCGGCGTATGAGCTCCGGTCGCCCAGCCAGCCGTGGAAGACCTGGGCGGTGCGGGCCAGCTCGGCGGCGTCGCCCAGATAGCGGGCCAGGGCCGCCCGTGCGGCACCGGCGTGGGTGCCCCAGTTGTTTGGCCGCTGCTCGTGGGTCGAGCGGAGGGTGTCGCCGTCGAGGTTCTCGGTCAGGAGCCGGCGCAGCCACGGCCGGAAGACGTTCGTGTCGAAGGCGGCGTCGTAGGAGCCGAGGTCGATCAGGTCGGCGGCGACAACGTAGCCGGGCAGGTTGCGACCGAGGGCCAGAGTGCGCCCGCCCGATTCGCTGCCGACGGCGGCCTTGAGGTTGGCCAGCACCCCGGCCCGATAGCTGGCGATGCCCGTCCGAGCGTAGACCAGGCCCTTGGCCAGGACGTGGATGTCGTTGTCTTCGTCCTGGTTCTTGATGTCGGCGGTTCCGGCCGCGCCGTCGGCCCAGCTCTTGAGGTTGGCCCAGGCGGCGCCGCTGGTCGGCAGCCCGGCCAGCTCGCTCTTGCCGATGAGGATGCCGACCGACGGCCCGCTCGAGCTGCCACCGCTGCCAGGACCGGGGGGCGGTGCGGTCCCGGTCGGATCCGGCGGCGGGGTGCTGGTCGGGGTGATGGCCAGGACCAGGCGCGGCCCCTTGCCGGTCTCCCGGCTGGCGTACCAGGCGCCATTGCTGCTCGCGCCGACGATCGCCAGGTCGACCTTGCTGCCGGACTTCAGGTTGCCCAGCAGGAGGGGCACCGAGACCCAGCTGCCGGCCGGGCCTGTCGCGCCGATCCGACCGACCACCGCCGGCGCCAGCGCCGGTGCCTTGTTCCAGGTCACCGAGCTTTCGCTCCACGAGCCGGTGGCCCGCCGGACCACGCCGCCCTTGTCGCTCCGGTCGCGCACGTACAGCCACAGCTGGGCGGACTGGACCTTGCCGGCCAGGTTCGGCACGATGAACCGGACGAGGGTCCGCTGGTTGTCGCCCGTCCGAACCCGGGTGCGCAGCCGGTCACTGCCGCCGTAGTTGCGGTTCGGGAACGCCGAGCGAACCTGTGCGTCGGCGCTGGCGAGGACGGTGATCGACGCGGTCGATCCCACCAGTCCCAGCCGGTCGCCGAAGAGGAACGGGACGAGGATGAGACCGATGAGTCCGAACCGGAGGATCCGCCCGAGGCCACCGAGGTGCGTGTTCGATGCGCCGGACATGGGGGTACGCGCTGAAAGCGGCATGGGGGTCTCCTCGCGGTCGGGCGCTTCGCCCGGCGGATGTCAGTGGAGTCCTTACGGTGGCCCTTGCGGCGCCCGTTGAGGATCACCCGGCCGTACCCAAATCGCGAACGAAATGGGGCCAGCACTAACCCGACCACAGCGGCCGCGACCCCTCCGGACGGGCCCGGCATGGGGCTCCGGAGTCCCCGGGCCGGTGCGTCCTGGCACCGGCTGACGTCCTGCCAGTCCGCTCGAAACGGCCTCCGGCCCGGGTTGCCCCGAAGGGCTACGATGGTCGACGGGAGGTCGCGTTCGTGCCGCAGGGACCGTCCAGGCGCCAACTGTCCCGGATGATCGCCGGGCTGGCGCTTCTGCTCGGCCTGCTGGGCATGGCCGCCAGTGCGCAGGCCTCCCCGGGGGACATCGTCCGGGTCCTGCCGACGACCGGCATCGTCGACAACGTGATGGCCGGCTACCTGGCCGACGGCGTCGCCCGGGCCAAGCGCGACGGGGCGGTTGCGGTCGTGATCGAGCTGGACACGCCGGGGGGCAGCCTGGATGCCACCAAGGCGATCGTCTCGACGCTGCTCGACGCGCCGTTGCCGACCATCGTGTGGGTGGCCCCGGCGGGCGGTCACGCGGCGAGCGCGGGCACGTTCATCACGCTGGCGGCGCACCTGGCCTACATGGCGCCGGGGACGCGCGTCGGCGCGGCGACCCCGGTCGGGGGCCAGGGTGAGGACATCCCGGGGGCGCTCGGCCAGAAGGTCCTCAACGACTCGATCGCGTTCATCACGTCGATCGCCGAGACGCGCCACCGGCCCGTCGACTGGGCGGTGGCGACGGTCAAGGACGCGAAGTCGTCGTCAGCCAGTGAGGCGGTCACGGTCGGGGCCGTCGACGGGATCGTGACGTCGCTCGATGAGCTCCGCGCCGCCGCAACCGGCCGGACCGTGTCCGTGCGTGGCGCGCCCGTCCTGCTGTCGCTCGACGGCGCCCAGTTCGTCGAGCAGTCGATGAACCCGCTCCAGGCGTTCATCCATCTGCTGTCCGATCCGAACATCGCCTTCATCCTGTTCACGATCGGCTTCTACGGGCTGTTCTTCGAAGTCCAGAACCCGAACTTCGTGACCGGCACGGTGGGAGCCCTGGCGATCATCCTGGCCTTCATCGGCTTTGGCAGCCTGCCGCTCAACGTGGCGGGCCTGCTGCTGGTTGGTCTGGGCCTGGTCCTGTTCGCGCTCGAAGCGACGGTGACCAGCCATGGCCTGCTCGGCATCGGCGGACTGATCTGCTTTGTGCTCGGCGCGTCGGTGCTGTACACCGAGCCGGGCCCGTTCGAACCCGACGTCGGCGTCGCCGTGCCATTGCTCGTGGTCGTGACCGCGACCACGGTCCTGTTCGTGGTCCTGATCGCGATCGGTGCGATCAAGACGCGGGCGATGCGCGGGTCGGCGGGTACGGTCGGGGTGGCTCTTCGCCCCGGCTTCAGCGGTGAGGTCCGCAGCCCGCTGGAGCCGATCGGCTCGATCTATGCCGCGGGCGAGGAATGGTCGGCGCGAGCCGTCGACGACCGTCCCCTCCCGCGGGGCACGCCCGTCCGCGTCGTCCGGGTCGAGGGCCTGACGCTCGTGGTCGAGCCCGATCCGTCACACTCAGGCTCGTAGTCGTCCGAGGAGAACAGCATGGATCTGGCGATCGTCCTGGCCGCGGCGGTGTTCGTGCTCGTCGTCGTGCTCGTATTCCTGTATCTGTCGGTCCGGGTCGTCCAGCAGTACCAGAAGATGGTCGTCTTCCGGCTGGGGAAGACCAACGAGTCGATGGTCCGCGACCCGGGCCTGCGCTTCCTCATCCCGATCATCGACCGGCCGGTGAAGGTGGACGTGCGCGAGCAGTTCATCGAGGTCCCCAGCCAGACCACGATCACCAAGGACAACGCCCCGATCAACGTCGACTTCCTGATCTACTGGCGGATCTCCGA
>JAXDKT010000148.1:0-4944 GCA_034666965.1 Chloroflexota bacterium | reverse complement strand
ATCCCGAATAGCTGGTCGAGCCACGGGCTGCGCGACATCAGGATCAGCCCGATCAGGATCAGATACGTGCCAAACAAGGCAGTCAGCTGGCCGACCGCCGTGAGCCACCCCGCCGGGGAGTTGAGCTCGTCGAAGCCGCCGTGGCGGACCCACATCAGGGCGATGAGCAGGCCATTCCCCAGTCCCAGCAGGAGCACGTCGCTCACGCGCAGGGACCACCGGCGCGGCAGCGGTACAGGGCGGCCGATCGGGGCGACAGGGCGGCCCATAGGGGCGGCGTGGTCTGGAGCGCGAACGGTCATGCCGCCAGCATTGCCCACGAACCTGAACGCTTCCTGACAGCGGCGCCTCGCAAGGGCCAACGTTCGGTGAAGGTTTCTTCATCGCGGCCGCAGCGCCTTCTCAGGACGGTCTCACGCCGCCTCGTTACAACTGGGCGCGTGCCCCCGGCCAACCCGGCCGAGTGGTGGCCGACCCGGCCGAACGGCGGGCGACCCAGCCGAACGGCGGGCGACCCGGCCGAGCGGCGGGCGACCCGCCCCGGGCCGCGCTCTGACCATCGATGCAAGCGAGGCAGATCCGATGAGATGGAAGGTGCCGGCCGCCGTCGTGCTGCTGGCCGTGGGGGTGGGCGCGGTGGCCTACGCCGTGACGGGCGGCCCGGGTGGCAGCCGGGCGGCGCAGCCCCAGTACCTCACGGCGCGAGCCGCAACCGCCGACGTGGCCGAGACCGTCGTCGCCACCGGCAGTTTGGTCCGGGCGACCACCTACGACCTCGACTTCGGGACCGCTCCGACCGTCGGCGACGCCAGCAGCACGACCGGTGGCGGCAACGGGACCTGGTCGGTCCTGACCGTCAAGGTGGCCGTCGGTGACGCGGTCAAGAAGGGCGCCGTGCTGGCCACGGCCGACACCACCACCCTGGCCCGCAACCTGAGCGCGGCTCGATCGAGCCTGTCCGCGGCCAAGTCGCAGAAGACCATCGCCAAGACCCAGCTCGACGACGCGACCGACGCGGACGCACGGCGCCAGGCCCGGATCGGCTACGACAACGCCGTCGCGCAGTACACCCAGGCCCAGGGCCAGGTCGTCGACCTCGAGGAGCAGATCGCCCGGTCGACGATCGTGGCCCCGGCCGACGGGACGGTGGTCGCGGTCGCGGCCGTGGCCGGCGCCGACATCGCGGGCGGGCCCGCGATCCAGCTGTCGAGCGGCCCGCTCCAGGCCACCGCCGACTTCACCGAGAGCGACCTGCCCTCGCTGGCGACCGGCCAGGCCGCCAGCGTCACGGTCGATGCGATCGGGGCCACCCTCGACGGGAAGGTCGCCGCGATCGCGCCCTCGGCGGCCAGCTCGTCGGGCAGCGTCGTCACCTATGCCGTGACCATCGACCTGACCGCGCCGCCGGCCAGCGCCCGACCGGGGATGAGCGCCAAGGCCTCGGTGATCGTGGCCCAGGCCGCGGGGGTGCTGGCCGTGCCCGCCGTCGCCCTCGATGGATCGGCCGCGGGGTACACGGTTCTTGTCATCGGGGCGGACGGCACTGCCCAGTCGCGCGACGTCACGGTCGGACTGGTGACTTCGACGCAGGCCGAGATCAAGAGCGGCCTCCAGCCCGGGGAGACGGTCGCGATCGGCACGACCGCGGCCCAGACCACGACCACGAACGGCGGAGGCGGCATCGCGATCCCGGGCGGCGGCTTCAACCGCGGCGGCAACGGCGGCTTCAACCGCAACGGCGGCGGCGGCAACGGCGGCGGCGGAAATGGCGGCGGAGCCCAGCCATGACCGACCCGCTGATCACCCTCGAGCGCGTCAGCCGCGTGTACCAGACCGGACGGATCGACGTCCGGGCCCTCGACGGACTCGACCTGGTCGTCGAGCGGGGCGAGTTCCTGGCCGTGGTCGGCCCGTCGGGATCGGGCAAGTCGACCCTGATGAACATCGTGGGCTGCCTCGACCGGCCGACCACGGGCCGCTACGTCCTCGACGGGACGGCGGTCGAGGAGCTTGACGACGACGGGCTGGCCGCGGTCCGCAGCCGATCGATCGGGTTCGTCTTCCAGTCGTACAACCTGCTGCCGCGGACGAGCGCGCTCGACAACGTGGCCGCGGCCCTCGCCTACCAGGGCGTCGGCCGGCGCGAGCGGACCGCCCGGGCCACGGCCTCGCTCGAGCGCCTGGGGCTGGGCGACCGACTCGACCACGAGCCGACCGAGCTGTCGGGCGGCCAGCAGCAGCGGGTCGCCATCGCCCGGGCGCTGGTCACCGAACCGGCCCTGCTCCTGGCCGATGAGCCGACCGGCAACCTCGACACGGCCAGCGGGGCCGAGGTGATGGGCATCCTCCGCGAGCTCCACGCCAGTGGCCGCACGGTGGTCCTGATCACCCACGACGCCGACGTCGCCGCCGGCGCCGATCGCCAGGTCCACGTCCGTGACGGGCGCCTGGTCGCGTGACCCCGCTCGACCTCGTCCGGTTGGCCCTGGCTCGCCTGCGCTCGAGCCGGCTGCGCGCCGCGCTGACGATGCTCGGGGTCATCATCGGGGTCGGTTCGGTGGTGGCCCTGGTGGCGGTCGGGCAGGGCGCCACTCGCGGGATCACCTCCCAGCTCGAGAGCCTGGGCACGAACCTGCTCACGATCAACCCGGGCAGCGCGACCACGTTTGGCACCCGTGGCGCGGCCGGCTCGGCCACGACCCTGACCCTCGACGACGCCGCGGCCGTGGCCGCCATCGACGGGGTTGCCGCCGTCGCGCCGGAGGTGTCGACTCAACAGCTCGTCGTCGCCGGGGCGCTGAACACGACGACCTCGGTCGTGGGCACGTCGCCGTCCTACGCCGCGGTCCACAACGACACGATCTGGCAGGGCCGCTTCCTGACCGGCCCGACCGGCGACCTGGGGCTCCGCGTGGCGGTCCTGGGCGCGACCACGGCCAGCGACCTGGGGCTCGGGGCGGATGCCGTCGGCACGGACATCACGATCGGCGGCATCCCGTTCCGGGTGATCGGTATCCTCCAGGCCAAGGGCGGCGCGGGGCCGCTCAACCAGGACGACACGATCCTGGTCCCGCTCGGCGCGGTGACGAGCCACTTCGTCCACGGTGACACCGTCCGGTCGATCGCCGTGAGCGTGGCCAGCGCCGATCAGATGGACCTGGTCAAGGCCGAGATCACCACCACCCTGAAATCGCGCCACGGGCTCGGCGCCGCCGACACGGCCGACTTCAACGTGTTCGACCAGGCCCAGCTGCTGACCACCGTCAACTCGATCACCGGGCTGCTGACCGTGCTGCTGGCGGGCATCGCCTCGATCTCGCTGGTCGTCGGCGGCATCGGGATCATGAACATCATGCTGGTGTCGGTCCGCGAGCGGACCCGCGAGATCGGGATCCGCAAGGCGATCGGCGCCCGCAGCCGGGACATCCTGTTCCAGTTCCTGATCGAGGCCCTGGTCCTGTCGTTGCTCGGCGGGCTCATCGGGATCGTCGTCGGCCTGGGGGCCACGGCGGTCATCGGCGCCATCGCCGGCTGGGGCTTCGCGTTCAGCCCGATCACCCTCGTCGTCGCCGTGCTCTTCAGCCTGGCGGTCGGCGTCATCTTCGGCGTGTGGCCAGCGCGGCAGGCCGCCCGTCTCGACCCCATCGCCGCGCTGCGCTACGAGTAGGAGACCCGACCATGACCGACTCCGAACGCCCGACCGAGCCAACCGAGCCGAGGTCGCAGCCGACCCAGCCCTGGCCGCAGCCGACCCCGACTCCGGCGAGCCCGGCACCCGCGCCGACCTCGACACCGAGCCCCGGCCTGGCACCGAACGCGGCCCCGGCACCGAACGTGGGCCCGGCATCGACTGCCCCGGCACCCGCGCCGACCCCGAGCCTGGCACCGAACGCAGGCCCGGCACCGGCGACGAGTCCGGCACCGAACGCGGCCCCGGCATCGAACGCAGGTCCGGCACCGACTGCCCCGGCACCCGCGCCGACCCCGAGCCTGGCACCGAACGCAGGCCCGGCACCGGCGACGAGTCCGGCACCGAACGCCGCCCTGGCGCCGACCCCGGCACCGAGTCCGGCGACTCCGGCCCCGACCCCGACCCCGGCACCGACCCCGGCCCCCGGATTCGCGCCAGCGCCGAGTCCGGGCCTGGCTGCGCCTCTCGCCTCGGCACCATGGCCGGCCCCGACCCCGGCCGCGCCTCTCGCCTCGGCGCCACCGCCCCCCGCACCGACCCCGACCTCCGCCCTCGCGCCCGCCCCACGCCGGCGGCGTGGCCTCGTCGACATCGTCCTGATCGTGGCCACGATCTTCGCCGTTAGCGGCATCGGCTTCGCGGTCGGGCGGGTCACTGCGCCGGCGACCGCCGCCGCCGCGGGTGGCCGCGGCACCGGCCAGTTCCCCGCCAACGGCACCGGCGGCGCCAATGGCGGCAACCGAGCCAACGGCGGCCAGTTCCCGGGCGGTGGCCAGGGCGGGTTCGGGCTGGGCGGCGGGATCACGATCAGCGGCGAAGTCGTGGAGATCACGCCCGATCAGCTCACCCTCAAGCTGGCCAGCGGCCAGACCATCCAGATCGCGTTGAGTGGCACGACCACGTACCACAGCCAGGCGAGCGCGACCTCCGCCGACGTCACCCCGGGCAGCACGGTCGAGGTCCAGGTCGGCCGCGGCGGACTCGGCGGCCCGGCGGCGTCGGGCGGCCCCACGGCCTCGGGGGCCCCGGGCGGTCCCACGGCCTCGGGCGGGCCAATCACTCGCGGCTTCGGCGCCGCCACCGACGTCACGATCGTTCCGAAGTGAGGCTCGACGCCCAACCGCGCTCCGACGCTCAGCCGCGCCCCGACGCCCGGCCGGGTGGCTCACCACGCGTACCAACGGGCGGAGGAGCGGGCGCTTGAGCCGGTGGTGCGTTGGAATTCGTCCCGAGCTGAGCGTGGCCCGGGATGA
>JAXDKT010000147.1:0-14987 GCA_034666965.1 Chloroflexota bacterium | reverse complement strand
AGCTCCCGCTGATGCTCTATCACTTCCAGACCAAGTTCCGCGACGAGCCGCGCTCCCGGGGCGGCCTCATCCGGGTCCGCGAGTTCGTGATGAAGGACGCCTACAGCTGCGACCTCGACGAGGCCGGCCTCGACGCCAGCTACCGGCGCCAGTTCGAGGCCTACGAGCGGACCTTCCGCCGGCTCGGGCTGGAGGCCATCGCGGTCGGCGCCGACGTCGGGATCATGGGCGGCTCCGGCGCACACGAGTTCATGGTCCTCAACGAGTTCGGCGAGGACACCCTGGTCCTGTGCGCCGCCTGTGGCTACGCCGAGAACCAGCAGATCGCTCAGGTCGCCAAGCCCGAGCCGCCCGCCGAGGCCGCGCTGCCCATGGAGGAGGTGGCGACGCCCGACGCCACGACGATCGAGGCGCTGGCCCGATTCCTCGATATTCCCCGGAGCCGGACGGCCAAGGCCGCCTTCTTCGTCACCGGCGACGGTCGGTTCGTGGCGGCCGTCGTGCGCGGCGACTACGACGTCAACGAGACCAAGCTGGTCAACGCGCTCAAGGCGAGCGGCGGGCTGCGGCCGGCCACGGTCGAGGAGATCCAGGCGCGGGGCATGGAGCCCGGCTATGGATCGCCGATCGGTGCTCGCGACTCCGTCGTGGTGGTCGACGACCTGGCTGCCCGCTCGACGAACCTCGTCGCCGGCGCCAACCGGGTCGGCTGGCACGTCCGCAACGTCAACGTGCCGCGCGACTTCACGCCGGACACGGTCGCCGACCTCACCAATGCCCGAGCTGGCGACGCCTGCATCCGGTGCGGCTCCCCGGTGAGCCTGAGCAAGGGCATCGAGGTCGGCAACATCTTCAAGCTGGGGACCGACTTCACCGTTGCCTTCGGGGCAACCTATCTCGGTGAGGACGGCCAGGCGCATCCCATCGTCATGGGCTCGTACGGGATCGGTCTGGGTCGGAGCGTCGCCTGCATCGTCGAGGCGCACCACGACGACAAGGGGATCGTCTGGCCGGCGGAGGTCGCGCCCTATCCGGCCCATCTGGTCTCGATCGGGGCGAACAAGGAGCCGCGCGTCGACGAGGTCGCCGCCCAGCTCCACGACGCCGCGGCCGCCGCCGGGCGCGAGCTGCTGTGGGACGATCGGGACGAGTCTGCCGGGGTCAAGTTCACCGACGCGGAGCTGTTGGGCATGCCCTGGATCGTGACCGTCAGCCCACGCTCCCTGGCGGCCGGCGGGGTCGAGGTCACCGAGCGGGCGACCGGCGAGCGATCGGTGCGCCCGCTGGCGGATGTGGAGGCCTGGTTGACCGGGGCGAGCTAGCTCCGCCGTCCGGTCGGCGGCTCAGTCGGGGCGGGCCACCGCAACCGGCGCGGCTTCCACCATCAGCCCGGCCTCGGGCAGGTCGGCCACGGTCGAACCGTCGAGGGCCACGATCTCGGCCGCTTCGGCCGGTATCTCGTCGAGAAGATCGGTCGACTCGACCAGGGCGCCGGCGGGAAGCTGCTCGGGATCGTCGATCCGGCCGATCGAGAACGTGACCTGGGGCGGGATGGCGGCGGCGATCCCGATCTCCGACACGCGATAGGGCGAGCCCTTCTCGCGGAGCGAGGCGTTGGCCCGCTCCTGGAGCGAGGTCGCCTTGATGATCATGTCGGCCAGCACGTTGGGATCGATCCGGTCGATCGCGGTCGAGATGCCACGCTTGGCGTGACCCAGACCGACCTTGGCCTGCTTGCCGGCCAGGTCGAAGGTGTGGCGGGCCTTCTCCTGGGTCGACGGGTCCGCCAGCTGGGAGGCGGCCGTCCGCGTCGCGTCGGCGGCCTGCTCGGCGGCCTGCCGTGCCTTGTCGAGGATCCCCATCGCTGTCTCCCTCCGCGGCGCGTCCGGGGGAGGGCACCCGACCGGCTGGCGCGGACCTGCAGGCGCTGAGTATCCCGAGGTGCGGAGCCCGACGCAAGGGGGTCGTGGACCGGTCGCTCCGCCCGGTCAGGCGTGCTTGACGACGATCCGCTCGATGATGTTGGCGACGTCCTCGCAGTAGTCGATCCCGGCCTCGAGGAGGTTGTAGATCTTCTTCCACTTGATGACCTCGATCGCGTCGGGCGTGCCCTCGAACAGCCCCGCGATCGCGCTCCGGACGAGCGTGTCGCCTTCGTTCTCGAGACGGTGGATCTCGATCCAGTAGCGCTCCAGGCCCTTGAACCCGCGCAGGTGGAGGATGGCCTCGTGGAGCAGCTCGCACTGCTTGACGATGATCGCGGCCTGCTGGACGGCGATGGCCGTCGGGGCGTCGATCCGGTACAGACCGAAGGTGTCGCCGATCTCCTCGATCATGTCCAGGACATCGTCGAGACCGCTGATCAGGTCGTGGATGTCCTCCCGGTCGAAGGGGGTGACGAACGTGCTTTCGAGGCGGTGGCCGATGTCGTGGCTGATCTCGTCGCCACGGTGCTCGGCGTCGCGCAGCTCGGCGTTGCGGCGGGGGATGTCGTCGTAGCTGCGGAGCATGGCCTCGAGCATCCGCGCCGCGCCGAGGACGTTGGCCGCATCCTCGGCGAACAGGTCGAAGAAGCGTTCCTCGCGGGGAATGATCCGGAGTCGCAAGCTCGAGCCTCCTGGTGTCGGACGACGGCGGCCCAACTCTAGCCCATTCGTGCCCGACCAGCCGTGCGGCCGGCCGTGTGCGATGCTCGTGCCGTGGACCCCCTGGTCGTCGGCTTCATCATCGTTCAGGCGCTCGTGCTGGGCGGGGCGATCGCCCTGGCCATTGTCCGCGGGCGGGCGATCGATCGACTCCGCGAGCTCCTCGCCGCCAGGCCGGCGGAGGGCCTCGGGACGGCCGATCTGGACACGGTCGATATCGAGCAGGCCGTCCGCACGCTGCTCGATCGGACGCGCACCGCGGAGTGGGAGACCACCCAGGTCGTCCGCGATCGGGGCAGCCTGCTGGACATCATCGGCGTCGGCGTCGTCCGCCTCGACGACGAGCTCCTCGTCGACGTCGCCAATGCGGCGGCCCACCAGTTCCTCGGGCGAGCCCCCGGCTCGCTCATCGGTCGCAGCCCGATCGAGGCGTTCATCGACCCGACCATCGAAGGTGTCGCCCAGATGGCTCGCGAGACCGGCGCGGCCAGCGGTGAGCTGACCCTTCGGCGGGACGACGGTCCGACCCTCCTGGTGCGGGCCCGACGCTCGCCCGTCCGGGGCATCTGGCTGATCATGGAGGACGTCTCCGAGCTGCGCCGCCTGCAGCGCATCCGGGCCGAGTTCATCGACAACCTGTCGCATGAGCTGCGGACGCCGCTGACCACGGTCAGCCTGCTGGCCGAGACCCTCGTCCGCGAGGCGGACGGCGCCGGCGAGGCGATCCCGCCACGGATGCGCGACCGGATCGGCAAGATCGAGGTCGAGACCGATCACCTGGTCCAGATGGTCGAGGAGCTGCTCGACCTGTCGCGGATCGAGTCGGGCGGGCCGATGGTGATGCTCGACGAGGTCGATCTGCGGCGGCTCGCGCTGGCCTCCGTGGAACGCCTGCGCCTATTTGCCGAGCGCCAGGGGGTCGAGCTCCGGACCGACGTCCCCGAGACCGTCCCGCCGGTTCGGGGCGCCGAGGATCGGCTCGGACAGGTCCTCGTCAACCTCCTTCACAATGCGGTCAAGTTCAGCCCCGACGGGGGCGTCGTGACCGTTCGGGTGGAGCCTTCGGCGAAGGAGGTCGTGGTCGCGGTCGAGGACCACGGAATCGGCATCGCCCGGCCCGATCAGGCCCGTATCTTCGAGCGCTTCTACAAGGCGGACAAGGCCCGTCGGCGGGGCGGTGGCACGGGTCTCGGGCTGGCCATCGCGCGGCACGTCGTCGAGGTCCACGGTGGCCGGATCAAGGTGGAATCCGAGGAGGGCCGCGGCTCGACGTTCTCCTTCAGTGTCCCCGTCCTGGTCGCGGATGGGACCTGAGCGGATGGATCCACTCCACGTCGCGACCCTCAACATCCGCAATCTCGCCGATCGCTGGGACGAGCGCCTGCCACTCCTCCTGGCCGATTTCGCCGCGCTCCAACCCGACCTGCTGGCGCTCCAGGAGGTGGTCTACCCGCTCCAGCAGGATCGGATCATCGGGGCGGCCGGGTCAGGGGAGTACCGGGCGATCCGGGGCTGGGCCGGCCGGCCGGAATACGGCAACGCGATGCTGGTCCGGGCGCCCCTGGAACCGATCGACGTGGTCCGACTGGAGCTGAGCCAGGACCGATCCGCCCACCGGGTCCGGCTGGCGCTGCCCGGCGGCGCGACGCTCCTGTTCGCGGTCACCCACCTCCATCACCGGGTAGATGCCGAAGCCGAGCGTGACGCCCAGACCGGCGCGCTGCTGGAGTGGCTCGACGGCGCACCTCCGACCGATGCCCAGATCGTGGCCGGCGACTTCAACGCCGACCCGGCCGAGCCCGCCTACGCGCGAATGACCGGCGCCGGCTGGCGCTCGGTGTTTCTCGAGGCCAATGGCAGCGAGCCGGCGGTGACGTGGCCGTCCGGGCTCCGGGCGCCGGGCATGGACACCGACGGCGATCCGGATTGCCTCGACTACATCTGGCTCCGCGGCGCGGCCGTCGTGGATGCCTGTCGGCTGGTCTTCGACCGTCCCTCGGTGGACGACCCGACCCTCTACCCGTCCGATCATCTCGGGCTGTCAGCCCGACTGCGGATCGGCTGAGTGGCCGTCGCCCAGACCCTCCGACTGGCTCACCGCGGCGACCACCGTCACGCCCGGGAGGACAGCCTGGCCGCCCTCCTGGCCGCGATGGACGTCCCGGGTTGCGACGGGGTCGAGTTCGACGTGCGGGCATCGAGCGACGGGGTCCCGGTGCTCCTCCACGACCCGACCCTCGAACGCGTCCAGGGCCGGCCCGAGGCCGTCGGCGAGCTGACCGCGGATGAGCTCGACCGGCTCGGGGTTCCGCGTCTGGCGGACGTCCTCGAGGCGCTCCCGCGGCGGGCCTTCCTCGACGTCGAGCTCAAGGAGCCGTTCGGTCGGCCGCTGATCGAGATCCTGGCCGCAGGTCGCGGGCCGGAGATCATCAACACCGTGGTGTCCTCCTTCGATCCGGCGACGATCGCCCGCATTCGCGACCTGGTTCCGACCTGGCCGTGCTGGCTCATCGCCCGGGACATGGAGCCGGCCACGATCGCCACCGCGGAAGAGCTCGGCTGCGTCGGCATCGCGGCCCAATGGCGGGCGATCAACACGGCGGGCATGGCCGCGGCCCGGAACGCGAGCCTGGCGGTCATGGCCTGGACGGTGACCAGGCGCTCGACCTACGCCCGGCTGGTCCAGCTCGGGGTGGCCGCCATCTGCGTCGAAGGCGAGGCCCTCGAGGGGTAGGCACCGGAGATCCTGCGGTCACGTCGGATCGCCGATCTGAAAGGAGGCCGCGATGGCCGGAATGGAACGAGCCGACCTTGTCGTCGTCGGGGCCGGCACGATCGGCGGCTGGGCGGCCACGTTCGCCGCCGAGGACGGCGCCGGCCGGGTCATCGTCCTCGAGCGGGGCCTGGCCGGGGCCGGGGCCAGCAGCCGGGCGGCCGGGATCGTCCGGGCCCAGGGTGGCACGCCGGCGACGGTCGCCCTGGGCCGCTGGTCGATCGAGTTCTACAACGGCCAGGCCGCCCGCTACGGGACCGATTCCGGTTTCCGTGAGCTTGGCTATCTCATCCTGGCGGTGACCGCCCGCGACGAGCGCGAGGGTCGGGCGCGGGTCGCGATGCAACGACACGAGGGTCTGCCCGTCGAGTGGCTGAGCGCGGCCGAGGCTACCGCCCACAACCCGACCCTGAGCCCGGACGGCCACCGGGGCGGCAGCTACATCGCCAGCGACGGGGCGATCGACCCGCCCCGCAACGTGCGCGCCTATGCCCTGGCGATGGCTCGGGCCGGGGTCGAGCTGCGCGAGCGGACGGCGTTCACGGGGGTCCGTCTCGAGCGGGGGCGGGTCGTCGGCGTCGACACGACGGCGGGCCCGATCGCCACGGAGCGCGTGCTCCTGACCGGCGGCCCGACGCTGCGCGACGTCGGTCGACTGGCCGGTCTGCGCATCCCGGCCGGAGCCGTCCGTCACCAGGTCGCGGTGACGGCCCCGCACCCGGCCTTCGAGGTCGAACGGCTGCCGATGGTCTTCGATCTCGCCCGGGGGCTGTACTGGCGTCTGGAGGAGGGCGGCCTGCTGTTCGGGATGAGCAATCCGGCCGAGCCGCCCGGGCCCGCCCAGGAGATCGACTGGCCATACCTCCGCCGGATGCGGCGGCGGCTCGATGGACTGGTGCCCGCCGCGCGCGGCCTGGGACTGCGTCGGGTCTGGGCAGCCACGATCGACTACAGCCCGGACCACCTGCCGATCGTGGGCGCGGCGATCACGCCGGCGGGGGAGGCGATCGAGGGTCTGTGGCTGGCCTCACCAGGTGGCCACGGGATGATGTGGGGCCCGGGCGTGTCGCGGGTCGCCGCCGATCTCGTGCTGCGCGGCCGGACCGGGCTCGTCGACGTGACCGAGCTCGGCCTCGATCGGTTCGATGCCGCGGGCCGGAGCCGCAACGCGACCGATCCCATCGCCCTGCCGTTTCCGGACCTGCCCGGCGACTGAGCGCCCGGGTTCAGGCCGGTTTCGTCGCCCGCACGATCGCGGCGAACATCCCGTCGGCGACCTGATGGGTCGGTCGGACGGAGACGTCGACAAGACCGACCGCGCGCAGGCCCTGCTCGTACTCCGCGAACGACAGCGCGCCGGCGATGCAGCCGGCGAAGCTCCCGCGTTCGGCCCGCTCGTCCGGCGCCAGGTCGTCGCGGGCGACGACATCGCTGACACCCATCCGGCCGCCCGGTCGCAGAATCCGGGCGATCTCGGCCAGGACGGCCGGCTTGTCGGCGGCCAGGTTGATGACGCAGTTGCTGATGACAACGTCCACGCTCGCATTCGGCAACGGGATGGCCTCGATCGTGCCCTCGACGAACTCGACGTTGGTGGCGCCCGCCTCGGCGGCGTTGCGGCGGGCCAGCTCGAGCATCTCGGGGGTCATGTCGAGACCGATCGCCCGACCGGTGGGGCCGATTCGCCGGGCCGACAGCAGGACGTCGATCCCGCCGCCGGACCCGAGATCGAGGACGGTCTCGCCCTCACGGAGCTCCGCGACGGCCGTGGGGTTGCCGCAGCCCAGGCTGGCCAGGGTGGCGCGATCGGGGATCGAATCGCGCTCGGCGGGGTCGTACAGCTGTGCGCCGAAGACGTCGCCACCGGCCGGCGACGAGCAGCAGCCATCGGAACCTGCGGACGGTCCGCAACACGCGACGTCTGCCCGCCGGTTCGAGGCGAGGGCCTCACCGGCTGGCCCCGACGGGTCGAGGACGGACAGCGCCGCCTCGGCGTAGCGGGCCCGGACGTCGTCGTGGATCCGCTCGGCATCGGTCATCGAAGTCTCCTCATCGGATCCACCCCGCGTTGCCGGTGGTCGCGTTCTTTCGCCGTCAGGTTCCCTCGAATATTGATTCTTGTCAATATTGAAGTTGGTCGATATGATGAGTCGGATGTGAAACGCTCCCTCGATCCCGACGTCCGCCTCCTGTCCGCGCTGGCCGATCCGACCAGGCTGGCGATCCTGCGCGAGCTGGCCGGCTCCGGCGAGGTCTGTGCTTGCGACTTCGGCTCGTGCTGCGACGTTCGCCAGCCGACCGTCTCGCACCATCTCAGGGTCCTGCGCGAGGCCGGGGTCATCGTCGGCGAGCGCCGCGGGACGGGGATCTGGTACCGCCTCGCGCCAGACGTCTCGAGCCGGCTCGCGGAGATCGCCCGCGACCTCGTCCCCGGTGGCCTGATCCCGGCAGCGGCCCTGCGTCAGCGGACCACGACCAGCCAGGCGATCGCGGGGACCGCGCCCACGACCGCATAGCGCCAGGCCCGTCGCAGATAGGACCGCGTGCCCACGGGGGAGCCGCCGCGGTGGGCCAGGGTTCGTCCCAGCATCGTCGCGACCGATCCGTGGGGCGTCACGAGGGCCAGCACGTTGGTGCCGATCAGATAGGCCAGGATCGCCGCCGGGCTCGCCCCGCTGAGCCAGACGGCACCGAAGGCGGCGGCGGGCAGATTGTTGACCGTCGCGGCGAGGGCACCGCCGACCAGGGCGATGAGGGGCAGCGCGATGGCCGGCGTCAGCGTCGTGTCGGGATCGGGGAGCGCCTGGCCGAAGGCCACGATGGGCCCGGCCAGCGCCGCCGCGGCGAGGATGACCGCGCACGCCGGGAGCGACACCGCTCGGGCGAGGTCACCCAGCCGGACCGCTCCCGCAGCAACCGCGATCGTCGCCACGATGGCCGCGGTCAGGCCCAGCACGGTCGCGACGTCGCTCCCGGCCAGGCCGGCAGCCACCGCGCCGAGGGCGCCGACGACCGACACGATCCCGGCAAGCACGGTCGCCGGTCGCACCCCACGAGCCTCGGCCGATCGTCGAACGGCCTCCTGCGCGGCGGCTTCGTCCGCTTCGCCGATCACCGCTTCGCGATCCTGATCGAGCTCGCGGGCGCGCAGGGCCAGGACGACGCCCGCGCCCAGAGCCGCCAGGAGCTGGGGTATCCAGGCGACCCTGACGAAATCAACAAAGGCCAGGCCGGTCCCGGCGACGAGGACCAGGTTGGTCAGGTTGCTGAACGGAAACAGCATCGACCCGACGTTCGAGCCGACGATCGCCGACGCCACCTGCGCCCGGCCGCCTCGTCCGGCCCGGGCGGCGACCTCGAGCCCGACCGGGACCGCGACGACCGCAGCCACGTCGAGGGTCAGCAGGGCGCTCAGGCCGAGCCATGCGACGTACGTCGAGAGCACGGCGCCGATGGCCGAGCCCACCCGGGCGAACGGCCGAGCGGCGAGCTCGATCCAGCCGATCGCCGCCAGAGCCCGAGCCAGGATCGGCAGCGCGACAACCAGCAGGAACGGCCCGCGAAGGACACCCAGCGGCCCCAGGAGCGGGAGCGCGACGAGCAGGATGGCCGGCGGGACCGCCGCGGCCCCGGCCCTGGTCACTTCGGTCCGGGAACCAGCTCGGGGGGCAGGAGCCAACGCAGGACGCCGAGCCCGGGCTCCAGCGGACGGGGGCTGTCGATCCGGGCCATGGCGCCCTTGCGCATGCCGATCTGGGTGGCGCCGGTCAGGAGGCCCAGCAGCTCGCTGAAGTCGGGGTCGTGACCGACCAGCACGATCGAGCCCGGATCGCCCGCGTCGGACAGGATCCGCTCGAGGGTTGCGAACGAGAGGCTGTCCGCCAGTCGCTCGTCGATCCTCGCTCGCAGCTTGAGTCGAGCCGCCACGATCTCCGCGGTCTCGCGGGCGCGGGCCTTGGGCGAGGTGACGATCGCATCGGTCGTGAACTCGACCGCGGCCAGCAGCGCGCCGAGGCGCTCCGCCTGGCGACGACCCTTGGCCGACAGGGGTCGATCCTCGTCCGGGCCGCGCCACTTCATCGGATTGCCGGCGTGGGCATGCCGGAGCAGGTGGAGCTGGGTCATCGCCATGGGGGGTCAAGTGTGACGGTTCGGCCCGGCGCGGCGCAAACGCGCGCCGAGCGTCTGGTTCGGGTCCAGGCGGCCCCGAAGCGATTTGTTCAGTCCGGGATGGCCACCGATTGGCCGCGTCCCGCTGCCCGCAATGCGAGCTCCACGAACGGCCGGATACGCATGCCGAGCTCCCGATAAGTGGTTCGGAAGGCCGCCAGCCGGTCCGCTTCCGCGCCGGTGGCCTCGGCCGGATCCTCGAGGCTCCAGTGGAGCGCTTCGTGCGACCCGGGGAACACCGGGCAGGACTGCCTGGCCCGGTCGCAGACGGTGATCACGTAGTCGAACGATTGATCCAGGAACTCGTCGACGGACTTGCTTCGGGACCCCGACCAGTCGATGCCCGACTCGGACAGCACCCGGACCGTGAACGGGTTGACGCCCTTCGGATCGGTGCCCGCGGAGTCGACCGCGAATTCTGCGCCGCCGATCCGTTGGAGGAGTGCCTCAGCCATCTGGCTGCGGGCCGAGTTGCCGGTGCACACGAACAGGACCCGGATCGGGGATTCGGCCGGGACCGTCACGGGTTGAGGTCCTCGATCTGGCCGGTGGCGAGGAACACGATGTCCTCGGCGATGTTGGTCACCCGGTCGCCGATCCGCTCGAGGTAGTGGGCGGCGAACAGGACCCTCGTTCCCGGGTCGACGTTGGCCGGGTCGGCGCGCATGAGCGTGAGCGTGGCCTCGAACGCCTGGTGATAGAGCCGGTCGACCTCGTCGTCGCGGGCGGCGACGTCGCGGGCCGCGACCTCGTCGATGTCGACCAGGGCGCCCAGGATGCCGCGGACCAGCGACGCGGTCAGGCGGGCCATCTCCGGGAGCTCGCTGTACCGTCCGGGCGCGGGATACGCGGCCAGCTTCCGAGCCTGTTTGGCGACCGACGCGGCATGGTCGCCCATCCGCTCCAGCTCGTAGGTCACGTGATCGAGGGACAACAGGAAGCGCAGGTCGCGGGCGACCGGCTGCTGGGTGGCGATGACCGTGGCGATCATCGCGGACAGCTGGGACTGGGCCTCGTTGATCCGTCGGTCGTTCTGAATGACTTCGAGGGCGGCCCCGGCATCGTGGCGGACGAGCGCGTCGAGCGCGGCCAGGATCTGGTCCTCGACGAGGACCCCCATCCGCAGGACCGCCTCCTTGATCTCGCGCTCACCGCGGTCGAGTGGCGGCCGGAGCGCCGGTCTGACCTCGTCGAGCAGGGTACCGAGCTGGTCGCGCCCAGGATCGGCGGCCGACGACGGGGATCGGGCGCCGATCCGGTCCGGTCCGCTCGGGGCAGATGCGACGTGATCGCGTTCGGAGGTCATCGTGCTCCTCTCAGCCGAACCGACCCGAGACGTAGTCCTCGGTCAGCTGTTGCCGCGGGTTGGTGAAGATCTCCGTGGTTGCTCCGGTCTCGACAAGGTACCCCGCCCGGTCCTCGCCCATGGTGAAGAACGCGGTCCGGTCGCTCACCCGCGAGGCCTGCTGCATGTTGTGGGTGACGATCACGATGGTGTAATTCTCGCGCAGCTCCTGGATGAGCTCTTCGATGCGGAGCGTTGCGATCGGGTCGAGGGCCGAGCACGGCTCGTCCATGAGAATGACCTCGGGATCCACGGCCAGCGCCCGGGCAATGCACAGCCGCTGCTGCTGGCCGCCGGACAGGGACATGCCGTTCTGGCGGAGCTTGTCCTTGACCTCGCCCCACAGCGCCGCCCGGCGCAGGGTCCGCTCCACGACCTCGTCGAGATCCGCCCGCGAGTGGCGTCCGGTCAGCCTCAGGCCGGCCACCACGTTGTCCCGGATCGACATCGTCGGGAAGGGGTTTGGACGCTGGAAGACCATCCCGATCGTCCGCCGGAGCTGGACCGGATCGATTCGATGGTCGTAGACGTCGGTTCCGTCCAGGCGCACCTCACCCTCGACCCGTGCCCCGGGGATGACTTCGTGCATCCGGTTCAACGTCCGCAGGAACGTGCTCTTGCCGCAACCAGACGGCCCGATCAGCGCCGTCACCGCGTGCGGCGCGATCTCAAGCGAGACGTCCTTCACCGCTCGGAAGTCGCCGTAGTAGACGTTGAGGCGCTCGATCGTCATGGTCCCGCTGGACTCGACCATCGTCCCGCTGGACTCGACCGCCGGGCTGGCAGCCACGTCCCGGGCCGGTTCGGCCGGCGCCGGCCGTGCCTCGGTCGCGTCGGGCCTCGGCCGGGTGTCGACGATCATCTCGGGTGTCTCCTTCATCGAGGCCGTCGTCCCAGCGTGCGTGCCCGCACGAGGATGTTGACGGTGAGCACGAACAGCAGGAGCAGGAGCGCCGCGCCCCAGGCCTGCGCGTTGAGCGCGTCGTACGGTTGGCGCGCGTTCACGTAGATGAAGATGGGCAGCGCATCCATCGGCTTGGCGAAGTCGCCGACGTTGATCAGCCGACTGCCGAGCGCGGTGAACAGGAGCGGCGCGGTCTCTCCGGCGGCGCGAGCGATCGCCAGCATCACCCCGGTCAGGACCCCGGTCAGACCGGTTCGCAGGACGATCGACAGGATCGTTCGCCAGGCGGGCACCCCCAGGGCCAGGGCGGCTTCGGGCAGATCCTTGGGCACGAGCCGGATCATCTCCTCGGTCGTGCGCATGATCACCGGGATCATCAGCAGCGCGAGGGCCACGCTGCCGGCGAAGGCGTTGTACTGCTTGAACGGCAGGACCAGGAACGTGAACACGAAGATCCCCATCAGGATCGAGGGGATGCCGACCAGCACGTCCGCCGCGAAGCGGATCACCGTCGCCGAGCGGCGCCCGCCGAACTCGCTGACGTAGATTGCGGCGAGGATGCCCGCGGGAATCGCCAGCACGGCCGCCACGAGGACCATCTGGATCGAGCCCAGGATGGCCGCCGCCGCGCCACCGCCGATCCCCAGCGCCCGAGGCGCCTTGGTCAGCAGGTCGAGGCTCAGCGCGCCAGCCCCGTTGATCGCCACGTAGGCGATCACCGCGAACAGCGGCACAACGCAGATGATCGCCGCGACGAGGCACAGGACCCGGAACGTCCGATCCACGATGGACCGCCGCCGATCGCTCCGCGAACGGACCAGCGTTGCCGGGATGGCTGAGGCGATGGCGGTCACGCTCAGCCTCCCGTGGCCATGCCGACGCCGTCCCCGGCGACCCGCCGGACGAGGAGCCGGGCGACGACGTTGAGGCCGATGGTCATGACCAGGAGGACCAGCCCGAGTGCGATCAGCGACGAGGTCTGCAGGCCGATCGAGGCCTCATTGAAGGTCGTCGCGATCTGAGACGAGATGGTCTGACCCTGGTCGAAGAGGCGGGTCGGGACCTGGGTCTTGTTGCCGATCACCATCGTGACCGCCATCGTCTCGCCGAGGGCCCGCCCCAGGCCCAGGATCACCGCGCCGACGATGCCCGAGGCCGCGTAGGGCAGGACCACCTTGGTCACGGTCTCCCAGCGGGTCGCTCCGAGCGCGAGCATGGCCTCGCGTTGAGACAACGGCACCGCCGTGATCACCTCTCGCGAGATGGCCACGATCGTGGGCAGGATCATGATCGCGAGGATGACTCCGGCGGCGAAGATGCCGACGCCGAAGGTCGGGCCGGCGAAGAACGGCACGACCGTGCCGAGTGTGTGGGTCACCCAGTCCTCCACCGTGCCCCGCAGGACGGGGCTCAGGACGAAGACGCCCCACAGGCCGATGACCACGCTGGGGATCGCCGCCAGGAGCTCCACCAGGAAGCTGAGCGGCAGGGCGACCCGCCGGGGCGCCAGCTCGGCCAGGAAGATCGCCGTCAGGAGCCCGATCGGGGCTGCCAGGAGCAGGGCCAGCAGCGAGGTGACCAGGGTGCCGACGATGAACGGCAGGGCCCCGTAGATGGAGGCCACCGGGTCCCAGTCGGTGCCGGTCACGAAGGACAGCCCGAAGGTGGACCAGGTCACCCGCGAGCTGACGGCGAGCATCAGCCCGATGGCCACGACCAGGGCGACGACGCCGCCCGCGAACAGCCCCGAGCCGGCCTTCATGACCCGATCGGGCAGCCGGCTCGTGGATCCCCCGCGCAACCCGTTGGGGCGACGCAACGTGGTCATCGGTGAGCGACCCTTGTCACGGCCAGATCGGTGAACCCCCGGCCATGATCGTGTGGAGCGAGGCGAGCGCCTTCTCCTTGACCGGCGCCGGCAGGGGCGCGAAGCCGAGGTCCCTCTCGAGGTCCTGACCATCGGTCAGGGCCCAGGCCGTGAAGGCGAGCAGCGCCGATCCCTTGTCCTTGTCCTTCTGGTCCGTGTAGATCAGGAGGTAGGTGTAGGAGGCGATCGGGTACGTCGTCGGTCCGGCGCCATTGATGATCGGCGCCTGGCGCGCGTCGGCCGGGAAGTCGGCGGCGATGGCCTCGGCCGCGGCGGTCACCCCGTCAGTCGAGCCGGGGACGAACTGGCCGTCGGCGTTCTTGAGCAGCGCCGAGGTCAGCTTGGCCTGGGTGGCGTACTGCAGCTCGACGTAGCCAACCGAGCCTTCGCTCTGCTTGACCGCTCCGGCCACTCCGTCATTGCCGGCGGCGCCCTGGCCGACCGGCCACTTGACTTCCTTGCCCGCGCCGACCTTGGCGTGCCAGTCGGGGCTGACCGTGTCGAGGTAGGTCGTGAACGCGTTGGTGGTGCCAGAGCCGTCCGAGCGGTGGACGACCAGGATGGCCGAGTCGGGCAGGGTCACGCCGGCGTTGTTGGCCGCGATCTTCGGGTCGTTCCACTTGGTGATGGTGCCCAGGAAGATGTCGGCGACGTTCTGGCTGTCGAGCTGGAGCTTGTCGATGCCCGGCACGTTGAAGATCACCACGACCGCTCCCAAGGCGGTCGGGACATGGAGGATCTTGGAGCCCGCCGGCAGGGCGGCAATCTCTTCGTCCTTCATCGGCGCATCGGAGGCACCGAAGTCGACGGTCTGCTCGGTGATCGCCTTGATCCCGCCGCCCGAACCGATCGACTGGTAGTTGAACTTGATGTTGGGGTAGGCCTCGGTGTACTTCTCGAACCAGACCTGATACAGCGGGTTCGGGAAGGTCGCGCCGGCGCCCTGGAGGGTGAGGTCCGCGCTGGGCGGCGTCGGCGCCGTCAGGCCGGTCGACGGTCCGACCGATGGTCCAGTCGATCCGCCGGAAGACGTCGTCGGCGCGGTGGTGGGGGCGCTCGAGGCGCCGCCGCCGCCCGAGCAGGCGCCCAGGACGATGGCGGCCGCGAAGGCCAGAGCGCCGATGCGTCGCGGAGTGGTCAGGGTCACGTCGATGTGCTCCTCCAATTGGCGAGCGCGTTCGGCTCGCCGGGGATCGTCGGTTACATGACCAGCCTCGGATCAAGCGATGAACGGGGGGTCAGCATCGAGTAGGCCGTTTGTTAACAAAGCGGGGCCGGCCCTC
>JAXDKT010000146.1:0-6646 GCA_034666965.1 Chloroflexota bacterium | reverse complement strand
GCTGACGGTGGTTGCGTCGCCGACGAGGGTCAGGGCCACCAGGACCCTCGTGTCGTCGGCGAGCTTGACCAGGGCGATGCCATCGGCCGTCCCATCGACGGAGCCGGGCAGGAGGTTGCTGACTCCGAGGAAGCCAGCGACGAAGCGGGTGGTCGGCCGCTCGTACAGGCTCTCCGGGTCGCCCAGCTGTTCGTAGCGGCCCTTGTTCATGACGGCGATCCGATCGGACATCGTCATCGCCTCCTCCTGATCGTGGGTCACGTAGATGAACGTGATCCCGACCTCCTGCTGGATCCGCTTGAGCTCGACCTGCATCTGCTTGCGGAGCTTGAGGTCGAGCGCCCCGAGGGGCTCGTCGAGGAGCAGGACCGCTGGCCGATTGACCAGGGCCCGGGCCAGGGCGACGCGTTGCGCCTGGCCGCCCGAGATCTGGTTGGGCTTGCGGTTCTCGAAGCCCTGCAGCTCGACCAGGGCGAGGACCTCGGTCACCCGCGACTTGATCTCGGAATCCTTGGCCTTGGTCCGGCGCAGGCCGAAGGCGATGTTCTCGAAGGTCGACAGGTGGGGAAACAGGGCGTAGCTCTGGAAGACCGTGTTGACGTGACGGCGGTAGGGCGGCAGCCAGGTCACGTCCTGCCCCTGGAGCTCGATCAGACCCGAGGTCGGCTGCTCGAAACCGCCGATCATCCGCAGGGTGGTCGTCTTGCCGCAGCCGGACGGACCCAGGAGCGAGAAGAACTCCCCGTCCTCGACCTCGAGATTGATGTGGTCGACCGCGGTCGCGTCGCCGAAGCGCTTGACGACATCGACCAGGCGCACATCGACAGCGGGCACGGTCGTTCGAACTCCTGGTGTGGAGGGGTCCGACCCCGTCGCGACGGGGATGGTCTCGCGCCGGACGGCCGACGCACCGTCGTGGACGCCGGAGGCGCGCACTGGGTGGCCGGATCGTAGGTCACGCGGTAAGGGGTGTCAACGTGGAGGCACGGTGCGGAGTTCGTCGGATCGTCGGGATCCGCGATGCGAATCTCGCACGGAATGGGCGCCGGTCGGCCCGCCGCGCCGGGCCCCTTGGACGGCGCCCACGGGCCGGCGGCGGATCGCGCTCGGCGGCAGTAGGATATCGACGCAGCCACCGTCATAATTCACCTGGCCACGCGCCGACAGAGGGACGCAAACGCCCATGACCGCCCTGACCGAAAGCGCCGTCAACGACGCGTTGCGGACCGTCCAGGAGCCCGAGCTCGGGCGCGACATCATCACCCTCGGGATGGTCAAGGATCTCGACATCCACGATCTGGCCGTGTCGATGACCATCGAGCTCACGACGCCCGCCTGTCCGCTCAAGGACGAGATCGAGGGCAATGTTCGGGAGGTGCTGGCCGGGATCGGCGCCGAATCGATCGCGATCAGCTGGGGCGCGATGGTCCGCCGGGCCAACCAGGTTCAGGCCGAAGCGCTGTTGCCCGGGGTCAAGAATGTCATCGCGATCGTGTCCGGCAAGGGCGGCGTGGGCAAGAGCACGATCAGCGTCAACCTGGCCGTCGCCCTGGCCCAGGCCGGCGCGTCGGTCGGTCTGCTCGATGCCGACATCACCGGTCCCAACATTCCGCTGATGATGGGCCTCGAGGGCCAGCCGGTGGCCAGCGCCAACAACAAGATCAACCCGCTCGAGCGGCACGGGGTCAAGGTCATCTCGATCCAGTTCTTCGTTCCCGAGGGCCAGCCGATCGTGTGGCGCGGACCGCTCGTCGGGGGCGCCATCCAGCAATTCCTGCGCGACGTCGAATGGGGCGACCTGGACTACCTCGTCATCGACCTCCCGCCGGGCACGTCCGACGCGCAGCTGACCCTGGCCCAGGCCGTGCCAATCAGCGGGGCGGTCCTGGTCACGACCCCCCAGGAGGTGGCCCTCCTCGACGTGGCCAAGGCCCACGCCATGCTCAAGCGGATGAACGTGCCGGTCACCGGGATCGTGGAGAACATGGCCGGCTTCGCCTGCGCCCACTGCGGCCAGGTGACCGAGATCTTCGGCCGGGGCGGCGGCGAGCGATTCGCCCGCGAGCACGGCATCGAATTCCTCGGCTCGGTCCCGCTCGACGTGACCGTCCGCCAGGGGGCCGATGTCGGCATCCCGGCGGTGGCTCAGCGCGAGCCTGGCCCGGCGGCGCTGGCGCTGACCTCGCTGGCGCAAATCGTGGCCGCGCGGATGAGCGTCGCCGCAGTCCGCAACGAGGCCCCGGTTCTGTCGATTTCCTAACCGCGAGGCACGCGCCCGCGGGTCACTGACGAGCGGCCAGCGAGCCTCGTCTTCGCCCGCTCGATCGGTCGCGACGCGAGCGCGTACCGACCGCTGCCGGGGCCAAGCCGCCCTCGGCTACGTCGACGACCAGGTCCGGGCGGGCCAGCACTCCCCAGCTCCCGAGCTCCGCCAGGCGCTCCGTCATCGCTTCCCGACGGGCGGAGGGATAGTGGGTCGCCACCAGTCGGCCCACTCCGGCCCGGCGACCATGGTCCACGGCCTCATCGAGGCTGAGATGGCCGCGTCGTTCCGGATCGTCATCAGCCGCCGACCCGAGGGTGGCCTCGCACACCAGCACGTCGGCGCCGCGGGCCGCCGCGACGAGGTCCGGGTTCGGCCCGGTATCCCCGGCATAGACGAGCCGGGTGCCGTCGGTAGCGCTGAGCTGGACGCCCCAGGCCGGGACGTAATGGCGCCCAGGGATGAATGACATGGTGAGATCCCCGACCCGCTGCTCGACGGCCGGGTCGTACTCGCGGACGTCGAACGCGTCGTCAAAGAAGCCCGTTCGTTCACTCACCACGCCGGCCAGATCCGCGAACAGGGCCAGCCCGCCCGGTGGCAGGAGAACCGGCAATCGATCCACACTGCGACCGCCCCACGCGAAGGCGTAGCGGAGCCCGGCCAGGTCGATGAAATGGTCGGCATGCATGTGGCCGATCACGACCGCGGCGAGCGCCGCCGGTTCGACCCGGCCGACCAGCCGGGCCGCGACGCCCTGGCCGCAGTCGAGCAGGATCGCGCTCGAGGCGGTCTGGACCAGCAACCCCGACGCGGGGGTATCTGGCTGCGGCGTCGCCGGGCCGCAACCGAGAACGGTCAGGCGCACGACGAGCCGAGGTCCCCGGGTCCGACGACGCGCGCCTGGCAGATCACGGGCTGAGTATCGGGGCCGGAGCCCACGTCGGCAACCACGGACCGACGCCAAACCTGTCGCGCCGACGACAGCTGCCCATGTACCCTTGATGCCATGGACGGGGTGGGGGCCGCGATCGAGGCGCTCGAGCGGGTCCAGCTGTTCGCGGGGCTGGACCGAACCAGCCTCGAACGCCTGGCCACGGGTTTGCGGACCCGGCGCTTCCGGCGCAACGAGGTCCTCTTCCACCAGGGCGATCCGGGCGACTCGCTCTTCATCGTGACGGCCGGCGCAGTCAAGATCGTGCTGCCGTCCGAGGAGGGTGACGAGGCCATCCTGGCCACGGTCCGGCCCGGGGCGTTCTTTGGCGAGCTGGCCCTCCTCGACGGCGCGCCGCGTTCCGCGACGGCCATCGCCATGGAGCCGACCCAGACCCTGATCCTGCCTCGCGATCGGTTCCGCTCGCTGATCGATACCGAGCCGGCCACTCGCGATGCGCTCCTGGCCGCGCTGGCCGGCGAGCTGCGCCGGCTGACCGACCACGTCGAGGAGCTTCACTTCCTGGACATGACCGGGCGGATGGCGGCTCGACTGCTGCGCCTCGCCCAGGGCACGGGGACGGCGGCCCCGGACGGCAGCGTCCGACTAGATGGGCCCTACACCCAGGGCGACCTGGCCTCGATGATCGGGGCGACTCGTCAGAGCGTGAACAAGCTCCTCGGGCAGTTCGTCGATGACGGCCTCATCCGGGTCGATCCAGATGCCATCGTCATCGTCGACCTGGCCGGCCTCGAGCGGACCGCCCGGCGCTGACCGAGCGGGCGCTCGCGGCGGTCTCGGCGGTCTCGGCGCGGAGCGTCTCGAGCAGGACGGCTGCGGCTGCGATCGCTGCGCGCGATCGGCCCTGGTCCCCGCCAAGGAAGACCAGCGACCGTTTGCGGACCGCCCGCGATGCCCCAACCACCGCCACCGACACGGCCGTGTCCGAGCCCCGTCCGCGGGCGACCACGGCCAGACCGAGATCGGACCCGGCGGTCGCGCGGACCTCGCTGGCCTCACGTAACGGGTCGACCGGTCCGGCCCCGCGGGGCGGTAGCCGGAGCGACTCGAGCCGGCTGAGCCACGGTCGACCGCCGAGCAGCGTGGCAAGCGCGCCGCCGGTCCCGATCTCGCGCACGGCCAGGCTCTGTCCCAGCCGCTCGAGCTCCGCGTCGAGCGCCTCGGCCCAGGTCGTGGCGCCGCGCGCCCAGACGTGCTCGCCGACGGCGGCCAGGACCACCGGCTCGACCTCGTCGAGCAGCTCGGTGGCGGTCCGGGCCGGTTCACCGGCCGCGGTTCGCCCATGGCCGACCGCCGACATTCGGATGTCGACGGCATCGGCCCGGGCATACGTCGCCACCTCCGGGTTCCTCTGGCGGAGCAGCGCCTCGCCGAGGCGATCGGCGAGGACCGACTCGCCGATGCCGGTGAGGCGCAGGGTGCGCACCATCCGGTCCGCCCCGAGATGCCGCCGCCGCAGCGCGGGCAGGACCTCGTCGTGCCACATCGGTCGCATCTCGCGGGGCGGACCGGGCAGCGCCACGACGATCCGGCCGTCGGGCCGCTCGACCCACCAGCCCGGCGCGGTGCCGTTGGGATTGCCGATTGCCCGCGCCGACGGGATCAGCCAGGCCTGCTTGAGGTTGATCTCGGGGAACGGCATCCCGCGCCGGGCCCACAGGTCGCGCAGCCACGCCTCGAGCGAGGCGTCGACGGCCGGCGTCTCGCCGCACACGGCCGCGATCGATTCGCGGGTCAGGTCGTCCGGCGTCGGTCCGAGCCCACCGGTCGAGACGACCAGGTCGGCCCGCTCGAGGGCCGCGCCAAACGCGTCGCGGACGACCTCGAGTCGGTCAGGGAGCGCGGTCACGCGGCCGACCTCAAGCCCGGCCGCCGTCAGCGATCGAGCCAGCTCGCCGGCGTTCGTGTCGCGCGTCTCTCCGGTCGTCAGCTCGGTGCCGATCGAGAGCAGCTCGGCGCCCTCGAGGCGACGGCCTGGGTTGGCGAGGGGATCCATCGGCCGGCAGCGTAGCATCGGGCAGCCGGTCACCTCGCTCGAGGGCGCCGCGGAACGAGCCTCGGGCGGGCTCCGGGGTGGTACTTGCGGGCGGGTGCGCGCTGGGGCCACCGGCGGCACTCTGAACGGACTCGCGGCGCCGGCGCTGCATTCGCGGCTCCGGCAGGCCATCATGGGAGTCGGCATGACGAGCGCGGATCGCAGCGGCTTCGAGGAATTCGACCGGGTGCTGGCGCTGGTGCGCAGCACGCGACTGGTCCTCGATGCGCTGCTCCTCGATGGCGAGCTGCCGGCCGGTGGGTCGGCCTTCCTGGCCGACGCGACCCTGCCGCACGTCGAGGCGATCGAGGCGGGCCTGCGCGGCTGGCTGCGGGCCGACATGGCCGGCCTGGCCGAGCTGCGCTACCTCGTCGGGCGGATCGCCGAAGCTCGGGTGGGCCCGCCCCAGACCGAGGCCGAGGCCGAGGCCGCCCGGGTCGAAGCTGTCACCGACCAGGTGCGCCTGGCCGAGCTCGGCAGCCGCCTGACGCCGGCCGACCCTCGGGCGCTGGCGGCACTCGCCCACGCCCGACTCGTGTTCGCCTTCCTGCCCCGGGTCCCGGCCGCGGAAGTCCGCTTTCCCGCCGGGCGGCCGAGCTACGCCGACATCCCGTCGCCGCGCGGCCCGGCGGAGCTGATCGAGCGGATCGAGGAGCTGGAGCGCGAGGTCTGGCGGATCGCGCGGGGGATGCCCGTCCGCCCGGTCGACCCGGCCATCCGCCGGACGTACGGCTTCTTCGATGCGGCCGAGCGCCTGGACGAGAGGACCTTCCCTCCGGCCGCCTGAGCCCCGCTGGTATCATCGACGGACCCGTCTGTCAGCAACCGCCCGGAGCTCGACCCCTGGACGATCAGCCCGCCAAGCCCGACCCGTCCGGCAGCGACCCCGCGTCGCCAGACGCTTCCGACCTCGGATCCCGCGCCAAGGAGCCACCCGCGCCGGCGGCCGAGTCGGGTCCGCCACGGGCCAGCGACATGGGCGGGGCGGGCGGCGATGAGCCGGCGCCAGCGGCGAAGGGCGGACCCTCGATCCCGCCGCCCGGCGAGCGCGGATCCCGGCGGGGTTTCCGCGATCAGTTTGCCGCCACCCGAAGCGCCGTGATTCGCTTGGCGACCGCCCACGTGGCCCTGGCCCGGGTCGAGCTCGAGGAGATCCTGACCGAGGTCAAGAGGGTCGTCGCGCTCATCGCCGTCGCGATCGCCCTGATCATCTTCGCCGCGATCCTGCTCACCGTTGGCATGAGCCTGTTCTTGGGGGAATGGCTGTTCGGCTCGATGGGCTGGGGCGTCCTCCACGACACCGAGCTGGCGATCGCCCTGGCGATCATGTGCGTGCTGGCGGCCTTTGGTGTTCCGCTCCGCCGTCTCGCCCGAGGCTTCTTCATCGCCGCCC
>JAXDKT010000145.1:0-8772 GCA_034666965.1 Chloroflexota bacterium | reverse complement strand
GTCGCCTTCATCTGGCTCCCGAGCGATCGATCCGCGTTCGGGAACTTGTCGAACGGGAAACGCGGCAGCTTGACGACCACGTAGTCCAGGGCCGGCTCGAACGCGGCGACGGTCGTGCCGGTGACCACGTTCGGGATCTCGGCGAGCCGGCGCCCGACCGCGATCTGGGCGGCGACCCGGGCGATCGGATAGCCGGTCGCCTTGCTGGCGAGGGCGGACGAACGCGACACCCGCGGGTTGACCTCGATCACGGCGTAGTCGGTCGAGTCCGGGGAGAGGGCGAACTGGACGTTGCAGCCACCCTCGACGCCGAGCGCCCGGATGATCGCCAGGGCGGCGCTGCGCAGCCGCTGGTGGACGGGATCGGGCAGGGTCTGGACCGGCGCCACCACGATCGAGTCGCCGGTGTGGACGCCCAGCGGGTCGACGTTCTCCATGGAGCACACCGCGATGCACGTGTCGTCGGCGTCGCGCATGACCTCGTACTCGATCTCACCCCAGCCGACCAGGCAGCGCTCGACCATGACCTGGCCGATCGGGCTCGCTCGCAGGCCCGCCCGGATGCGCTCGCGGTAGGCCGATTCGGTCTCGACGATCCCACCGCCGGTGCCGCCCAAGGTGAACGCCGGGCGGACGATCGCCGGCAGCCCGATCTCGCGCAGCGCGGCGTCGGCGGAGGCGGCACGGTCTTCGGCCGTGGCGCCCTCCACGATCCACGAGGGCGCGTACGGCTGGCCGATCCGGTCCAGGAGCGCCCGGAACGACTCGCGATCCTCGGCCATCTCGATCGCCGCGAGCGGGGTGCCGATGAGCCGGACGCCATGCCGCTCGAGCACACCGGCGCGGGCCAGGGCGACGGCCAGATTGAGCGCCGTCTGGCCGCCCAGCCCGGCCAGCAGGCCCTCGGGCCGTTCGCGGGCGATGACCGCCTCGACCGCAGCGACCGTGAGCGGCTCCAGGTAGACGGCGTCGGCGACCGTCGGGTCGGTCATGATCGTGGCCGGGTTGGAGTTGACCAGGATCGTCCGGACGCCCTCGGCCCGGAGCGCGCGGCAGGCCTGCGTGCCGGCGTAGTCGAACTCGGCCGCCTGGCCGATGACGACGGGTCCGGAGCCCAGGATGAGGACGGACGCCGGGGCACCGTCCCTCACGACACGGCGCCCCGACGAGCGCTGCAGGCGGTCACGAAGCGGTCGAACACGGCCAGCGCATCGAGCGGTCCGGGTGCCCCCTCGGGGTGGTACTGGACCGTCTCGATCGGGAGCTCGCGGTGGCGGAGCCCCTCGACCGAACCGTCGTTGAGGTTGACCTGGCTGACATGGAAGCCGCCTGACGCGGGCAGGGAGTCAGCGACCACCTGGACCTCGTGGTTCTGAGCGGTCACCTGGACCAGGCCGCTGTCGACATCGCGGACGGGGTGGTTCGCGCCGTGATGACCGAACCGCAGCCGGCGCGTCTCGGCGCCAGCGGCCCGACCCACGATCTGATGACCAAGGCAGATCCCCAGCAGTGGCCGCCCGTCGGCAATCGCCGCCCGGACCAGGGCCACGGGTCCGGCCAGGCGAGACGGGTCCCCGGGGCCCGGTGACAGGACGAGCCCGTCCACGTCGGCGGCCAGCGCATCGGCGGGCGAGACCGTATGCGGCAGGATCCGCACCCGCGCCCCGCGCCGGCGCAGGGAGCGGACGATGTTGGTCTTGAGCCCGTAGTCGACGATCGCGACCAGCGGCCCGCCGGCGGCCAGGTCACCGACCTCGCGAGGTGCTTCGGGCGAGACCTGGTCGACGAAGTCCTGGTCCTCCCAGCGGGGCACCGCCCGCGCGGCGGCGACGGCGGCGTCGGGATCGATCTCGCCGGGCGCGCCCACCCAGCCCCGGATCGAGCCGTTGGTTCGCAGATGGCGAGCGAGCGCGCGGGTGTCGATCCCGGCGATGGCCGCGATGCCCTGCTCGCGCAGGAGCGCCGCCAGCTGGGCCGCCTTCTCGACCACGGCCGCGGTGGCGTTGGCCACGACCAGCCCGCGCAGCCAGGGTCGCTCGGACTGATCGTCGTCGCGCAGCCGGCCATAGTTGCCGATGAGCGGGTAGGTCATGACCACCACCTGGCCCGCGTAGGACGGGTCGGTGCACACCTCCTGGTAGCCGGTCTGGCTGGTGTTGACGACGAGATCTCCGCCGGCGGCCAGCGGCGCCCCGAACGCGATCCCCGGAAAGACCGTCCCGTCGGCCAGGGCCAGCAGCGCCGGGCCGAGGTCGCCCACCCGCGGGTCGACGATCGCGCTCGCCAGCGGGAACGGTGGGATCGGCATCAGGCCGGCGGTTGCTCCGTGGGAACGGGCAATGGGAGGGAGATCGGGTCGCGGCGAAGCTGCGCGGACACGCTCGATCGAGCCTCCCTTCCGGCCTCACGGGACCGGTACGCCGGTCTCACGGGACCGGCTCCAAGGACCGCGCTCAGGGTACCAGAGGCGACCCCGGCAGACCGGTCGCCGGCGCCGGGCTAGGCGACCAGCGGCGGATCGAGCGCGGGCGACTCGTCGCGATCGTCGGCGCCGGCCCCATCGCCACTGGTCGCATCGCCGCTGACCCCACCGCCGCTGGACGCAGCGGACCCCGGTCCAACCAGGCTGCTCAGGCGAACCGCCGGCGAGAGCCGGACCCAGACGGCCCCCACGACGCCGCACGCCGCTGCGGCGATGAGTGCCGCTCGCGGGCCGAAGGTACCCGCCAGGAGCCCGCCGACCAGCGAGCCGATCGGGAGCGGACCCCAGTCGATGAACAGGAAGGTGGCGTTGACCCGTCCCATGATCTCGTCGCTCACGCGGGCCTGGCGCAGGCTGAGGGCATTGACGTTGAAGAGCGGGGCCGCCACCGCACCGACGAACCGGCCGGCGAGCAGCAGCAGCGCTCCGGCTGCCCCGCCCGCGATCGCGATCAGGATCATGGCCACGGCGCCGAGATACGTCGACCAGGCGAACGCGCGGCCGATCCCGACTCGCTCCGAGAGAGCACCGACCGCCAGGGCGCCCACGATGAAGCCGGCGTTGCCCACGCCGTAGACCAGCCCGAACCCGGCGGCATCCAGGCCGACCTCGGTCGTGGCGAACAGGACCACGACCGCCAGGAGCATCCCGCTGCCCAGGTTGAAGATCCCGGTCGAGCCCGCCAGGTCGCGCAGGACGCGGTCGCCGGCGACCCGACGCAAGCCCTCGCCGATCCCGGCGAACATCGCGATCCGCTCGGGTCGGGCCGGCGGCTCGGGAGCCGGCGCCGGCCGGGCGGCCGCGATCGCGACCGCCGAGACCAGGTAGGACAGCCCGTCGAATGCGGCGGTGACCGCCCCGCCAGCCAGCTGGAGGACCGTCCCGCCGATGCTCGGGCCGGCCACCTGGGCGGCCGAATCGGACAGCTCGAGTCGCTGGTTACCGGCGACGAGCTGGTCGGCGGCGAGGATCGAAGGCACGTAAGTGCTGTAGGCCACCGAGAAGAACACGCTCAACGAGCCGACGACCAGAGCGACCGCACAGAGCAGTCCGATGGACACCACCCCGGTGGCAATCGCCAACGCCGTCGCGATCAGGACCCCGGCCCGGCCCAGGTCGCACACGATCATCGTCAAGCGCCGGTCGGCCCGATCGACGAACACGCCAGCCGGCAGGGCCAGGACCAGGTACGGCAGCGTCTCGAGCGCGGCCAGCACTCCCAGCTCGAGCGGCCCGGCGTGAAGGACCAGGACGGCGACCAGCGGCAACGCCACGAGCGACACCTGGGTGCCCATCGCCGACACCGTTTGCCCGAACCACAACGCCCGGAAACTCCTGCCCGCCACCCCCGAGCGGCCGGTGGGCGGGCTCATGCCGCGTCCTCCGTGCTGTCCGGCCCGAGCAGACCGGGCGCCAGGTCGTCGTGATCCACCACGTGTTCGGCGGCAGCGTCGACGGGCAGGTCCGGGACCGAGCCGTGGGGCGGGCCGTGGTCGTGGGCGTGGCCGATCTGCTCATCCAGCCGGCCGTCATGGAGCAGGCGGAGCATGGCCGCGACGACCACGGGGTCCCATTGCCGGCCGGAGCCGATCCGGAAGCGCTCGGTGGCCTCCTCGACGGACAGCGCCCGACGATACGGTCGGTCGGAGGTCATCGCGTCGAACGCGTCCGCGACGGCGACGACGCGGGCACCCAGCGGGATGGCCTCGCCGGCCAGGCCGCCGGGGTAGCCCGAGCCGTCGAACGCCTCGTGATGGTGGAGCACGATCTCGGCGCCCGACCGGAACTGGTGGAACTGGCCCAGGATCCGGGCCCCGATCTCGGTGTGGAGCCACATCGTGGAGCGCTCCTCGACGGTCAGCGGACCGGGCTTGAGCAGGACCCGGTCGGGTACCCCGATCTTGCCCAGGTCGTGGACCGAGGCGGCCTGTTCGATCAGCTCGGTGACCGTCTCGTCGAGGCCCAGCTCACCGGCCAGTGAGACGGCGTAGTGGGCAACCCGTTCGGAGTGATGGAACGTCGACGAGTCGCGGTCGTCGACGACCTGGGCCATCGTCGCGACGGCCGACCGCGTCTCGCCCTCCAGCTGGCGGATCGACCGCAGAGCGCGGGCGATGACCGCGGCCGGGATCGCCAGGAGGACCGTCCACAGCGGCGCGACCATCCAGATGAGGGCCAGCAGGATCCCGATCATGCCCGCCCCCGCTTCGGCGAAGATCGTGCTCCGGCCGCTGGTCCGCAGGAGGTAGAGCAGGGGCCGACCGGTGGCCAGGGCCATCACCGCGCTGGTCAGGACGTCATTGACGAGGTGATAGACGAGGGTGATCGCGACGACCATCTCGACGAGCCCCAGCTGTCGCTGCTCCCCGACGATGACCCATGGGTCGCCGATCTGGCCAACGGCGAAGGAGGCCAGCGAGATCGTCAGCACGTGACACGCCGTGTTGAACGCCGCCCGCTGAACGGACCGCCGGTGGACGAGCTCCTCGAAGAGCACGGCGGAGCCCACCGAGATGGCGGCGAAGGGCGGCGGCACGAGCAGGATGGTGGCCATGTGCCCGATCGTGGCGACCGAGACCACGCCCCCGTGGGGCAGCTCGACCGCCACGAACTCGAGGCCAATCGACAGGCCGGTCAGGATGACGAAGGCCGACAGCCACGAGCGCTCCGACCAGTCGGCCGGGTGCGGCAGGAACAGCGACGCGACGGCGGCCACGGCCAGGACAGCCACGAAACCGGTGACGTCGGGGCGCAGCCGATCGCTGAGCCGCTCGGCCAGGCGCGCCGCCGGCGAGGCCCGATTCGGCTCGGTGGTCGGGGATGTTTCGCTCGTGACGCTCAACCAGTCGCCTCGGATCGACCCGGGACGGCGGGCGTCGGTCTCCCGCCGGCCTCAGGAGGTGGTCAATTGGAGCGCGCCGGGGCCCGGTCCGGCAGTCCCACGAAAGTCCTACGCCACGCCCGCCCGACGCTCGGGGGCGGTTGGGCCTGCTGCTAGCATCGAGGCGCTGTGACCCACGACCAGTGACGACGAGCCGCACGCCCGACAACCCGCGCGGGGCGCGACGTGCGCGGGCCGCCGGCGTCCTCGGGGCGGTGTCGACCGCTGTCGGATCGATCCGGGCGGCCAGCGCCAATCCGGACATCCGCCGGCTCGAGACCGCGTGGACGGTGGGGATCGCCGGGGATTGGGTCCTGCTCGTCGCGCTGCTCGTCGTCGCCTTCGAAGCGGGTGGGGCCCTCGCCGTCGGTCTGCTCGGCCTCGTCCGGATGCTCCCGTCCACGTTCATCGCCCCTCTGGCCGGTATCCCGGCGGCACGCCTGGGCAGTGCCCGGGTCCTCGTCGCGGTCAATCTCCTCCGGGCGGCCGCCGCGCTCGGCTGCGTGACGGCCGTCGCGCTCCACGCCCCGATCGTGGCGGTCTATCTCCTGGCGGCGGTCGCCGCCTCGGCTGGCGCGATGGTTCGGCCGGTCCAGACCGCGCTCCTGCCCTCGCTTGCCCGCACACCGGCGGAGCTGGTGGCCGGCAACTCGATCTCGAGCCTGGGTGAGGCGGCCGGGATGTTCGTCGGCCCGCTCATCGGGGCGCTCCTCGTCGCGTCGTCCGGACCGGCTCCAACGCTCGCGGCGGCCGCGCTCCTGTTCGTGTTCGCCGCACTGCCCGTCAGCCGGCTCGATGCCGGCGAGGAGATCGCCATGGTCCGGGCCCTGGGCGACAGCCTCGGCCGCCCGTCGATCCTGGCGGGCGTTCGGGCCCTCCGCCATCGACGGGGACCGGCCTTCGTGGTCCTCGGGTTCATGAGCCAGGTCTTCGTCCGGGGCCTGCTCGTGACCCTCCTGGTGGTGGCCTCGGTCGAGTTGCTAGACATGGGCAAGGCCGGCGTCGGCTGGCTCAACGCGGCAGTCGGTGCGGGTGGGTTGCTGGGCGCGCTGACCGTGGCTGGGCTGGGCGGTCGCGTCCCGCTCTCGCGGGTGTTCGCGGTCTCGCTGGTCTTCTGGGGTCTACCCATCGCCCTCATCGGTGGCCTGCCGGCCCCGCCGATCGCGCTCGCGGCGCTGCTCGTGACCGGCCTGAGCAACGCCTCCCTGGACGTGGCCGGCTTCACCATCCTCCAGCGCAGCCTGCCGCTCGCCGAACGGGTCCCGGTCTTCGGGGTGTTTGAGGGCGGCGTGGGGGTCATGATGGCCGTCGGCGGGATCGTCGCGCCCGTCCTGATCGCCGTCTTCGGATTGCGCCCGGCCCTCCTGCTGAGCAGCGCGCTCCTGCCGATCGTCGCGGTGCTCACCTGGCCGCGGATCCGCGGGATCGAGCGCGAGTCGATGGTCCCCCCAGAGCGGCTCGGCCTGGTCCGGTCGATCCCGCTCTTTGCGCCGTTGAACCTCTCGGTCCTGGAGCGGCTTGCGAGCGCGATGACTCCGGTCTCGTTCGTGCCCGGCGAGGTGCTCATGCGCGAAGGTGAGCCGGGCGATCGGTATCTGATCATCGAATCGGGCGAGGCCGATGTCACCCAGCGCGGGCAGCACCTCCGGGTGGCTTCCCCGGGTGAGGGCATCGGCGAGATCGCGCTCCTGCGCGATGTGCCCCGCACCGCCACCGTCGTCGCCCGCCAACCGATCCGCGCCTACGCCCTCGACGCGCGCTCGTTCAAGGGCGCGATGGCCGGTCCGAGCGCGTGGGCGGCCGCGGAAGCGGTGATGGCCGGCCGGTTCGGCGCCGCCGGCGACGCTTCCGGCCCACATCAGTCGGCCGCGACCTAGTTCGGCGCCGCGATCGAGGACCGTTCAGCTCGGTGGAGAATCGCCCGCGAAGCGGCGCCGAACGTTGTCCACGAACGTCGCGTTTCGACGCGCCACAAGGCGCCCCATCACGGGGGCCAGGACGCGGGCCAGGCCGGTTGGCTCGATCTCGACGGTCCGGGTAAAGCGGACCCCGTCCCGTTCCGGCTCGAAGCGCAAGGTGATCGTCGGCGTGAGACCCATCGGACCCCGGTCGTAGTGGATCGTCTCGAGCCGGTCCTGCTCGAAGTCGACGACCCTGCCGATCGCCGTCCCGCGGCCACCCGAGAGGCCGAACGTGTAGGACGTTTCGCTGCCGACGTCGATCGGTCCGTCGGACAGGCGAGTCGCCATGGCGACGTCGGTATGCCAGGCCGGCTCATTCGTCGGGTCGGTCACGTACCGGAAGACTTCCTCGATCGGCCGCTTGATGGTCGTGCTCGCCTCTGCCCGGATCATCTGAGTCCCTCCCCTGGTCAGCCGACTGGATCATGACAGCCTCGCGGGTGACCGATCGCTCACGAGGCGAATCGGGCACCACCCAGGCACCCGGCAGCGCCGGGTCGGGGGGCGGGAAGTCGTCGAGGGGGGCGGCCTCGGCATCGAGCGCGCTCCGGTCGAGGAGCTCGAGCCCCGACGACCCGACCCTGCGGATGATGCCCGCCGCTTCCCATCTGCGCAGGATCGTGCTCACCATGCGCGCCGTAACGCCCACAAGATCGCTCAGTTTGGTTCGTGGGATCAGCGGTTCGTCGGTCGCGAAGCAGAAGGACTCGTACCTCAAGAGTACCGCCGCCAGGCGACTGGCTGCGCTCGTAAAGGTGCGTACCTTGATCAGGTGGTTGAGGGCCTGCACGGCGTACACGGACCGATCGAGAACGTCCAGCGCGATCGCCAGGTCCGCGTCAACGATCTTCCGGAATGCCCCGCTCTCCCACATGAGGAGCTCGACCTCCGTGACGGCCGAGACCCCGGCGGCGATCGGCGAACCGGTCAGGGTGGCCAGGCCCAGGATCATCTCGGCGCCGTACAGACCCGCCAGCACCGTACGACCGTCCGGCGAGTCCCAGGTCGCCGCAATCGTGCCGCGGAGCAGCAGCGCGACGTGGGCCGGGAGCTCGGACTCGGGCAGGATGGGCCCCGGGCCTCTGACCACGATCGAACCGTCTCGAACCAACCGGGCGACGCTCGTAGACGAGGCTTCTGGCCACCACCGCCGGATCGCATCGAGCGCGGCGAGATCCTGCGCCCGAGTCGATGCACTGGCAGGCGTTCGTCGCCCAGAACGATTCACTGGCCGCCCCGAGACCCCGACGACCGCGGGCGTGAGCCGCGCGGCTCCCGATCGTACGCCTCTCGGCAAGTCTCCCGACGTGGCGACTGCTGGTGGTGAGCCGGGCGAGGGTCGAACTCGCAACCTAGTGATTAAGAGTCACTTGCTCTGCCATTGAGCTACCGGCCCGCGGCCGATGGTAGCGCATGGCCCCGGTCTCGGCCACCGACCGCCCAGTGCG
>JAXDKT010000144.1:0-16206 GCA_034666965.1 Chloroflexota bacterium | reverse complement strand
TTGGTCCGGGTCCGACTGCTTGCGGTTCGGGCGGCGCCTCGACCAGGGCAACCTCGGCAGGTGGCGCGTCGACCAAGGCAGCGTCCGCGACTGGAGTCTCGGCCGGCGGAGCCCCATGCGGCGAGAGCTCGGAGGTCGCGGTCTCAACGGGCGAGGTATCCCCTGGCCGTGGCCGCGGCCGCTGGGCCTCGGGTCCGGGTGCTTCGGTCGGGAGAGCCTGCGCCGGCGGCGCCCCGTAGGCAGCAGCCCGAGGCGCGGCAGCCTGGGGCGCGGCAGCCTGGGGCGCGGCAGCGTGGGGGACCGCAGCCTCCGGCGACGACCCGGTGGACGGTGCCCCGCCGATGAGCGCCAGCTCGAGCTGAAAGCGCAGACCGCCGGCGCCCGGTCGGCTCGGGTCGATCGCCGCGATCTGACGGGCAGCTCCGGTCAGACCGGCGATGGTCAGGGTCGGGCGCGTCTCGGTCCTGCCGGCGAGCGCGCCCGAAAGGGCGGACCGCAAGGCAACCACCACCTGGTCGAGGAACGCTCCCAGGTCGCGCCCGGATGACTCGACTTCGTCGAGCAGCACGATGCCGGCCAGCGGATCGCCCTCAACGAGGGCGTCCACGAATCCGTCGATCACGTCGCCATCGACCAGACCGAGCAGGTCGCGCACGGCCGCCACCGTCAGGCGTCGGTCGGTGGAGGCCAGCAGCTGGTCGAGCATCGACTCAGCATCGCGCATCCCGCCAGCGGCTTGGCGGGCGACGAGGGCCAGCGCTTCGGCGTCGGCCTCGTGGCCATCGGCGGCCAGGATCGTCGCCAGCTTGCCCTCGATCTGGGCCACCGTCAGGCGGCGGAACTCATAGCGCTGGACCCGGGACAGGACGGCCGGCCGGATCCTCGTCGGGTCGGTGGTGCACAGGATGAACACGACGTGATCGGGTGGCTCTTCGAGCGTCTTGAGCAGGACATCCCAGCCCTGGTCGATGCGCTGGACCTCGTCGATGATGAACACCTTGCGGCGCAAGTCCGAGGGCGCCGTCCAGGTCCGCTCGACGAGCTCCCGGATCTGGTCGACCTTGTTGTTGGTGGCCGCGTCGAGCTCGACCACGTCGAGCGTCCGTCCCTCGCGGATGGCCACGCACGATGGGCAGGCGTCGCACGGGTCGCCGTCCTGGAGGTTCGAGCAGTTGAGGGCCTTGGCCACGATCCGGGCCATCGAGGTCTTGCCGGTCCCGCGCGGCCCCACGAACAGCAGGGCGTGGGCCACCTGACCGGTCCGGACGGCATTGCGCAGGGTGGTGACCACCGCCTCCTGGCCGACGATCCGGCTGAACGTCTGCGCCCGCCAGCGCCGGTAGAGGGCAAGGTGGGGCGCCACGCCGGAAACGCTGAGGTCGGCCGTCAACTCTGAGTCCACACCAGTTCGATCCGGTCCACCGAGACGAAAACGCCGTGCACCCTCCGTCGATCGGACGCTCCCGCGCCCACGGTCTCGAGCGGCTCGGACCAGGCCGTTCCGCGGCACCCGGCGAAGATCGCTTAGTGCTGCTTCCTTCCGGACCTGACACGGTTCACGAGTCGCCGCTGCGCGGGACCCGGTCCTCAACGTCGCTCGTGACGGCGGCTTTCGAAAGCGAAGACCTCGGGAGGGGATTCAGCCCTGCTATAGCGGATTGCAGGTTCAGGGCACCGCTAGTTCCCCGCCTAGCACGACCCACTCAGTCTACTTCGGATCGTGGCGGAGAGGGCGGGATTCGAACCCGCGACGGGTTGCCCCGAACCGCATTTCCAGTGCGGCGCCATAGTCCACTAGGCGACCTCTCCCGTGAGACAGAGTACCGGCGCCCTCGGCTCGACGGGGACCGAGTTGGCGCCCGCAGCCCCAACTCGCCACTCGCTCACCGAAGGCCAAGGCGGAGCTCCGCGACCCCATCAGCCCGAGGTCGCCATCGCCCTGAGGTCGTTGGCGGAGAGGGCGGGATTCGAACCCGCGGTGCTTTCGCACACCGCTTTTCGAGAGCGGCACCATCAACCACTCGGACACCTCTCCGCGCGAGAGGATAGCAGAGGAGGCCGACCCGGCCCCCTGGGCCGATGGTCCGGGTCAGTGTCTCGACGGACCCGGCAGGAGCGCGGCGGCCTGGTCGATGAGCTCCTCGGCCTCGGCCCGGCGGATGCCGCTCACGACCTGGAGACGTCGGTTCAGGGCAGCGTGTTGGGCCAGCTGGACAACGCTCCCGGCGGCGCCGTCGACTCGGTTCGGGACGGCGTACACGAGCTCGGTGACGTCGCTCGCGAGGAGCGCCCCAACGCACATCGCACAGGGCTCCTGGGTGGCGAACACGGTGACGTCGCCGAGCTGGGCCGTCCCCAGCCGGCGGGCCGCCTCGCGCAGCGCGACCACGACCGCATGGGCGGTCGGATCGTTGGTCAGCTGGACTCGGTCGTGAGCCCGGGCGACCATCGCGTCGTTGACCACGGCCACGGCGGCGCTGGGCTTCTCGCCGCGCTCGGCTGCCAGTCGGGCTTCGGCCAGAGCCTCGCCCATGAACAGCTCGTAATTCATGGCTCGATGATACAGGCCGCCCCGCGCCGGGCGACCGAGAAGGCTAGGATTCCAGGCGGCACGACGATCGTCGCAGCAGGAGAGCGCAGATGGCCCGGACCCGCAGGATCGGCGTCCTCACCGGCGGAGGGGACGTGCCCGGCCTCAACTCGGTGATCAAGAGCGTGGTCTACCGCGCCACCGAGCTGGGCTACGACGTCGTGGGGATCCGGCGCGGCTGGGAAGGCCTGACCCACATGCGCTCCGGGCCGGACCTCGATCCGGACTACCTCCGCCACCTCGATCGGATCAACACCCGGACGATCGACCGGACCGGAGGGACCTGGCTGCACACCTCGCGGACCAACCCGCGCAAGATGCGCGCGACGATGCTGCCCCGCTGGATGCGCCCAGACGAGGCGGCGCGCTATGCCGCCGGCGACGACTTGTTCGACCTGACTCCGGTCGTCCTCGACCATATCGCCTCGCTCGGCCTCGATTACCTGGTGGCCATCGGTGGCGACGACACGCTCAGCTTCGCCGAGGTCCTGTCCGGCCAGGGCATCCCGATCGTGGCCATTCCCAAGACGATGGACAACGATGTCCAGGGCACCGAGTACTGCATCGGCTTCTCGTCCGCGATCACCAGGGCCAAGGAGCTGATCAACCGCCAACGGACGACGCTCGGGTCGCACGAACGGATCGGTGTCTTCCGGATCTTCGGACGCGATGCCGGCTTCTCGGCCCTGTTCACCGCCTATGTCACCTCCGGGCGCTGCCTGATCCCGGAGGCGCCCTTCGACCTCGACCGGCTGGCCGGCGTTCTGGCCGAGGATCACCGCCTCAACCCCAGCCGGTACGGCTTCGTCATCGCCGCCGAGGGCGCGATCTGGCGCGGTGGCGCCCTGGCCGAGTACGGCGAGGCGGACGCCTATGGCCACCGCCACAAGGTCAACGTGGGCGAGGCCCTGGCCGGCGAGATCCGAACCCGAACGGGGATCGAGACGGTTGCCAGCGAGTTGACCTACGACCTGCGCAGCGGGGAGGCCGACTCGCTGGACCAGATGGTGGCGATGACGTTTGCCAATGTCGCCATGGATCTCATCGCCGACGGCCAGCACGGCCGGATGGTGGCGATCCGCGACGGCCACTACGCCCACACCACGATGCCCGACCCACAGCTCGGACCACGCAAGGTCGACGTCGACCGACTGTACGACGCGGAGCGCTTCCGCCCGACCTACTCGGGCAAGCTCGGCGAGCCGCTCCTGCTGCTCGGGACTCCGTCGCTGACCCTGGCCTGAGCCGAGAACGGCCCGCGTCAGGCGGGCAGGCCGGACCGATCGCGGATCGCCCGGGCAACCGCGGAGACATCGTCCTCGGCGTGGCCGCCGGCGGCGAGCGCGGCCTCGATCTCGGCGCACAGCTGAGTGACCGGCAGCTCCGCCCCCAGCTCGTCGGCCATCCCCAGCCCGATGCGCAGGTCCTTGAGGTGGAGCGCCACCTTGAACCCGAGCGGGTAATCGTTGGCCAGCATCCGACTGCTGCGGTTGGCCAGGACCCAGCTTTGGGCAGCTCCCCCGTTGAGCGCGCCGACGACCTGGTCGACGTCGAGACCGGCCTTGATCGCCAGGACGATCCCCTCCGCGACACCGAGATAGGTCCCGGCCAGGATGACCTGGTTGACCGCCTTGACCGCCTGGCCGGAACCGATCGGACCGACGTGGGTGATCGTCTGGCCCAGGCGGGCCAGGATCGGTCGGGCGCGCTCGACATCGGACGGCTGCCCGCCGACGAAGATGCTCAACGTCGCCTTCTGGGCCCCCTCCGAGCCGCCCGAGACCGGGGCGTCGACCATGGCCACCCCGAGCGCCGCCAGCCGCGCGCCGAAGTCGCGGGTCGCGCCCGGGGCGATGGTCGAGCAGTCGATCACCAGGGCGCCGGGCCGGATGCCCTCCCCGACGCCGCCCGGGCCGAACAGGACCGACTCGACGTCGGCCGAGTCCGAAACGCACATGACGACGATGTCGCTGGCGGCTGCCAGCCGGGCGGGATCGGCGGCCGCGGTCGCCCCCAGCTCGATCAGCCCGCCGGCCTTGCCGGCTGTACGGTTCCAGACGGTGAGCGGGTGGCCGGCCCGGGCCAGGTGGCCCGCCATCGCCGCGCCCATCGTCCCCAACCCGATGAAGCCGATCCGTTCCACCGCCACGTGGCTCCCTCACTTCCGCTGCTGAGTCGGGTGCCCACCGTTGACCGACCGGAAACGACCGGTTGACCCGTCCCGCCGAGTGTGCACTCATGGTCGCATCGACGCTGACCGGAGAGCGCGGTCGACGGGTCGTCCCGGGGGGACTTCCCGCTCGCACGGCACTCGGCGGTGGGCGGAGCGGGCGCGCTGTCCGGGTCGGACTGGGGACCGGCCAAGCGACCCGCTCCGCAACCGCCCTGACCGGCGGCGCGGCCATCTTCTGGGGCCTCCGGGGGGAACGTCCCACGGCCTGGCGACGGAAGACCTTCCGTCGCTGGGTCGAGCTGTTCCGGACCCACCTGGCCCCAATCGCCAGTCTCGACATGCTGGCCGACTCGTTCGCCCGCGAGGCCGTCCTGCCGGTCGAGCCCGGTGACGGCTGGCCGGAGATCGGCGACCGGATGCTGGCGTCACCGCTGCTTGCGGCGTACGTCGTTCGTTGGCTCGAGCTGCGCGACGGCGAGCTCCTCGAATCCTGGCGGGCGCTCGTCGGTGAGGGCGTTCGCCGTGGCGCGGTGGCGCCCTCGAGCTCGCCGGCTCGACGATCAGCGTCGATACAGCCAGTCGGTGAACCCGAAGTTCTTGCCCGGCGTCGACGGCGCCGAGCCGTGGAAGCTCGTCCCGTAGCGACGATCGATCAACCAGGGCAGCCATGAGTCGTCGCCCTGCGCCGGGTAGTGATCGACCCGGTAGAGCCAGGTAGCCGCGCGCAGCAGCGCCTTGTCGCTCCAGTCCCAGGCGGGATAGCCGGCACGGGTCAGCAGCTCGGCCTCGAGCGTGGCTCCCTGGAGGGCCTCCCAGACGTAGTTCTCCTTGGGTGGCGGCCAGCGGAACCCGCCGGCGCGGCGCTGATCGTCGGGCAGCACGCCATCGATCGAGTGGCCGGCGCGCTTGCAGCCGACGGGGTTGATCCCGACCGGCGCGGACTGGTCGCACTGCCAGGCCTCGTTGCCCCAGCTGAATCCGGTGTAGGCGGTGCGGTCACCGAGCCAACCGCGGAAGACCGTGGCGACCCGGTCAAGCTCGGTCGCGTCGCCCAGATAGAGCGCGACCGCAGCCCGCGCCGCGCCGGCGTGAGTGCCCCAGTTGTTGGGGCGGTCCTCCTGGGTCGAGCGCAGGGTCGCGCCGTCGAGGTTCTTGCCCAGCACGTCCTTGAGCCAGGGGCGGAAGACGTCCCGATCGAACGCAGGATCGAGGTCCGCCAGCTCGATCAGATCGGCAGCGATGACATAGCCCGCCAGGTTGCGCGCCAGGGCCAGGGTCCGACCTCCGCGCTCGGTTCCGACGGCCGCACGGATGATCGTCAGCGCCTGCTTGCGCACGCTCGCCGAGTGCGTCCGGCCGTAGACCAGTGCCTTGGCCAGGACGACCAGGTCGGCATCGTCGGTCTGGTCAGAGATATCCGGGTGAGCGGACCGCCCGGCCCAATCCTTGAGCGCGCGCCATGCCGCGCCGGAAGTGGGCAGGGCGCGCAGCTCTTCCCTGGTGGCGACGAGGTGCGGGCCGTCGAATGCCGGCAGCGGCGGGATCGAGCTCGTCGGGCTGGTGGTGGGGCTCGGTGATTCGATCGGCGTGGGGCTGGCGCTGGGCTGGCTGGTCTCGCCCCCGGCAACCGCCGAGGGGCCGGCCGGCGTCGGCTGATTGGGGGACGGACTGGGCTGCGGGCCGATCAGGCCCCCCGAGCTGGCCAGGACCGCCAGGACGACCACGAACCCGACGACGCTGGCAACGATCGCCAGGGGGCGGGCGCGCGATGGCCGGGGCGGCGGACGATGGGGATCGGGGCCGGACGGCATGGGCGCGATGGTAACCCGGTCGGATCGCGCGCTGCGTCTTGTGTTCGGGCGCCTGGTGAGGCGCCACGCCTGAGCCGGACATGGCGCACCGGCCCTCCATGACCGGCCCGACGAATGGCGTCGGTTGGGCGTTGGCGAGTCAGTCGCGGCGCCGGTCAGGCTTGGCGTAGCCCAGGGTGACGATGAACGCCAGCACGAACAGCGCCGTCAGGCCCGCCCGGGCCCAGGGATCGGCCTTGCCGTCCCGCTCGGTGTCGACGGCCGTGCTCGTCGGGGGAAGACCTTGCGTGACGATTGGCCGGGGCGCGAGCGTCGACGTGGCGTCGGGTGCAGCCGTCGGCGCGGTCGTGGGTCCGGCCGTCGGCGCGGTGGTCGGGGCGGGAGTGGCCGTCGGCGCGGTGGTCGGGGCCGGAGTGGCCGTCGGCGCACTGATGATGTTGTTGGTCAGGCTCGCGGAACAGTTCAACCAGGAACCGCCGCCGTAGTTCGAGTCGTTGCACTGGTGGACCGTCACGCTCAGCGTCCCGGTCGTGGTGCCGCTCGCGGTGCAGTTGAAGTCTTCCTGGCCGCCACCGTAGCTCGAGGCGTTGCACTGGGTGATCGTCGCGTTGGTCACGCTGGCCGGATTGGGATTGCAGCCCGTCGTGACGGCCGCGCCGGGAACGCATTGGCTGACCGTGACGGCGCTGAGCACCTGGGGAACGACCCCGACGAAGTCGTTGGTGACCTCGACATCGCACTCCAGGACATTCCCGCCGCCATAGCCGACGCCATTGCATTGCTGGATGCTCGTGACCAGCTGGACGAGCGTCTGCAGGTCGGTGCTGCACGTCAGAAAGGCGGGATTCAGGCGACCGCTGGCGGGACCGGTGCACTCGGTGACGCGAACGACCGAGGTCCCGGTGGGCACGCCGGTCGAAGAGTCGATCGCGGTGATCGTATTGGTCACGCTGATGTCGCAGGTGATCATCGTTCCGGCACCGGTGTCCATCGAGGGGTCGGTGCCCGGATCGCCGCAGTAGACCGTTGGAGCGCCGGCGATCGGTGCCGCGGAGGCAGGCGAGATCGTCACGAGCGAAGCGGACGCCAGGACGGCGAACGCGAACAAACCTGCAAGCAGGGTGGGGAGAGGCCGACGCACGGGTGCACCTGGGGAAGGTCGAGCGTCGTGCCAATGTTCCGATCAGCGGCGGGGCTCGTGTGTCCGAACTATGACCCGGGATTCGCCGAAAGCAACCGGACCTTCGGCGCGATCACCATCTCGTGTGCCGCGGCGCGATGACCGACGCGGCGCCCCAGAAGTGGCGCGCTCTTACGAACGGTGGCGCGCCCGGAAGTGGCCCGCTCTGACAAACGGTGGCGCGCCCGGCGGGACTCGAACCCACGACCTTCAGGTCCGCAACCTGACGCTCTATCCGCTGAGCTACGGGCGCGCGATGGTCCGTCGGAGGACTTGGCGGAGAGGGAGGGATTCGAACCCTCGATGCAGGTTACCCCACATGGCGGTTTAGCAAACCGCTGCACTAGACCTCTATGCGACCTCTCCCGGACCGGGCGGAATCCTACCATGAGGCCTCGGCCGTTCCGGCCGGATCACGTTGACGCGCGCCGTTGTGGCGCCGACGCTCGGCACTGGCCGTCGTTCTGCACCGGAGAACAAAGTGCGGCTCCGCGGGCATCTCCGTGCTCGCCAGGAGCCGTGCGTGCTGGAACGGGCCCTCGATCGTCCACCCGCCGTCGGTCTAGCCAGCGTGGAAACGCCCGATTGCATTCGGTCGCGCTCGGCCAGCGGGACCCTGGGCAGCGGTTTGTCCTTCCCCGAAGAACGACCTGCGCCCAGCGGACGCGGGCGGCGCGCCCAGACCGGCCACGTCCAGACCGGCCACGCCCAGACCGGCCACGCCCAGACGCCACGCCCAGACCGGCCACGCCCGGGCCGCCGCCTCCGCCGCTCCGGCCGGATCACGTTGACATGCGCGGGCCCGCTCGGCTAGCCTCAGCGGACGCATGGACCGGTACTTCTACTTTCGCACCCCGGCATGATCGTTCCCGGAGCCTAGGCCCGGGAGCACGGGTCGTGCCGGGGAAAGCAGAGGTCACGACCTCTGCTTTTTTGTTTGTCCCCGCTCGAGCCGCCACCGACAGGAAGGACGCGCACGGATGTTCGTGGTGATGGCCATCGGCGCCAGCGAAGGCGAGATCAATGGCGTGAAGAGCCACATCCTGAGCGAAGGGCTGACCCCCTACGACCATGCCGGACCCGAGCGCGTCGCGATCGCAGTGGTGGGCGAGATCGGCGCGCGCCGGCCGGCCCTGATGAGCCGGCTCGAGGCCCTGCCCGGGGTCGAGACCGTGACCGCGATCAAGCGGCCGTTCAAATTGACCTCGCGCGAGTTCCATCCCGAGGACACGGTCATCCGGGTCCTCGATGCCACGATCGGCGACGGCTCGCTGACGGTGATGGCCGGCCCCTGCTCGATCGAGAGCCGCGAGCAGCTGATGGAGACGGTCGCCGGGGTCGTTGCCGGCGGGGCGACGGTCATCCGTGGCGGGGCGTTCAAACCGCGGACCAGCCCGTACTCGTTCCAGGGACTGGGCGTCGAGGGACTGCGCTACCTGGCCGAGGCGCGCGAGCGGACGGGCCTGCCGGTGATCACCGAGGTCATGGAGCCCAACCAGGTGGACATCGTGGCCGAGTACGCCGACATCCTCCAGGTCGGCACCCGCAACATGCAGAACTTCTCGCTGCTCACCGCCGTCGGCCGGGTCGCCCGACCAGTCATGCTCAAGCGCGGCTATGGCGCGACCATCGAGGAGTGGCTGATGTCGGCCGAGTACATCGTCAGCTCGGGCAATCCCAACGTGATCCTGTGCGAGCGCGGCATCCGGACGTTCGAGACGTATACCCGCAACACGCTCGACCTGGCGGCCGTCCCGCTCCTTCACCATCTGACCCACCTGCCGGTGATCGTCGACCCCAGCCACGCCACGGGCAAGCGCTGGCTGATCAAGCCGATGGCCCTGGCGGCGGTGGCCGCCGGCGCCGACGGGGTCATGGTCGAGGTCCACCCGCGTCCCGACGAGGCGCTGTCCGACGGCGAGCAGTCGATCACCCTGGAGCAGTTCGCCGAGCTGATGGCCGCGCTCCGGTCGATCCACGCGCAGATCCGCGATCTCCACGACGACCCGGTCCTGTCCGGGGCGGCGCTGAAGGTCGGCGGCGCGAGCAGGCATTGAGCGGGAGGCCGGTCGTCGCCGCGGGCATCGTCGCCGAGACGACCGGACCGGCGATCGTCGCGCCAGCGTCGCGCTTGCGCGGCGAGCCGGGGCTGCCCGGCGACAAGTCGATCAGCCACCGGGCCCTGCTGCTGGCCGCCCTGGCCGAAGGCGAGAGCCCCATCGAGGCCGCCGGCGATGGCGAGGACGTCCGGACGATGGCGGCCCTGATCGAACGCCTGGGGGCGCGCGTCGAGCGCGTCGCCGGCGATGGCCGAACGGTCTCCTACCGCGTGGTGTCGCCGGGGATCGACGGGCTCCACGAAGCCGACGGCGTCCTCGACTGCCGCAACTCGGGGACGACCCTGCGCCTGATGGCCGGCGTGCTGGCCGGCCTGCCCGCCACCCACGTCCTCGATGGCGACGACTCATTGCGGCGCCGCCCGGTGGCTCGTATCATCGAGCCGCTGCGCTCGATGGGCGCCGTGCTCCATGCCCGCCGGAACGATTCCGTTCCGCCGCTGACCGTGATCGGCCACAGCCCGCTTCGGGCGATCGACTACTCGACCAGCGTCCCGAGCGCCCAGGTGAAGTCCGCGATCCTGCTGGCGGGGCTGCGGGCGGAGGGCCGGACCACGGTTCGAGAGTCGATCGCGACGCGCGATCACACCGAGCGGATGCTTCGGGCGCGCGGGGTGCCGGTGACCATGGAAGCGGGCGATAGCGGGGTCGGGGCCGTCTTGAGCGTCGAGGGAGGGCTACGCGTGGGTGCGGTCGAGGAGATCGTTCCAGCCGACGTGTCCGCGGCTGCCTTCTGGCTCGTCGCGGGAGCCATCCATCCGGATGCCGAGCTGACCCTCCGCCGGGTGGGCGTCAACCCGACCCGCCGCGCCATCGTTGAACTGCTGCGGCGCATGGGCGCACGGATCGACGAAGTGGGCTCGGACGGGTCGCACCCCGGCCCTGACGACGGGATGGGCGAGCCGGTAGCCGACCTGGTCGTTCGCTCCAGCGCCCTCGAGGGGATCGACGTCTCGCCGGCGGAGGTCGCCGCGGCCATCGACGAGATCCCGATCCTGTGCCTGGCCGCCAGCCAGGCCCAGGGCCGGACCACGATCCGCGGCGCCGGCGAGCTGCGTCACAAGGAATCCGATCGGATCGCGGGCATCGTCGCCGGACTCACAGCCCTCGGCGCTCGGTTGAGCGTCGACGGCGACGATCTCACGATCGAGGGGCCGACCGCTCTGCTGGGCGCGCCGACCGACAGCCTCGGCGACCATCGCCTGGCGATGACCTTCGCGGTGGCCGGCCTTATCGCGCGGGGCCGGACCGCGATCGGGGCGCCGGACTGCGCGTCGATCTCCTATCCAGGCTTCTTCGGCGAACTCGCGGGGGTACGGGCATGACCAAGCGCGTGATTCTCATCGGTCATCCGGTGGCGCACTCGCTGTCGGGCGCGATGCAGCAGGCGGCCTTCGACGAGCGCGGCGTCGCTGCCGTCTACGAGCTCTGGGATCGCACCCCGATGGAGCTGCCGGACGCGATCGCTGAGATCCGCGGCGACGACTTCCTGGGCGCCAACGTGACCATCCCCTACAAGGAGAAGGTCGTTCCGCTGGTCGACCGCTTGACCGAGGAGGCCCACGCCACCGGCGCGGTCAACACGATCACCCGCGAGGGCAAGCGCCTGATCGGACACAACACCGACGTGCCCGGCTTCCGGATCGCCCTGGACCGGCTGGTGGGCAAACAGAAGATGCCCCGCCAGGCGGTGGTGCTGGGGGCCGGTGGCGCCGCGCGGGCGGTCGTCTTCGGGCTGGTCACCGAGGGCTTCACCCGGGTGATCGTGTTCAATCGCCATCTCCACCGGGCCGAGGCGCTGGTCAAGCACTTCTCCCGGAGCGCCGCCCACATGGAGCTCAAGGCGATGCCCTGGCACGAGTCGATCATCGAGGCCGAGCTGGCCAAGACCCGGGTCCTCGTCAACGCCACCTCGATCGGCCTGCACGGCGACGAGACGCCGATCCCCGGCGAGCTCCTGCCGCCGGAGCTGCTGGTCCTCGACCTCATCTACCGCAAGACACGCCTGCTGCGCGACGCCGCGGCGGCGGGCGATGCGACGTCCGACGGCGAGATCATGCTGCTCAACCAGGGCGCAGCCGCATTCACGTTGTGGACCGGCCAGCCCGCCCCGATCGAGATCATGCAGGCCAAGCTGCACGAGGCCCGAGCCGAGGGCATCGAGTCGGCCGAGGGCGAGCCGACCGGCGCCGCCGCCACCAGCTAGCGTGGGCCGGCTGCGCTTCCTGACCGCCGGGGAATCGCACGGGCGGGCGCTGGGGGTCATCGTCGAAGGGATCCCGGCCGGGCTGGTCCTGACGGCCGACGCCATCGCGGTCGACCTGGCCCGCCGCCAGCGCGGCTACGGGCGAGGCGCGCGCCAGGCCATCGAGCAGGATCGTGCGCAGATCGTGTCGGGGGTCCGCCACGGATTGACCCTCGGCTCGCCGATCCTGCTCGAGGTCGCCAACCGCGACTGGGAGAACTGGACCTCGGTCATGCAGGTGGAGCCACTCAGCGGTGCCGAGGCGGCCGAGCTGCTGGCCCTGGCCGAAGATGGCAACAAGCGGGCCACTCCGGTCACCCGGGTGCGGCCCGGGCACGCCGACCTCGCCGGTGCCCTGAAGTACGGCTTCAACGACGTCCGCAACGTGCTCGAGCGGGCATCGGCTCGCGAGACCGCCGCGCGGGTGGCGGCCGGCGCAGTCGCCCGGGCATTCCTGGCTGAGCTGGGCGTCGAGGTCTGGTCGTTCACCGCCGAGGTCGGCGGCGTCGCCATCGATCCCGCCGCGGCGACGCTGCCCCGTGACCTCGCCGACGCCTCGCCGCTGCGCTGTCCCGACCCCGAGGCCGAGATCCGGATGATCGCCCGCATCGACGAGGCGCGCAGCAACGGGGACACGGTCGGGGGCGTGTTCGAGGTGGTTGCCCACGGCCTGCCGATCGGGCTCGGCTCGTATGTCCACTGGGACCGCCGGCTGGACGCGGCCCTGGCCGCGGCGCTGATGAGCATCAACATCGTCAAGGGCGTGGAATTCGGGCTCGGCTTCGAGCAGACCCGTCGATTCGGCTCGCAGGTCCACGACGTGATCGTGGGGCGCGGCGAGGGCGGACGCTGGATCCATCGCTCAAACAACGCCGGCGGCCTGACCGGCGGAGTGACCAACGGCGAGCCGCTCGTCGTGCGCGGCGCGGTCAAACCCATCTCGACCCTCGCCCGGCCCCTGCCGTCGGCCGACCTGGTGACCGGCGAGACCGTCGACAAGGCCCATTACGAGCGAAGCGACATCAGCGTGGTCCCGGCCGCGGGCGTCGTCGGCGAGGCAATGGTCCTGCTGACCCTGGCCGACTTCGCGCTCGACAAGTTCGGTGGCGATTCGCTGGCCGAGACCCGCGACAACCTCGACCGCTACCGCGAACGGATCGCGCGGACGCCCGAGGCGCCGATCGCCGGCGGGCGACCGGGTGGACAGCGGGTGGGTGGCAGCGACGTCGGGGACGGCGAGGCCGGCTCCGGCGGGGACGACTGAGACCGCCATGGACGTCGTCCTGGTCGGACTCCCGGGTAGCGGCAAGAGCGCCGTCGGACGCCGCCTGGCGTCTCGTCACGGCGCCCGGTTCGTCGACCTGGATGAGACCATCGAGACGACAGCCGGACGGCGGATCGCGGACATCTTCGCGACCGAGGGCGAGCCGGGCTTCCGGGCCCGGGAACGCTCGGCCGTGGCCGACCTCGGGCCGGCCGACGCCAGGCCCGAGGTGCGCTTCGTGATCGCGACCGGCGGCGGGGCTGTGGTCGACCCGCGCAACCGTTGGTGGCTGTATCGCGGGCGGACCGTCGTCTGGCTCGATGGCCTGCCCGAGGCGCTGGCCCAGCGTCTGCGTCACAGTCCCAATCCGCGTCCGCTGATCGCCGGTCCGGACCCGATCGGCGCGATCCGGGCCCTCGCGGCCGCGCGCGAACGGTTCTATGCCGCGGGCCACCGGGTCAACGGGCTGGCCCCGGTCGGGACGGTCGTCGAGACGATCGAGGCGCTGCTGACCGAGCCACGACCGACCGGTACGACGCTGCTGGACGCCACCACGCCGATCGGCCGGATGGTCATCGGCGACGAGCTCCTCGGGCGAGGGCTGGTCGAGCAGCTGCTTCGGCTCGGCGCTCGCCGCGCACTGATCGTGTCCGAGCCGGGGGCGTGGGCTGCCGTCGGACCGCGGATCTCCGCGTCGCTCGACGCCGCCGGGCTGCCGCTCGAGCTGACGATCTTCCCCACGGGAGAGGAAGCCAAGAAGCTGGCCCAGATCGAGATCGCGGCACGAGCCCTGACCGGGCTCCGGGTCGAGCGCGGGGAGCCACTGGTCGCCGTCGGCGGCGGCGCCCTTGGGGACAGTGCCGGGTTCCTGGCTGCGGTCTATCTGCGCGGCATCCCGCTGATCCACGTGCCCACCACGCTGGTGGCCCAGCTCGACAGCTCGATCGGCGGCAAGACGGCCGTCGACTTGCCCGAGGGCAAGAACCTGGTCGGCGCATTCCACCAACCGAGCGCCGTCATCGCCGACGTCGCGACATTGCGGACCCTGCCCGACCGTCAGCGCCGGGCGGCCCTGGGCGAGGCGGTCAAGATGGCCGCCCTGGGTGACGACCGCCTGTTCGAGCTGCTCGAGACCGATGGCGAAGCGATCGCGCGCGGGACGGACGCGGCCTTTGACGGCGGCGCGGTCGCCGAGCTGGTCGAGCGTGCGGCCTGGGCGAAGGTCGAGGTCGTCCTGGCCGACGAGCGCGAGCGCGGCGGGCCGCCGGATGCCGACGGAACCGCCGCGGCCGGGCGGCTGGCCCTCAACCTGGGTCACTCGATGGGCCATGCCCTGGAGGCCGCAGCAGGATACGAGGGCCTGCTCCACGGCGAGGCGGTGGCCTATGGTCTTCGGGCCGCCTGCCGGATCGGCCTCCAGACCGGCGTGACGCCGGCGGCCCGGGCCGCCCGGATCGCGGCGCTCCTGGATCGGCTCGGCCTGGGGGTCGGTCGCCTGGGCTATCCGACCGCGGCCGTCCTCGAGCGCCTGGCCAGCGATAAGAAGACCGCCGGCGGCCGGCTGCGCTGGGTCCTGCCCACGGCCGACGGTGTGGTCGTTCGCTCGGATGTGCCCGACTCGGCGGTCGCGGCCGCCCTCGGTGAGTTGCTCGGCCCGGCCAGCGCCGGGGCGGCCGCGGAGCGTGGCGCACTGGCCGACTCGGAGGCGGCGGCACGATGACCCGGGTCCTGGTGCTCCAGGGGCCGAATCTCGACCTGCTGGGCAGCCGCGAGCCCGAGATCTACGGCAGCGAGACCCTCGACCAGATCCACGCCGGGATCGCGCAGCGCGCGGCCGAGCTGGGCCTGGCCGTCGACTTCTACCAGTCGAATCACGAGGGCTCCCTGATCGACCGGCTGCACCAGCGCGACTTCGACGTGGCCATCGTCAATGCCGGCGGGCTGACCCATACCTCGGTCGCCCTGCGCGACGCCCTGGTCGGGATCGACCGTCCGTTCATCGAGGTTCACCTCTCCGACCCGTCGACCCGCGAGCCGTTCCGCTCGGTCAACTTCCTGCGCGACGTCGCGCTGGAGTCGATCGTCGGCCAGCGTTCGCGTGGGTACCACCTGGCGCTCGAATCGATCGCCCGGCGGGCCGCCGCCGGCGAGCTGCCGCAATGACGCGGCCGGACGAGGAGCTGGATGCGCTGCGGGCACGCATCGACGCGCTGGACCGGACGATCGTCGAGCGGCTCAACGAGCGGGCCCGGCTGGCGCTCGAGGCCGGCCGGCTGAAGGCGGCCCACGGCGACGGCGTGCGCGACCCCGAACGCGAGCGGGAGGTCCTGTTGCGCGTGGCGATGGCCAACGAGGGCCCGCTCCCGCAGGCCGACCTGGTCGACGTCTACCGCCGGATCATCGATGTCCTGGTCGCGCTCGAGGAGACCGACCGGGCGCGACCGGCCTGAGCCGGAAGCCGTCGGCGCCCGGGGCCCTAGCCCGGATCGGTGCGGTCCTCGATCTCCCAGGCGTGGTCGAGCGCATGCCAGGCGATCCGGCGGGCGGCGTAGCGTGTGGTCCATCTCCGGTCGGCCAGCGGCGAGCCGTCGGACGGTTGGCGGATGACCTCGAGCATCGCCGCCCGCTCGGCCTCGACAGCGGCTCGGTCTCCCGGGGACGGCGGCCGAAGGCGGACGCCGACCTCGCGGGCATAGGCGTGGTCCGCTTCGATGACATGCCCGACGATCTTGGCGGTGTTCCGCCCACCACCACGCGGGCCCTTGCGCAGCTCGGCCGGCGCGGCGGCGGCGACCCGGTCGAAGACGACCCAGGCGGCCTCGACGA
>JAXDKT010000143.1:0-5708 GCA_034666965.1 Chloroflexota bacterium | reverse complement strand
CTGCCCGAGCTGTATTGCGGGTTCGACCGGACCGACGTCGGGGTGCCGGTCCCCTACCCTGTCGCCTGCTCGCCACAGGCCTGGTCGGCGGCCGCGGCCCTGCTCCTGGTCCGAACCATGATCGGGGCCCGAGCCAGCGCCGCCGACCACACCCTGGAGCTGGTCCGACCGCACCTGCCCACCTGGCTGGGCAAGCTGACCGTCACCGGTCTGCGCGTCGGTGACGCCTCGGTGGACCTGCTGTTCCATCGCTGGCGGGGCACGACCAGCGCCGAGGTCCTGCGCAAGACCGGCGATCTCGAGGTCACCATCCGCGTCTGAGCCGGAACACCGTACCCAGTCGAACGACTGAAACGTTGACAGGACGATCAACCGGACACTAGGCTCGCCCCCGATGGCCATGCTCGCCATCGACTCCCGGCGGACCGGTACCTTCAGGACTCGACGCACGGGAGAGCCGGTCGAGGACATGGGCGTCGTCCGCTCGATGATGACGAGGGACGACACGCACCAGCCACGACCAGAGGAGGAGGAGACCGCGAGTGTTCGCGTGTTCCAAGCTCAGTCGTTTCCCGGACGTCGCCGACCAGATGGCGGACGATGCCCGACCTTACTGTGGAGGTGATCGATGATCAAATTCCTGCGCGGATCGGCGCTCCTGCTCGCGGCCATCATGGTCGTGACCGCCTGTGGCGGTGGAGGCGCGTCGTCGGCACCGACGGCAACCACACCGCCCGCATCGCAGCCCGCCGCAAGCGGTGGCTCGAGCCCGGCCGCCGGCGGCTCGATCACGGTGACGTCCCTGTGGGGCGGCGCCGAGCAGACCAACTTCGAGAAGGTCCTGACCGCGTTCACGGCCAAGACCGGCATCGCGGTCAAGTACGAGTCGGTCCGCGACAACTACGCGACCGCACTCCAGACCCGGATCTCGGGCGGCAACCCGCCCGACGTCGCGATCATTCCGGGGATCGGCTTCCTGCGTCGCTTCTCGCGTGACGGCTCGATCATCAAGGTCTCCGACCTCGGGATCGACCCGGCCTCGCTCGAGCCCAACTACGCGCCCGGTCTGCTCGACATCGGCAAGGTCGACGGTGACCTCTACGGGATCATCGTCAAGCTGAACAGCAAGAGCACCGTGTGGTACCGCCCCGACCAGTTCACCGGGTTCGGGGTCACTGCTCCGACCGACTGGGATGGCTTCACCAAGCTGCTCAAGGACATCGCGGCCAAGGGCAAGAAGCCGCTCGGGCTCGGTGCCAAGGACTCGTGGACCCTGACCGACTGGTTCGAGAGCATCTACGTCCGCCAGGCCGGGCCCGAGGCGTACGACAAGCTCTTCAGCAAGGACGGCGACTGGACCGACCCGTCGGTCGCCACGGCCGTAAAGGCGATGACCGACGTCCTCAACGACACCTACGTCGATGGTGGCATCAAGGCCGCCCTCGGGCGTGGCTTCGTCGACGGGATCGGCCAGGTCTTCAGCGCCAACCCGACCGCCAGCGTGTACTACGAGGGCGGCTTCGTCGGCGGGATCGCCACCGGCCAGGTCAACACGGCCCTCAAGCCGGGAACCGACATCGACTGGTTCCCGTTCCCGAAGATCGGCAGCGGTGACGGCGTCACGATCGGTGGCGACGTGATCGCGGCGCTGACCAAGAACCCCGGCGTCAAGGAGTTCATCCAGTACATGACCACGCCGGAGGCCGGCGGCGTCTGGGCCGCAACCGGCGCGATCATCTCGCCGGTCAAGGGCGTCGACGCCTCGGTCTATCCGAACGATCTCGCCAAGCGCGAGGCCGCTCAGGTTGCCGGCGCCAGCGCCGTCCGGATGGACGGCTCGGACCTCCTGCCCGCAGGTGGGCCGGACCTCGGTGCCGAGCTCCAGAAGGCGATCCAGGGTCAGACCGTGGACTGGGCCTCATACCAGACCCAGATCCAGACGGCCTGGACCAACGAGTAGCGACTGACGCGACTCGTCGAGCTGACAGGCGGGAGGGCCCATCCGGGTCCTCCCGCCACGTCGGCCCGAACACCGTGGAGGATGACGATGGGACTCGCACCCAGCGGACTCGCCCGCGATGAAGCCGCCGTTGGCGTCGGCCTCCAGAAGCGTCCTCCTCAGCAGGAGGGCACCAACGCCAGGGCCGCCGTCCTGTTCCTGCTGCCGGCCCTGGTCCTGCTGGCCATCTTCATCGTCTATCCGGCGATCTACACGATCCTGCTCAGCTTCGACCGCGGGCGCCGGGGCCAGTTCACCCAGAACGTTGGGCTGCAGAACTACCAGACGCTGTTCACCAGCGACCCGAACTTCCTCGACCTGTCTCATTTCCCGCCCTCGGGCGCCCTCTTCAACAACGTCCTCTGGATCGTCTTCTACACCTTCTTCGTCATCTTCTTCGGGCTGATCATCGCGGTCACCGCGTCGCGGGTCCGCTACGAGTCGATCATCAAGGCGGTCGTCTTCCTGCCGATGGCGATCGCGGCCACCGCCCTGGCGGTGATCTGGGGCTTCGTCTACGCGCCCGATGCCAAGACTGGCCTGCTCAACGCGGTTATCGGTGTCGCCGGGATCAATCCCATCTCCTGGCTGGGCGATCCCGGCTTCGTCAATGCGGCCCTGATCGCGGTCGGGGTCTGGGGCTCGGTCGGGTTCGCCACGGTGATCCTGTCGGCCGCGATCAAGAGCATCTCGAGCGAGGTCATCGAGGCGGCCCGCGTCGACGGCGCCAGCGAGCGCACGATCTTCCGCCGGATCATCGTGCCCATGGTCAGCCTGCCGATCTCGGTCCTGGCGGTGACCCTGATCGTCAACGTGGTCAAGCTGTTCGACCTGATCTACGTCATGACCAACGGCGGCCCGGGCACGTCGAGCCGGGTGATCGCCTTCACGATGTACCAGGAATCCTTCCCGGGCGGTCTGTTTGGCAAGGGCGCGGCGGTGGCCGTGGTCATGCTCCTGATCCTGATCCCGGTGATGATCTTCAACGTCAGACGCTTCCGCACGGAGTCAGTGACATGACCGACGCCCTGGCCGGTCCGGCGATCAAGCCGGTGCCGCGGACCGTGTCCGGCCGGATCGTGCAGACGCTCAACAAGACGCCGATCCATATCTTCCTTGGCCTCGTGGCGCTCATCTGGCTGGTTCCCACGATCGGTCTGCTGGTGACCTCGTTCCGGCCGCGGACCGACATCCAGGCGACCGGCTGGTGGGAGACGTTCTCGACCCTGCGGTTCACGGTCAACAACTACGAGCAGGTGCTCCAGTCGAATGGCCTGCTCCAGTCGTTCATCAACAACGTGATCATCGCGGTGCCCTCGACGCTCCTGCCCCTGACGATCGCCTCGCTGGCGGCGTTCGCCTTCTCGTGGATCAAGTTCCCGCTCCGGGACACGCTCTTCCTGGTCGTGGTCGCGCTGATGATGGTCCCCGCCCAGATCGTGTTCATCCCGATCCTGCAGATGTTCGCGCCGCTCAAGCTCCTCAACGGCTTCATCCCGATCTGGCTGACCCACACGGCCTTCGCCCTGCCGTTCGGGATCTTCCTGCTCCGAAACTTCTTCATCACCCTGCCGCGCGACCTGATCGAGGCAGCCCGGATCGACGGGGCCTCGACGGTCGGCATCTTCCGGACGATCGTGGTGCCGCTGTCCGTTCCGGCGATCGCCGCCTATGGGATCTTCCAGTTCCTGTGGGTCTGGAACGACCTGCTGATGGCCCTCGTCTTCGTCCAGAACGGCGCCAATTACCCGATGACCCGCCAGATCTCGAGCCTGCTCTCGCAGTACGGCACCGAGTGGCACCTGCTGGCCGCGAGCGCGTTCATCCAGATGGTCGTGCCGCTGGCCGTCTTCTTCGCCCTCCAGCGGTTCTTCGTCCAGGGCCTGCTGGCCGGCTCGGTCAAATAGGGCTCAGCGCCCCAGGCTGGCTCGCTGGCGGGCGACCTGCTCGGCCAGCGCCGCCTCTCGTGCCCGGGCGCCTTTGACCACCGCCGGTGGCGCCTTGGCGATGAACGATTCGTTGGCGAGCAGGTCCCGGGCGGCGGCCAGGTGGTCCTCGGCCGCGGACAGCTCGCGTTCCAGCCGGGCTCGTTCCGCTGCGCTGTCCGCCGGACCGGCCGCGATCCGGGCCTCCAGGTCCCCGACGATGACCGCCAGCGAGCCCGGCCGCTCGGCGGCCAGGAAGGTCTCCCGCTGGCTGTGACGGGTCAGCGGTCGGAGGCGGGCCAGCCGCTCGATCGCGGGCGCCAGGGCATCGAAGGTCGGGGCGAGCTCGGCGGGCACCAGAACCTCGGCCGGGCGACTCTCGCCGGGCGGGATCCTGGCGGTCGTCCGGGCGTTGCGGATCTCGCCGACGAACGCACGCAGCCGGTCGACCGCGGACTCTGACGCCTGGTCGCGCAACGCGGCCCAGCCGCTCGGGTCGGGCCAGTCGGCGACCATCAACAGCTCCGGATCGTCGGTCCGGTGTGGCGCGGCTGCCCAGACCGCCTCGGTCAGGAAGGGCAGGAACGGGTGGAGCAGGCGAAGCAGGGCGTCGAGTGCCTCGGCCAGCGTCCACCAGGTCGCCTCACGTTCGGCAGCGGACAGGGTCTCGTCGCTCAGACGGACCTTGGCCAGCTCCAGGCCCCAGTCGCAGAACTCGCTCCAGGTCGTGTCGTACAGGAGCCGGGTGGCCTCCCCGAAGGCGAAGCCATCCATCGCCTCGTCGACGCCGACCACGGTGGCCGCGATCCGCGACCGGAGCCAGCGGTCCGATGGACCCATCCGCTCCGGGTCGGGCGCCCGGCGCGGGGCTTCGGCGGGGATCGACGCCGGTCGCGCGCCGAGCACGAAGCGCGCCGCGTTCCAGAGCTTGTTCCCGAAGTTACGGGCGTTCTCCAGCTTGGCCTGGGTGAACTTCTGGTCGGCGCCGGGTGAGATGCCGTAGATCAACGCCCAGCGAAGGGCGTCGGCGCCGATCTCGTCGATCGCCTCGAGCGGATCGACCACGTTGCCCGTGGTCTTGCTCATCTTGGCCCCGCTGCCGGCCCGCACCAGGCCGTGGAGGTAGACCGTCTCGAACGGCGGCTCTTTCATGAAGTGGATGCCCAGCATCATCATCCGGGCGACCCAGAAGAAGATGATGTCGTAGCCCGTCTCCATGACCGTGCCCGGGTAGAACCGACGCAGATCGGGCGTGTCGTCGGGCCAGCCCAGGGTCGAGAACGGCCACAGCCCCGAGCTGAACCAGGTGTCGAAGATGTCGGGGTCCTGCTCGAGCTCGGCGCGCGGGCGTTGGCAGGTGGCGCAGGCCGCCGGTCCCGCCGGGTCATCGCTAACCGTGATGTGGCCCTCGGGGCAGTACCAGGCCGGGATGCGATGGCCCCACCACAGCTGGCGGCTGACGTTCCAGTCGCGGATCTCGGTCAGCCAGTGCTCCCAGACCTTGACGAAGCGCTCGGGCAGGATCCGCGTCCGCCCCGAGCGGGTCGCGGCCAGCGCGGGTTCGGCCAGCGGCTTGGTCCGGATGAACCACTGGGTCTTGAGGCGCGGCTCCACGACGTCGTTCGAACGCTGGCAGCGCCCGATGACCATGTCGTGGCCGGCCTTGCCCACGAGATCGCCGCGTTCCTCGAGGGCCGCCAGGATCCGCTGACGTGCGTCATACCGCTCGAGGCCGGCGAAGCCATCGCCGTTCTGGTTGATTCGTGCCTCGTCGTCCATCACGT
>JAXDKT010000142.1:0-7790 GCA_034666965.1 Chloroflexota bacterium | reverse complement strand
CGGCGTCGGTGGCGAGGCCGACTGGCGGCTCGGTGGCGGGGCCGGCTCGCCGCGACGGTGGCGGGGCCGGCTCGCGGCGACGGTGGCGGGGCCGGCTCGCGGCTCGGTGGCGGGGCCAACTCGCGGCGTCGGTGGCTGGAGCCAACTCGCGGCGACGCTGGCGGGAGCCAATTCTTGACAGATGCTCGTCAGGTGAGCCTTGGACAACGCCCCGCAGCCTCGAACGCTCTGGGAGGCGCGGAATCGTGCCGGGTCACGCTTGGCTCGGGAGAAAAGCGTCAGCGACGACAGCTCGCCTCGCCTGGACTGGCGACGTACGACCGCCTGGTGAGCATCTGGCAAGACCGGGCCGGAGCCTCGCGTGGCCGGAACCTCGCCGCGTGGCCCGAGCCTGGCGTGGCCGGAGCCCGGCGTGGCCGGAGCCCGGCGTGGCCGGAGCCTCGCGTGGCCCGAGCCTGGCGTGGCCCGAGCCTGGCGTGGCCCGGAGCCTGGCGTGGCCGGAGCGTGGCCGGAGCCTCTCGCGTCTTCGACGGACATCTCCCATTCGTACGATCTGAGGCTGTTCTCCGGCGCGCTGGGTGGTGCTAGAATCCGCGTCCCGCACCGACGACGCTCGCCCGGGGGGCCCATGTCCGCTCCGATCGCGGCGCCGGCGATCGACGCGCGCGCCATTCGTCGCGTCTACGCCGCCAAGCCGCAGCCCATCACCGCCCTCGACGGCGTGGATCTCGAGGTCCAACCGGGCGAGCTGTTCGGCCTGCTCGGTCCGAATGGTGCCGGCAAGACGACCCTCATCAAGATCCTCACCACGCTGCTCCTGCCGAGCTCGGGGACGGCGCGCGTCTTCGGCTTCGACATCGAGACCGAGACCAAGAAGATCCGCCGGATCATGAACATGGTCGCCGGCGGCGAGCAGTCCGGCTACGGCATCCTGACCGTCCGCGAACAGCTCTGGATGTTCAGCCAGTTCTATGGCCTGGGCAGCCGCGAGGGTTGGGCCCGGGTCGACGAGCTGATCGACGCCGTCGGCCTGGACGAGCAGCGCCGCCAGCGGGTGAGCGGCCTGTCCACGGGGCAGCGCCAGAAGATGAACCTCGCCCGGGGCCTGCTCAACGATCCGTGGATCCTGTTCCTCGACGAACCAACGCTCGGGCTCGACGTTGCCGCCGCCCGCCAGGTCCGCGAGCTGGTCACCACCTGGCAGGCGTCCGTGCCCGGTCGAACGGTTCTCCTGACGACCCACTACATGGCCGAGGCCGATGAGCTGTGCCAGCGGATCGCGATCGTCGACCGCGGCCGGGTCCTGGCCATCGGGACGCCCGACGAGCTCAAGCAGCGCGTCCAGCGCGAATCGATCTTCCGGATCGAGCTCGACCGGCTCGACGCCGGCCCCAAGGCGCTGGCTCAGCTACCCGGGGTGGTGAACGCCACCACGGCGACCGTGGGCGGCGACGGAGCCGGCGGGCGCCAGAACGCCGTTCCGGGCCAGATCGCGGACGCGCGTCAGACCGTCGAGGTGGACCTGGTCCTGGTCGATGACGCCGCGCTCGGCGGCGTGGTCGGAGCGCTGGGTGGGATCGGCTCGCGGATCCTGGCCCTGCGCAAGTCCGAGCCCACGCTCGAGGAGGTCTTCGTCGAGCTCGTCGGCCGCGGCTTCGATGACGACGTCGACCACCCAGCCGATGGCCGGGGCAATGGCCGCCGACCGCCCGACGGCACACTCGAGACGGCCCACGAACCCGGCGCGCCCGAGCCGGAGGAGGTCGGATGACCGGGCGAGCGTTCGTGGGACGACCGTCGGTCGGCCCACGTGAGGCCGCCGACTGGAGTCGCCGGCGGATCGTCGCAAACGACCTGCGCAGCGTGATCGGCCGAGCATACCCGCGGGTGCGGGGCATGGTTCGCGAGCCGTCCTGGCTGCTCTTCGAGATCCTGTTGCCGTTCCTGACGACGTCGGCGTTTGTGTTCGTCTACCGCGCCCTCCAGGCGCCGCAGGCGTACATCGGCTTCGTGGTCCTCGGCGGCGCGATGACGGCCTTCTGGCTGAACGTCGTCTGGATGATGGCGGCCCAGCTCTATTGGGAGAAGGACCAGGGCAACCTCGAGCTGTATTTCGCGGCACCCATGAACGTCATGGCGGTCCTCTTCGGAATGGCCATCGGCGGGCTGATCATGAGCGCAACCCGGGCCGCCGCCGTCCTCGTCGTGGCGACGCTGGTCTACCACGTCGAGTTCTCGATCGGGCAGTGGGGGCTGCTCCTGCTCGTGTTCGGGCTCACCCTGGCGGCCCTGTATGGACTGGGGATGGTCCTGGCCAGCCTGTTCCTGATGTGGGGCCGCGAGGCGTGGCACCTGACCCAGCTCCTGGCCGAGCCGGTCTACTTCGTGTCCGGTCTCAACTTCCCGATCGCCGCCCTCGGGCGGTTGGGCGCGCTGGCACTGGCCACGATCCCGCTGGCCACGGGGCTCGACGCGATGCGCCAGCTGGCCTTCGCCGGCAACGTCGGCCCGGTGGCCTTCCTGCCGCCCGAGGCGGAGGCGCTGATCCTGATCGGGATGACCGTCTTCTTCGTGCTCCTGGCCCGGCTCATGCTGCGCATCCTCGAGCGGCGAGCCCGGCTCGAAGGTCGACTGACGGTGCGCTGGCGATGACCGAGGCCAGCCTGTTCGACTCGGGCCGGACCCGCGGTCGGGGCATCGCCGACCTCCTCCGGAGCTACCGGACCGCGGCCGCCCTGGGCTGGAAGATGGAGGCCAACTGGACCGATCCCGTCCTGTTCTTCATCTATTCGGTGGCCAAGCCGGTCAGCGCGGCCCTGATCCTGATCGTGATGCTCGAGGTCATCGCCGGCGCCGGCCGCGACTATCGCGGCTACGTGGTCGTGGGCAGCGCCCTGTGGTCGTTCGTGATCTCGGGCATCGCCGGTCTGGCCTGGTCGGTGCTCGACGATCGCGAGCGCTACCGGATGCTGAAGTACGTCTACGTCAGCCCGAGCGACTTCGTCACCGTCCTGCTCGGTCGAGGGACGGCCCGGATCGCCGTGGGCGCGATGGGTGCTGCGATCACGCTGGTCATCGGCGTCGGCCTGTTGGGCGTGGCGTTCGACCCGTCGAGGGTCGACTGGCCCCTGCTCCTCGCGGTCATGGTCCTCGGCCTGGAGGCGATCGTGGTGGTCGGCGTGATCCTGGCCGCGATCTGCCTCCAGACGCGTCAGGAGGCATGGTCCTATCCCGAGGCGGTGGCGGGGGCCCTCTTCCTCGTCTCGGGTGCGGTCTTCCCGCTGGCCGTCCTGCCGGCGCCGGTCCAGGCGCTCGGCCTGGCGAACCCGCTGACCTGGTGGCTCGAGGGCGTCCGTCACGCGCTGTTCCCGGGTGGGATCAGCTCGGTCGGCGGATCCGGCGCCTTGTACACCGAGCTGACCGGGCGGGCTGCGCCCGACGGCGCCACGATCGTCGTCGCCTTGCTGGCCACGGGGGCCGTCGCTACACTCGCGGCAACCGTCGTCTTCCGCTGGAGTGAACATCGAGCGAAGGACCGCGGTCTCATCGACCAGACGACCGGCTCCTGAGGAGGACCCACGTGCGGATCTACGAGGGCTCCCCGCGCCAGGACTTCGAGGAGGTGTTCCGCTCGATCGGCGCGTTTCTCGACCAGCGCTCGATGAAGGAGGTTCTCCTGGCCGAGGCGCCGGACGGCTTCATCGTCCAGGGCCTGGTGACGGTCGGGTCCGACAGCAACGCCTGGTCCGAGTCGATGGGCACCCAGACCAAGGAGACCCTGACCTTTCTCGACGACGACATCGCCCGGTTCATGGACGAGGCGCTGGCCCGTCGCAATCAGGCTGTTCCCGACGATTGGGCCAAGGCGGGCTACTATGAGAAGGCGTTCCGGGTGCTGGGTCGCTACATGGACGAGCAGAAGCCCCGGGACACGTTCTTCTTCGAGCAGGATGGCGCGTTCGTGGTCCGCCTGCTGATGGCCAGCCCGACGGGCAGCCGCCACATCCTGTCCGAGTTCACGCGCGAGGACATCGATGCGATGATCGCCCAGGGACCGGGCCGGCGCGACCAGAAGACCACACCGTCCAAGACCAAGTCGTCCGAGACCTGAGCCCGTTGCGCGGATCCCGCGCGAACCAAACGCGAACCACGGAGGTTGCCGTGAAGGCCCTGAAGACCGTCGCCGTCGCCCTGGGGATCACCCTGGGCGCGCTCATCGTCATCCCGCTCGCGGTCCTGGCCGGACTGTTCGTCTGGCTGAAGGTCACCGAGGAGAGCGACGAGGACGCCCTCGAGTTCGATGAGGAAGGCGTCTGACGCCTTCTGGCGCGGGTTCGTTGGCGATCGCTCGACATCCAGACTGACGCCCGACGCCACGGTCGCCCCGACCGCGAGCGCTGATCCGGACGCCCGAACACCCGCTCTTCGGCTTGCCCGCGGGGTCACGTTCCGATAGCATTGGAAAAACCCCCGGAGGACCATCCCATGGCGAAGTATGTCTTTGTGACCGGAGGTGTGACCTCCTCTCTGGGCAAGGGCATCACCGCCGCGAGCATCGGTCGCCTGCTCAAGGCACGGGGCCTCCACGTCTCGATCCTCAAGCTCGATCCGTACATCAACGTGGATCCGGGCACGATGTCGCCGTACCAGCATGGCGAGGTCTTCGTGACCGACGACGGCGCCGAGACGGACCTCGACCTGGGCCACTACGAGCGCTTCATCGACGAGAACCTGAGCCAGCTCAGCAACGTCACGACGGGCCGGATCTACCAGGCGGTCATCGCCAAGGAGCGGCGCGGCGATTACCTCGGCGGCACGGTCCAGGTCATCCCCCACATCACCAATGAGATCAAGGAGCGGATCCAGCGGCTGACCCGCGACGGGCGGGCGGACGTGGTGATCGTCGAGGTCGGCGGGACCGTGGGCGACATCGAGAGCCTGCCCTTCCTCGAGGCCATCCGCCAGATGCGCAAGGACGTCGGGCGGAGCAACGTGCTGTACGTCCATGTGACCCTGCTGCCGGCCCTGGCGGCGACGGGCGAGCTCAAGACCAAGCCCACCCAGCACTCGGTCAAGGAGCTGCGCGGGATCGGCATCCAGCCCGACGTGATCGTGCTGCGCGCCGACCAGCCCGTCAGCGACGAGGTCCGCGAGAAGATCGCCCTGTTCACCGACGTGCCGCTCGAGGCGGTCATCCCGGCGATCACCGCAGATACGATCTACGAGGTGCCGCTCCAGTTCGAGGCGGCCGGACTGGGCGACCTGGTCGTCCGCGAGCTGAGTCTGGCCGACCGCGCGACCGCTCCCGACCTGGCCGCCTGGACCACCCTGGTGGAGCTCATCAAGCGGCCCAAGCCGACCATCGAGGTCGGGCTCGTCGGCAAGTACATCGAGCTGCCCGACGCGTACCTGAGCGTGGGCGAGGCGCTCCGTCACGCCGCCTGGGCAAACGGAGTCGACGTCAGCATCCGCTGGGTGAACTCCGAAACGCTGAGCCCGGAGACGACGGCCGAGGCGCTCGACGGCGTAGCCGGCGTGCTCGTTCCGGGCGGCTTCGGCCACCGTGGCATCGAGGGCAAGGTTCTGGCCGCGCACTACGCCCGCGAGCGGGGCATCCCGTACCTCGGGCTGTGCCTGGGGCTCCAGTGCGCCGTCATCGAGTTCGCCCGCGAGGTGCTCGGGACCCCGGACGCCAACTCGACCGAGTTCGACCAGTTCACCGAGAACAAGGTCATCGACTTCATGCCCGACCAGCGCGAGCTCGAGGACAAGGGCGGGACGATGCGCCTGGGGCTCTACGCCGCGAAGCTGACCCCCGGTTCGAAGGCCGCTGCGGTCTACGGCCAGGAGGTCATCTACGAGCGCCACCGCCATCGCTTCGAGGTCAACAACCGTTACCGGCAGACCCTCGAGGACGCCGGCCTGATCCTGTCCGGCCAGTCACCGGATGGCCGGTTGGTCGAGATCGTCGAGCTGCGCGACCATCCCTGGTTCGTGGCCAGCCAGTTCCACCCCGAGTTCAAGAGCCGGCCCGACCGGCCCCATCCGCTGTTCGACGGCTTCGTGGCCAGCGCCATCGCCGTGGCCGATGGACGCGAGCCGGAGCTCGCCGCCCGGAGCGCGACGCGACCCGCCGACGTCCCGGTGCCCATGGCTGAGCCGGCGCCGCCGACGGCGTAGAATCGGGCGGCACCACCTCCTAGGAGCCACCGCTGATGAAGATCTTCCTGGACACCGCCGACATCGAAGAGATCCGGACCGCCGCCCGCTGGGGCGTTCTCGACGGCGTGACCACCAACCCGACCCTGTACGCCAAGGTCGGCGGCTCCTATGACGAGATCCTGGCCGAGGTCTGCCGGCTCACCTCGGGACCGGTCTCGGCCGAGGTCGTGAGCGACGACGTCGAGGGCATGCTCGAGGAGGGTCGCCACTTCGCCAAGATCGCGCCCAACATCGTGGTCAAGGTGGCCATGAGCGAGAACGGGCTCGAGGCCATGAGCCGGTTCGCCGACGAGGGCATCCGCACCAACTGCACCCTCATCTTCACGGCCAACCAGGGTCTCCTTGCGGCCAAGGCCGGGGCCACCCTGATCTCGCCGTTCGTGGGCCGTCTCGACGACATCAACCAGGACGGGATGATCGTGATCCGCGAGCTGGCCGAGATGTTCGCCATCCACGAGATCGAGGCGCAGATCCTGTCGGCCTCGATCCGCAACCCGCTCCACGTCACCCAGTCGGCGCTGGCCGGCGCGCACATCGCCACGGTGCCGTTCAAGGTCCTCCAGCAGATGGTCCACCACCCGCTGACCGACAAGGGCATCGTCCAGTTCAAAGCGGACTGGGAGAAGGCGCACGCCGGGGCGGTCGCCAAGAGCTAGCGTCCGGGGCGGGGGTCTCGCCCGCCCGCATTCTCCGGCCGCGCGACCCCATTGACGGCGTCGCTGAGCCAGTCTATTCTCAGTAGGTTCCCACGAGGCCTGCGCTGCGGAGCGATTCCGCGCGAATCCACGGCCCCGCCCTATCCCGTGCGTGAGTCCTGCCCATATGCCTTCCATCGGTCCCGATCAGCGCGATCAGCGAGCCCGCAACCGTCGACCCCGCCGCCGTCCCCAGGCGGCCACCCGCCCGCCCGTCAGTGAATTCGACGAGATGCAGGAGATCGAGGCCGCGCGCCAGCGCAACGACCTCAACATCGCCGAGCTCGGCGCGATGTCCGAGAAGGAGCTCCGGGCGGTCGGGCAGGATCTCGAGCTCGATGCCGCCGCCGGCGAGCGCAAGGAGGAGCTGGTCGATCGGATCCTCCAGCGCCAGACCGAGCGGGCCGGCCACGACTACGCCACCGGCATCCTCGACATCGTCGATGAGGGCTTCGGGTTCATGCGCCGCCACGGCCTGCTGCCCAGCCCCGATGACGTCTACGTCTCGTCCAGCCAGGTCCGGCGCTTCGGCCTCCGGATCGGCGACCGGGTGTCGGGCGCCGTGCGTGCTCCGCGCGAGGCCGAGAAGTACTGGGGCCTGCTCCGGGTCGACTCGGTCAACGGCGTGGATCCCGGAGCGGCGGCCCGGCGACCGCATTTCGGCGACCAGACCCCGATCCACCCGGACGTCCTGCTCAACCTCGAGTCCGACCCGAAAAACCTCAGCCAGCGCCTGATCAACCTGGTCAACCCGATCGGCAAGGGCCAGCGCGCGCTCATCGTCAGCCCGCCGAAGGCCGGCAAGACGATGCTCCTCAAGCACATCGCCAACGGGATCACCACCAACTACCCAGAGATCCTGCTGATGGTCGC
>JAXDKT010000141.1:0-30928 GCA_034666965.1 Chloroflexota bacterium | reverse complement strand
CAAGGCGTACGACCACCGACTGCTCGACCAGTCGGCGGCCCAGATCGTCGAGACGGCCCAGCGGACCGGCGCCGATGTCGTCGGTCCGGTGCCGCTGCCGACCCGGATCGAGAAGTTCACCGTGATCCGCTCGCCGTTCATCGACAAGGATTCGCGCGAGCAGTTCGAGATCCGCACCCACAAGCGGCTCGTCGACATCCTCGATCCCAGCGCCAAGACGGTCGACGCACTGATGCGACTCTCGCTGGCCGCGGGCGTCGACATCGAAATCAAGATGTGATTCGGAAATGAGTATCGGATTGATCGGCCGCAAGGTCGGCATGACCCAGGTCTTCGAGGCCGACGGCACGATGGTTGCCGTCAGCGTGCTGGCGGTCGCCCCCAACACCGTCACCCGGCTGCGGACCGCCGATCGGGACGGCTATACGGCCGTGCAGCTGGGCACCGACGTGGTCGCCAAGCTGACCAAGCCCGAGGCCGGCCAGCTGGGCGACCTGCCCAAGCTGGCCACCATCCGCGAGTTCCGGGTCGACGACGTGGACACCTACAGCGTCGGCCAGACCGTCTCGATCGACGACCTGTTCCAGGCCGGCGACCTGGTCGACGTGACCGGGGTGTCGAAGGGCAAGGGCTTTGCCGGCCACATCAAGCGCCACAACTTCCATCGCGGCCCCAAGACCCACGGCTCCGACCACCACCGCGCCCCGGGTTCAATCGGTCCGGGCACGACCCCGGGCCGGGTCTACAAGGGCATGAAGATGGCCGGCCACATGGGCGACGAGCGGGTCACCGTCAAGAAGGTCCGGATCGTCCGGACCGATCCCGAGCGGAACCTGATCCTGGTCAACGGCTCGCTGCCGGGCTCGCGCAACGACGTGATCGTCGTGAAGAAGGCCTGACGATGCCCAAGACCGACCTCTACGACCGAACCGGCAAGACGATTGGCAGCGTCGAGCTCAGCGACCAGCTGTTCGATGCTCCGGTCAATGCCGCCGTGCTCCATCAGGTCGTGACCGCCCAGCTGGCCGGCCGCCATCTCGGGACGCACGACACCAAGACCCGCGGCGAGGTCCGCGGCGGCGGCCGCAAGCCGTACCGCCAGAAGGGCACCGGCCGCGCCCGCCAGGGTCATCGCACCGCGCCCCATTTCCGGGGCGGTGGCGTGGTCTTCGGCCCGCATCCGCGGTCGTACGCGCAGCGCCTGCCGCGCAAGATGAAGCAGCTCGCCCTGCGCGGCGCCCTGACCGCCAAGTTCGGCGACGACGCGATCAGGATCATCGATGGCTTCGGCATCGAGGCGATCAAGACCCGCGACCTGGTCGGCGTCCTGGCCGCGATCGGTGCCACCGGACGCGTTCTGCTGGTCTCGCCCGGCCGCGACGAAAAGCTCCAGATGTCGTCGCGCAACCTGCCCACGGTCGAGGTCATCCTGGCCGACTCGCTCAACGTGGTCGACCTGCTCAACGCCGACACCGTCCTCATCGAGCAGCCGGCGCTGGCCCGCATGGAGGAGGTCTACGCATGAGCCTGACCGCCCATGAGGTCATCCTGCGCCCGGTCATCAGCGAGAAGTCGATGGATGAGTCGGGCCGGGGCAAGTACACCTTTGCCGTCCGCGACGATGCCAACAAGATCCAGATCAAGGCCGCCGTCGAGGAGCTGTTCAAGGTGAAAGTCACCGGCGTCAACGTGCTCACGACCAAGGCCAAGGAGAAGCGCCGCGGAACGAAGCGCGGCCGGATCAGCGGCTTCACCACGCCCTGGCGCAAGGCCATCGTGACCCTGGCCCCCGGCGACAAGATCGAATTCTTCGAGGGGGTGTAGGGATGCCGCTGCGCAGCTACAAGGCCACCTCCCCGGGTCTTCGCCAGATGACCCGCTCGACCTTCGAGGAGATCACCACCCGCGAGCCGCACAAGCCGCTGCTCGAGCCTCAGAAGCGCGGCTCGGGGCGCAACAACGCCGGCCGGATGACGGTTCGCCATCGCGGCGGCGGCGAGAAGCAGCACTACCGCCGGATCGATTTCAAGCGCGACAAGGTGGGCGTGCCCGCGCGCCTGGCGACGATCGAGTACGACCCCAACCGATCGGCCCGGATCGGCCTGCTCCACTACCGCGACGGCGAGAAGCGCTACATCCTGCTGCCCCACGGCCTGAAGGTCGGCGACGTGGTCGTGGCCGGTCCCGACGCGGAGGCCCGGGTGGGCAATGCCCTGCCGATCGCCAACATCCCGCTGGGCACGACCATCCACAACATCGAGCTGGTGCCGGGCAAGGGCGGCCAGATCGTCCGCTCGGCGGGCGTGTCGGCGCAGCTCCTGGCCAAGGAGGGCGACTACGCCCAGGTCCGCCTGCCGTCGGGCGAGGTCCGCCGGGTCAGCATCCGCTGCAGCGCGACCGTCGGCCAGGTGTCCAACCTCGACCACGAGAACCAGAACCTGGGCAAGGCCGGGCGCGCCCGGCACATGGGCCAGCGGCCCGAGGTCCGCGGGGTCGTGATGAACCCGCGCGACCATCCCCACGGCGGCGGCGAGGGCAAGTCGCCCACGGGCATGCCGCCCAAGACCCCCTGGGGCAAGCCCGCCATGGGCTATCGCACCCGTCGCAACAAGCTCAGTGGCCGGCTCATCGTCCGGTCCCGGCACCGCAAGTAGCGGGAGGAGGTACACCATGTCGCGATCGGTCAAGAAGGGCCCGTTCGTCGAGGCGCGGCTCCTCGGCCGCGTCACCGAGATGAACAAGCGCAACGAGAAGAAGGTCGTCAAGACCTGGTCCCGGGCGTCGGTGATCTTCCCCGAGTTCATCGGGCACACCGTCGCCGTCTACAACGGCAAGAAGCACGTCCCGGTCTACGTGACCGAGAACATGGTCGGCCATCGGCTCGGCGAGTTCTCCCCGACCCGCAGCTATCGCGGGCACGGGAAGCACACCGACCGATCGACGGCCCTCAAGTAGGAGCACGCCCAACCGTGCGCGTTTCCGCCACCGCCAAGTACCTGCGTGGATCCACCCGCAAGGCCCGTCTGGTCGCCCTCGCGATCCGGGGCAAGCGGGTCGAGGAGGCGGCCGCCCTGCTGCGGTTCATGCCCCAGCACGCCGCCCGTGACATCGCCCTCGTGCTCAACAGCGCGACGGCCAACGCCGAGAACAACCACAACCTGTCGGCCCAGGACCTCGTCATCGTCGAGGCCCATGCCGAGCAGGGTCCGACCATCAAGCGGTTTCGGCCGCGGGCCCAGGGGCGCGCGTTCCCGATCCACAAGCCGATGACCCATATCACCATCGTCGTCGAGGACCGGGAGGCCTAGACATGGGACACAAGGTCCACCCGTACGGCTTCCGGCTCGGTGTGTCGCGCACCTGGACCGCCAAGTGGTACGCGGACAAGGAGTACACCACCCTCCTGCGCGAGGACATCGGGATCCGCCAGCTGGTCGAGCGGCGGCTGGCCAACGCCAGCGTCAGCCAGGTCGAGATCGAGCGCGGGATCAACCACGTTACGGTCACGGTCCACACGGCCAAGCCCGGCATCGTCATCGGCAAGGGCGGTCAGAACGTCGAGATCCTGCGCCAGCAGATCGGCGCCCTGACCAAGCGCAAGGTCAAGCTCGAGATCAAGGAGATTCGCCAGCCCGAGCTCGACGCTTACCTGGTGGCCATGAACATCGCCCAGCAGCTGTCCCGTCGGATCGCCTTCCGCAAGGCGATGAAGCAGGGCATCCAGCGGACGATGAAGGCTGGCGCCAAGGGCGTGAAGATCCAGGTCTCCGGTCGGCTGGGCGGTTCCGAGATGGCCCGCCGCGAGTGGGACAAGGAAGGCCGCATCCCGCTGGGGACGCTCCGCGCCGACATCAGCTACGGCCAGGTCCACGCCCACACGACCTACGGCCGGATCGGGGTCAAGGTCTGGATCTATCGGGGCGACATCATTCCCGAGCGGACACCGGCGCGCGACGTGGTCGCCGCTCAGGCGGCCGCCGCCGCGGCGGGGGCGGCCTAGCCATGCTGATGCCGAAGCGGGTCAAGCACCGCAAGGTCATGCGCGGACGGATGTCCGGCAAGGCCAAGGGCGGTCACACCGTGGCCTTCGGGGACTACGGGCTGGCGACGATGGAGCCGGCCTGGATCACCAGCCGCCAGATCGAGGCCGCCCGCCGGGCGATGACCCGCTCGGTCAAGCGTGGCGGCAAGATCTGGATCCGGATCTTCCCCGACAAGCCCGCTACCAAGAAGCCGGCCGAGACCCGGATGGGCTCGGGCAAGGGCGCCCCCGACCACTGGGTGGCCGTGGTCAAGCCGGGCCGGATCCTGTTCGAGATGGCCGGCATCGCTCACGACGAGGCGGTCGAGGCGATGCGCCTGGCCAGCCACAAGCTGCCCGTGGATACCCGCGTGGTCGTGCGCGAGACGATGCTCAAGGAGGGCTCGGCAGATGGACATCGATAAGGTCCGGGCCATGACCGACGCCGAGCTGGAGGAGGCCCTCCGCCAGGCCAAGCAGGATCTCTGGGGGGCGCGCTTCGCGCTGTCCACCCGCCAGCTCAAGGACTACAGCACCATCCCCCAGACGCGCCGATCGATCGCGCGAATCCTGACCGTCCAGCACGAGCGCAAGCTGGGCCGGACGGCATGACCGGAGATCGCGCGATGACAGGAGCCACCGTGAACGGCAAGCGGAAGACCAAGGTCGGCCGCGTGGTCAGCGACAAGATGGACAAGACGATCGTCGTGTCCGTCGAGCGCCTGACCCGCCACCGGCTGTACAAGCGGGTCATCCGCTTGAGCACCAAGTTCAAGGCCCATGACGAGCTCAACGACGCCCGCGTCGGGGACACCGTCCTGATCGAGGAATCGCGCCCGCTGTCGGCCACCAAGCGCTGGCGGCTGCTCGAGGTCGTGGCCCGCGCGGGGGAGCACACCCCGGTCAGCGAGATCGTGTCCGAGGAGGCCGAGACCAGCGCGGCGATCCATGGCGCGGCGCACCCGGGCCGCCATCGGGCCGAGGAGTCCGCCGCACCGGCCGAAGCCGGCGACGAGACTGACGCCAGCGATGTGACTGCAGCGACCGAGCCGGCCGAGCCGGCGGAGGCCGGGGCGTGATCCAGGAGTCCACTCGTCTCAAGGTCGCCGACAACACCGGTGCCCGGACGATCGAATGCATCCGGGTCATGGGCCGCTCGCAGAAGCGCACGGCCGGCATCGGCGACGTCATCGTGGCCAGCGTCAAGCAGGCCATTCCCAACGCTGCGGTGAAGAAGGGCGACGTGGTTCGGGCGGTGATCGTGCGCACGGCCAAGGAATACGGCCGACCGGATGGCAGCTACATCCGCTTCGACGAGAACGCAGCGGTCCTGATCAACAACCAGGGCAATCCCCGCGGGACCCGGATCTTCGGTCCGGTGGCGCGCGAGCTGCGTGACCGGAACTACATGAAGATCGTGTCCCTTGCGCCGGAGGTCCTCTGAGATGACGCAGCTCCAGCGCAAGCAGGCCACCAAGGTGCCCGAGATCCGCACGGGCGACACGGTCGTGGTCCTGACCGGCAAGGACGCGGGCAAGCGCGGCCTGGTCGAGCGCATCGTGCGCGACCCGCGCGGGATGGCCAAGACCAAGATGGGCGGCGGCGGGGCGTGGAAGCACGTCAGCCCGCTGTCCCAGGTCGCCGTGGTGGTCGAGGGCCTCAACGTCGCCAAGCGCCACACCAAGCCCCGAACGACCAGCTCGAGCACCGACCGGATGCCCAAGGTCCAGCAGGGCGGGATCCTCGAGATCCCCCAGCCGATGCCGGTCAGCAAGGTCATGGTCGTATGCACCAGCTGCGACCGCCCGACCCGGGTCAAGCATCTCGTCCTCGACAACGGACAACGGGTCCGGGTGTGCGGTCACTGCGGCGAGCGGCTGGAGGTGAAAGCCTGATGGCCAACCGTCTCCACGAGCGCTATCGGGCCGAGGTGGCCCCCGCGCTCATCAAGCAGTTCGAGTACGGCAACCCGATGGAAGCCCCGCGGGTCGACAAGATCGTGGTCAACATCGGCCTGGGCGAGGCGCTGACCAACGCCAAGGCCATCGACGCCGCGGTCGGGGACCTGTCGATGATCACCGGTCAGAAGCCGATCGTCACCCGCGCCAAGCGGTCGATCGCCCAATTCCGATTGCGTACCGGCAATCCGATCGGGGCCAAGGTCACCCTCCGCGGCGAGCGGATGTGGGACTTCCTCGACCGGCTGACCTCGCTGGCCCTGCCCCGGATCCGTGACTTCCGGGGGATCCCGTCGCGCTCGTTCGATGGACGGGGCAACTACTCGCTCGGATTTCGGGAGCAGCTCGCTTTCCCGGAGATCGATTACGACAAAGTGGACCGTCTCCGCGGGCTGGAGGTCAGCATCGTGACGACGGCGAAGACCGACGAGGAGTCGAAGCGTCTGCTCGAGCTCCTCGGCATGCCCTTCGCCGGCTAGGCGCGGGGAGGAGTCAAATGGCAAAGAAGTCGTTGATCGCCAAGGCGAAGCGAACGCCCAAGCACCCGGTCCAGGCCTATCACCGCTGCTTCGTGTGCGGGCGGCCCCGGGCCTTCATGCGCCGATTCAGCCTGTGCCGGATCTGCTTCCGGGAGCGCGCCCTGCTGGGCGAGCTGCCGGGCGTGACGAAGTCGAGCTGGTAGGGCCGCCATGAACATCTCCGATCCGATCGCCGACATGCTCACCCGGATCCGCAACGCCTCGCGCGCCCATCACGCCGAGGTGGTCGTGCCGGCCTCCCGGACCAAGCGCGAGATCGCCCGGATCCTCAAGGACGAGGGCTTCATCGCCGACGTCCGCGAGGACAAGGACGGCACGCTGGTGATCCTTCATCTCGAGCTCAAGTACGTCGACGGCAAGGTGCCGGTGGTGTCCGGGCTCAAGCGGATCAGCAAGCCCGGCCTGCGCGTGTACGCGCGCAAGACCGACATTCCGCGGGTGCTCGGCGGCCTGGGCATCGTCATCGTCAGCACCAGCCAGGGGATCATGACCGGCGCGCAGGCCAAGCGGGCCCAGCTCGGCGGCGAAGTCCTCGCCTACGTCTGGTAGGGAGGCAGCATGTCGCGAATCGGTCGTTTGCCGATCACCGTCCCGGCCGGCGTGGAGGTCACCCTCGACGGACGAGCGATCACGGTCAAGGGGCCCAAGGGCACCCTTGCCCGGGATCTGCACCCGGACATGAAGGTCGTTCGCGAGGCGGACAGCCTGCTCGTCCAGCGTCCGAGCGACGCCAAGATGCACCGCCAGCTCCACGGCCTGACCCGGTCCCTGGTGGCCAACATGGTCGAGGGTGTGACCAACGGCTATCGCAAGGGTCTTGAGATCACGGGCGTGGGCTACCGCGCCAGCAAGGTCGGTGAGAAGCTCCTGCTCAACCTGGGTTACAGCCACCCGATCGAGATCGATCCGCCGCGGGGGATCAGCTTCGAGATCGAGAATCCGACCCGCCTGGCGGTCGTCGGGATCGACAAGGAGCTGGTCGGGGAGATCGCCGCCAAGGTCCGCTCGACGCGCAAGCCCGAGCCGTACAAGGGCAAGGGCGTCCGCTACGCCGGCGAGGTCATCCGCCGCAAGGCTGGCAAGGCCGGCAAGATCGGCGGCAAGAAGTAGTCATGACAAAGGAACACGCCCGATGACGCAGGTCGCCAGCCGCGGCGCCGCGCGCCAGAAGCGCCACGAGCGGATCCGCCTCCGCATGGAGGGGACCGTCGGTCGGCCGCGCCTGGCGGTCTTCCGCAGCCTCAACCATATCTATGCCCAGGTCATCGACGACGCGTCGGGCAGGACGCTCGCCGCCGCCTCGACGGTCGAGAAGGAGTTCAAGGGCTCCAAGTCGACCAAGTCCGAGGCGGCCAGGATGGTCGGTCGCCTGGTCGCCGAGCGTGCCCGCTCAGCCGGCGTCGAGCATGTCGTCTTCGATCGGGCCGGGTTCCGGTATCACGGACGGATCAAGTCGCTTGCCGACGCCGCCCGTGAGGCCGGTCTCGACTTCTGATCTGAAGGGAGCACCAATGGCCAGGATCGATCCGAACAAGCTGACGCTCGAAGAGCGCGTCGTCCAGATCAACCGCGTCGCCAAGGTCGTCAAGGGCGGCCGGCGGTTCAGCTTCAGCGCGGTCGTCGTCGTGGGCGACGGCAACGGCCACGTCGGGGTCGGGCTGGGCAAGGCGGGCGAGGTCCCGGAGTCGATCCGGAAGGGCGTCGAGGACGCCAAGAAGAACATCATTCGGGTGCCGATGGTCGGCACGACGATCCCGCACGAGGTCAGGACCGAGTACGCCGCGGCCAGGGTCATGCTCAAGCCGGCGTCGCAGGGCACCGGGGTCATCGCCGGCGGCGCCGTGCGGGCCGTCGTCGAGGCCGCCGGCATCCGCGACATCCTGGCCAAGGTCCACGGCTCGACCAACCCCGTCAACGTGACCCGGGCCACCATCGAGGCGCTCGGCTCGCTGCGGTCCGCCGAGGAGGTCTCGGCGAGGCGCGGGGTCAAGGTGCGCCTGTTCATCGCCGGGCAGTCGTCGCTGGAGGCGGCCGATGCCCGCTAGGCTGCGCGTCACCCAGGTCAAGAGCACGATCAGCCACATCGCCCGGAATCGGGCGACCATCCGGGCGCTGGGCCTCCACGGGATCGGCGACAGCGTCGAGGTCCCCGACAACCCCGCCACGCGGGGCATGGTCCGCCAGGTCCGCTTCCTCGTCAGCGTCGAGGAGATCCCCGGGACCGCCACCCCCGAGGAGAAGCCATGAAGCTCCATGACCTCAGGCCGGCCGACGGCTCGCGGACCCCGCGGACCCGGGTCGGTCGGGGCATCGCGGCGGGCAAGGGCAAGACGGCTGGCCGCGGCACGAAGGGCCAGAAGGCCCGCGCCGGCGGCTCTATCCCGCCCTGGTTCGAGGGTGGCCAAACCCCGCTCCACATGCGCATCCCGAAGCTGCGCGGGTTCAAGAACCGGTTCAAGATCGAGTACGAGGTCGTCAACATCGGTCGGATCGGCGAGGCGGCGGCCCTGGGTGCCTTCGACGCCGGCGACGCTCCCGTCGCGGGCAAGACCTCCAAGGCTGCGCCCGCCACGGTCAACCAGGAGATCCTGCGCGCGGTCGGGCTGGTGCGCCGCCTGGACCGACCGCTGAAGGTCCTCGGCAACGGCGACCTCGAGGTCGCCCTGTTCGTCGTGGCCGACGCGTTCAGCAAGAGCGCCGTGACCAAGATCGAAGGCGCCGGCGGAACCGTCCAGGTCCTCGAGATCCCGAGCCGGCCGCTCGCCGCGATCGGCGTCGGACCGGCGGATGCGCCGGTCCGCCCCGCCAAGGGACGCTCCAAGCCGGTCGAGCCAGAGGTGGAGCTCGAGCCCGACGCCGAGCCCAAGGCCGAGGCCGAGTCCGTCGACGCCGCCCAGGCCGAGCCCGCCGACGAGGTCGCGCCGGTCGCGGACGCGCCCGGCGAACGCGCCCAGGCGTCCGCCGCCAAGAGCGCCGCGCGGCCCGCCGCCAAGGGGGCCAGGCCGGCCACCAGGGCCGCCGCCAAGCCAACCGCGGACGCCGCCGCCGAACCGGCTGCGGTCAAGTCGTCCGCGAAGGCCGCGGCCAGGCCGGCCGACAAGGCGCCCGCGCCGCGCGCCGCCAAGGCGAAGCCGGCCAGGCCCGCCAAGGCACCGACGACGGACGATACGCCGGCCGGCGAAGACGCCTGACCGTGATCGAGAGCCTGCTCAACGCCTTCCGCGCGCCGGACATCCGGCGGCGACTGCTGTTCGTCGCGGGCATCCTGATCGTCTTCCGGTTCCTGTCCCACGTGCCCGTGCCGGGTGCCGACCCGGCTGCCCTTAAGACGTTCTTCGACAGCAACTCGCTGTTGGGCCTGCTCGACCTGTTCTCGGGCGGTGGCCTGTCCCGGTTCTCGATCGTCGGTCTCGGGGTGAACCCGTACATCAACGCCTCGATCATCATGCAGTTGATGACCAACGTCGTCCCCCAGCTCCAGGCCCTGAGCCGGGAGGGCGAGTACGGCCGGAACAAGATCAACCAGTACACCCGCTACCTGTCGGTGCCCCTGGCGCTGCTCCAGTCGTACGGCTTTCTGGCGCTGCTCCACAACACCCAGCCGCCAGTCCTGAGTGGCGCGTTCGGCCTGTCGGACATCGAGACGCTGACCCAGATCGTCGCCCTGACCGCCGGTTCGGTCCTGCTCATGTGGCTGGGCGAGCTGATCACCGAGAAGGGCATCGGCAACGGCATCAGCTTCATCATCTTTGCCGGGATCGTGGGGCGGGCGCCGAGCGCGCTGGCTGCCTTCACCCGAGCGCCGGACTTCGTGGCCCTGATCGCCTTCGCCGTGGTGGCCGTCATCGCCGTCTTCGTGATCGTGTACATCCAGGAAGGCCAGCGGCGGATCCCGATCCAGTACGCCAGCCGGGTCCGCGGCCGGCGGATGTATCAGGGCGGCTCGACCTTCCTGCCCCTGCGGGTCAACCAGGCCGGGGTCATCCCGATCATCTTCGCGGTCAGCATCCTGCTCTTTCCCTCGCAGATCGCGAGCTACTTCACGACCTCCCAGGTCGACATCGTCAAGAACGTGTCGCAATGGATCGTCGAGGTGATGAGCCCGCAACGACCGCCGTACGCGATCCTGTATTTCCTGCTGACGTTCGGATTCACCTACTTCTACACGGCGTTCACGTTCAAGCCGGACGAGACCGCGGAGCAGCTGCGCAAGAACGGCGGGTTCATCCCCGGCATCCGCCCCGGGCGGCCGACGCAGGACTACCTGACCAAGGTGGTGTACCGGATAACCGTGGCCGGGGCGTTCTTCCTGGCCATCGTCGCGGTCTCTCCGATCCTCGTCGGGATCGTCTTCCCCAGCCTGGGTGGGCTGACCCTCGGCGGGACGAGCCTCCTGATCGTGGTCAGCGTCGTCGTAGAGACGATGAAACAGATCGAGGCCCAGCTCATGATGAGAAACTACGAGGGCTTTATCCGTTGATCGGGCACTCGCTCTCCGACCGCCGAGGCGCGGCTCTCGTGAGCCATCGGCCGGCGGACGTTATCCGGTGACCTTCCTGGTCCTGCTGGGCGCCCCAGGCGCCGGCAAGGGCACCCAGGCGGAGATCCTGTCCGACCGACTCGGCATCCCCCACGTCGCGACCGGTGACCTGTTCCGTTCGGCGGTCCGGGAGGGTTCGCCCATCGGCCTCGAGGCGCGCCGGTACATGGAGCGGGGGCAGCTCGTTCCCGACGAGATCACCGTGCGGATGCTTCTCGAACGGCTGGCTCAACCCGACGCCCGCAACGGGGTCATCCTCGACGGCTTCCCCCGGACCGCGGCCCAGGCCGACGCCCTCGATCGGGCCCTCGCCGAGCACGGCACCAAGGTCGACCATGCCATCGAGATCGAGGTACCGGCCGATGAGCTGGTGCGACGCATGTCGGGTCGCTGGATTTGCGAGGCGAACGGCCATGTCTACAACGAGACGACTCACCCCCCGCGGGTCCCCGGTGTGTGCGATCTCGATGGCTCCCGGCTGATCCAGCGCGACGACGATCGGGAGGAGACGGTCCGGGCCCGGCTCAACCAGCAGCTGGGCGCGCTCGCCGAGGTCGCTCGACACTATCGCGATCGAGGAATCCTGCGGACCGTCGACGGGCAGCGCCCGATCGAGGAGGTCTCGGCGGACGTCCTGGCCCTCGTCGATCCAGCCCGAGAGGGCCGTGCCTGATGGCCGTCACCCTCAAGTCACCAGCCGAGATCGAACGCATGCGCCGGGCCGGCCGGGTGGTCGCCGAGGTCCTGGCCCTGGTCGAGTCGGAGCTCCGGCCGGGCGTCTCGACCGCCCAGCTCGATGCGCTCGCCGAGGCCCACATCAGGCGCTCCGGGGCGATCCCCTCGTTCAAAGGCTACCCCGGGGTCAACCCGCGCCGGCCCTTCCCGGCCAGCCTGTGCGTCTCGATCGACCACGAGATCGTCCATGGCATCCCCGGCGACCGAGTCATCCGACCCGGCCAGCTGGTGTCGATCGACGCCGGCGCGATCGTGGACGGCTGGCACGGCGACGCCGCGCGGACCTTCTACATGGGGGAGCCGCCGGACGAGGTCAGGCGCCTGATCGAGACCACCCACCTGGCGATGATGGCGGGCATCGCGGCGGCGGTGCCGGGCGGCCACATCGAGGACATCTCGGGCGCGGTCGAGGACATCGCCGCGCCGGCCGGCTACGGCATCGTCCGCCAGTTCGTCGGGCACGGCATCGGCCGGTCCATGCACGAGGAGCCCCAGGTGCCCAACTACCGCCTGGGCCGCAACGGGCGCCGGCTCGAGCCCGGGCTGTGCCTGGCCATCGAGCCGATGCTCACCCTGGGCTCGCACGAAACGCGGATCCTCGACGACGACTGGACGATCGTGACCCACGACGGCGCACTCGCCGCGCACTTCGAGCACTCGATCGCGATCACCGAGACCGGCCCGCAGATCCTGACCAGTGTCTGAGTCCCGAAGGTTGCCGGAACAGGGATGTTTTGATATCCTGACCGTTCGTGTGTCGGCCCACCCGGGCCGACATTGCGTGCAAGAAAGGGAACCTGGACGCCTGTGGCGAAAAAGGACGCGATCGAGGTCGAGGGAACGGTCATCGAGCCGCTGCCCAACACCATGTTCGCGGTCGAGCTCGAGAATGGCCACCGGGTCCTGGCTCACATCAGCGGCAAGCTTCGGATGAACTTCATCCGGATCCTGCCCGGCGACCGCGTCCGAGTGGAGCTGTCGCCGTACGACCTCACCCGAGGTCGCATCACCTACCGCCTCAAATGATGAACCTGCCGCCCTGGCGGCTCACCTCAGCCCGATCGAGGATCCGTTGAAAGTCCGAGCGTCCGTCAAGGCCCGCTGCGACAACTGCAAGGTCATCCGCCGTCACGGGACGGTGATGGTCATCTGCACCAATCCGAAGCACAAGCAGCGGCAGGGCTAAGCCATGGCACGGATCGCCGGCGTCGATGTTCCGCGCGAGAAGCGCGTCGAGGTTTCGCTCACCTACATCTTCGGCATCGGGTTGCCCACCAGCCAGAAGATCCTGGCCCAGGCCAACATCAACCCCGACACCCGGGTGCGCGACCTGACCGAGGATCAGGTCAATCGCCTGCGTGAGATCGTCGACCGTCGCTACAAGGTCGAGGGGGACCTTCGTCGTGAGGTCGCCCTCAACATCAAGCGCCTGATCGAGATCGGCTCGTACCGGGGCCTGCGCCATCGGCGCAACCTGCCGGTGCGCGGCCAGCGGACCAAGACCAATGCGCGCCAGCGTCGCGGACCGAAGAAGACGGTCGGCGTGCGGCGTAAGAAGTAAGGGGCTCCACCAGACCCATGGCCGAACGCAAGCGTGCCGCCAAGCCTCGCCGCCGGGAGAAGAAGAACGTGCCCCAGGGTCACGTCCACATCCAGGCGACGTTCAACAACACGATCATCACGATCACCGACCAGGGCGGCTCCGTGATCAGCTGGGGCTCGGCCGGCACGGCCGGGTTCAAGGGCTCGCGCAAGAGCACGCCGTATGCCGCGGCCCTGTCGGCCGAGGGCGCCGCCAAGCGGGCCATGGAGCACGGCATGCGTCAGGTGGAGGTCTACGTCAAGGGCCCCGGTGCCGGCCGAGAGCAGGCCATCCGTTCGCTCCAGTCGGCCGGCCTGGAGGTGACCGCGATCACCGACGTCACGCCCATCCCGCACAACGGTTGCCGCGCCCCCAAGCGGCGCCGGGTCTAGGCGGGAGACGACGATGGCCCGCTACACCGGATCCGTTTGCCGCCTGTGCCGGCGCGAAGGCGCCAAGCTCTTCCTCAAGGGCTCGCGCTGCTACACCAAGAAGTGCTCGTTCGAGCGCCGTCCCACGCCGCCCGGCCAGCACGGCGTACGTCGCCGCAAGGTCGGCGACTACGGCCTCCAGCTGCGCGAGAAGCAGAAGGTTCGGCGAACCTACTCGGTCCTCGAGCGGCAGTTCAAGAACTACTTCGACGCCGCCGATGCCCGGCCCGGGATGACCGGCGAGAATCTCCTCCGCATGCTCGAGCTGCGGCTCGACAACGCGATCTACCGGATGGGCTTCGCGCCGAGTCGGGCAGCCGCCCGTCAGCTCGTCACCCATGGCCACTTCTCGGTCAACGGACGACCGACCAACATCCCGTCCTACCAGCTCAAGGCCGGCGACCGGGTGGAGGTTCGTGAGACGCACCGGGAGCGCGAGCCGTTCAAGGTCGCCAAGGAGACGCTTCGTTCTCACCAGGCACCCGAATGGCTGAGCATCGACGCCGCGAAGCTGTCCGGCGCCGTCGTCGACCAGCCCCGCCGAGACCAGATGCCGCTCGACCTCAACGAGCAGCTCGTGGTCGAGTACTACTCGAGGTAAGCCCCAGATCATGATCGAACTCGACAGCCCGCAGATCGAGCCCGTCGAGGAGCTCGGGACCTACGCCAAGTACGAGGCAGGTCCGCTCCCGGCCGGCTACGGCGTGACCCTTGGCAACGCCCTCCGGCGTGTGCTCCTGTCCTCGCTCGAGGGCGCCGCGGTCACCTCCGTGCAGCTCCGCGACGTGTACCAGGAATTCTCGACGATCCCGGGGGTCAAGGAAGACGTCACCCAGATCGTCCTCAACGTCAAGAAGCTCCGGCTCAAGAGCTTCGCCACGCATCCGGTCCAGCTCCGCCTGGTCAAGAGCGGCGCGGGCGCCGTGACCGCGGCGGACATCGCCGAGTCGGCCGATGTCGAGATCGTCAACCCCGAGCAGGTCCTGATGACCCTCGACACGGATGACGTGCCGATCGAGGTCGACCTGACCGTCGAGCGCGGAGTGGGCTATCTCTCCGCGGAGCGATCCGAGGCGCTGCCCATCGGCGTCATCGCGGTCGATGCCATCTTCACCCCGGTCCGCAAGGTGAACTACTGGGTCGAGCCCACCCGGGTTGGCCAGATCACCAACTACGACAAGCTGACCCTTGAGATCGAGACCGACGGCACGGTCACCCCGGAGGAGGCCCTGGCCCGCTCGGCCGACATCCTCGTCCGACAGTTCGCCCTGTTCGCCAACATCGGCATGGTCGCCAGCGCGGTGGTCCCCGGCGTTGGCACTCCACAGCTTCCCCCGAACATGCTCGACATGCCGATCGAGGAGCTGGACCTGCCGATGCGAGCCTACAACTCGCTCAAGCGCAACAACATCGGCAAGGTCGGCCAGCTGCTCCAGCTGTCCGACGACGACCTGCTCCGGATGCGCAACTTCGGCCGCAAGTCGCTCGATGAGATGAAGGAACGCCTGCGCATGCGCGGGTTCGTGATCCCCGACACCGAGCTGTCCGACGAGCCCTTCCCCGACGACGAGACCGAGGAGGTCTGAGTCGATGGCCAAGCGGATCGACGGGCGCAAGCTGTCGCGCAAGCGCGGGCCGCGGTTGGCGCTGTACAAGAACCTGACCGTGTCCATCCTGCGCTACGAGAAGGTCAAGACCACCGAGGCGAAGGCCAAGGAGATCCGCGGTCAAGTTGAGAAGGTGATCAGCCTGGCCAAGCGCGGCGATCTCGCCGCGCGCCGAGCGGTGGTCGCCCAGTTCCCCCACGAGCCGCTGGTCGTCGACAAGCTGTTCGACGAGATCGCGCCAAAGTACGCCGACCGGACCTCGGGCTACACCCGGATCATCCGGCTCGGAGCGCGTCTCGGCGACGCCGCGGAGATCGTCCAGATCGAGCTCGTCTGAGCCAACCATGAATGCCCGAGAGGGCAGCCCCGTCCGATTTGCGGCACGGGTGGAATACGACGGCACGGACTTCGCCGGCTTCCAGATCAACCCTGGCAGACGGACGGTCCAGGGAGAACTCCAGGCCGCGATGGCCCGGCTCGACCCCGACGGGTCGGTCACGGTTGATGCGGCGGGACGGACCGACGCCGGGGTCCACGCCTCCGGGCAGGTGATCGCCTTCACCTATCGGGGTCGATCCTCGGCTCGGGAGCTGGGTCGGGCGCTCGATGCGCTCCTCCCGGCGGACGTTTCGATCGGGCGCCTGCAGCGGGTCCCGATGGGGTTCGATCCACGCCACGCGGCGCGGTACCGGGAGTACCGCTACACCGTCTGGAACGGGCCGCGCAGTCCGCTCCGCGAGCGTTACGCGCTCGGGGTGCGGGACCCGCTCGATGTTGCCGCGATGGCTCGAGCCGGGTCGGTCCTGGTGGGCCGACACGACTTCAGCGCCTTCGGGGCGACGAACCGGTCGCCGGTCCGGACCGTTCGTGCGGTCCGGGTCTCGCGGAGAGGCCGAATCGTGACGATCGACGTCACGGCGAACGCCTTCCTGCGGGGGATGGTCCGGCGCATCGTGGCCGTCCTCATCGAGGTCGGACACGGCAAGATGACTGAGCAAGAGGTCGTGGCGGCGCTCGGCGCCGGACGACCGGCCCTCGACGGAGCAAGCGCTCCGGCGCATGGCCTGTGCCTCAGGCGGGTGGCCCTCGGGCGACCGGCTCGAGGCGCTGCAGGACACGAAGAGCACGGAGAGCCATGAGCGCCAAGACCTACGCGCCTCGGGAGGCGGAGATCGAGCGACGCTGGTACGTCGTTGACGCGGCGGACGAGACGCTCGGCCGCTTGGCGTCGCGGGTCGCCCGTGTCCTGGAGGGCAAGCACAAGCCCACCTACGCTCCGAACCTGGACTCCGGGGACCACGTCATCATCCTCAACGCAGCCCGGATCGCGGTCACCCGCGACAAGCTCGAGTCGAAGATCTACCACCGCCACAGCGGTCATCCCCAGGGCTACAAGGAGGAGACCCTCGGGCATCTCCTCCAGCGCCGCCCCGAGGAGGTCATCCGCCGAGCGGTCAAGGGAATGCTGCCCCGCAACCGACTCGGCGCCCAGCAGCTCCGCAAGCTCAAGATCTACCCCGGCACCGACCATCCGCACCAGGCGCAGCAGCCCGAGCCGCTGAACCTCACCAGGAGCCAGACCTCATGACCACCCCCGCGTTCTACTACGGCACGGGTCGGCGCAAGACCGCGGTCGCCCGCGTCCGGCTGCTGCCCGGCGAAGGGGAGATCGTGGTCAATGGCCGCTCGATGGAGGAGCACTTCGGCAACGCCGTCAACGAGGCGGAGGTTCGGCTGCCGTTCCGGGTCACGGGCACCGACGGTCGCTTCAACGCGATGATCAAGGTCGAAGGTGGTGGGGTGACCGGCCAGGCCGGGGCGATCCGCCACGGCATCGCCCGGGCGCTGCTCCAGCTCGACCCCGAGGGCCATCGCCAGCCCCTCCGCCAGGCTGGCCTGTTGACCCGCGATCCGCGGATGAAGGAACGCAAGAAGTACGGCCTCAAGCGCGCCCGTAAGGCTCCGCAGTACACGAAGCGCTAAGACGCGGCGCTCCTGGTCGCCAATGCCCGCGTTTGGTGCTCCGGGCGCTCGCTCACGCACGTTTGGAGTGCGCTCGCTCGCGTCCTCGCTCCCGCCCTGGCCTTGACGGCCATCTAGGCCACTAAGGTGGGTGGATGAAGGGCGCCGGACCACCGCCGCCGTCACTGCGTGGGCGGGATCTGCTGAGTGCGGGGGACCTGAGCGCGGCTGAGGTCGAGCTCGTGTTCGAGCGGGCGGCGGAGCTCAAGGCCGAGTTTCGGACGACCCGTCGACATGCGCTGCTGCCGCTGGCCGGACGGACCCTGGCGATGCTCTTCCACAAGCCGAGCCTGCGCACCCGGGTCACCTTCGAGGCGGGCATGACCCAGCTCGGCGGGCATGCGGTTCACCTGGCCACCGCGGACGTCGGGGTGGGCACCCGCGAGAGCGTCGCCGACGTGGCCCGCAACCTCGACCGATGGGTGGACGGGATCATGGTGCGGACCTTCGCCCAGGCCACCGCAGAGGAGATCGCGGCGGCGGCCGAGATCCCGGTGATCAACGCGCTGACCGATCTCGAGCATCCCTGCCAGGCGCTGGCCGACCTGTTCACCCTGCGCGAGCGCCTCGGGCGGCTCGACGGCGTGAGGTTGGCCTTCGTCGGCGACGGCAACAACGTGTTCCACTCGCTGGCCCTCCTGGGCGCCCGGATGGGCCTCGAGGTGCGCCTGGCGCATCCCCCGGGCCATGGCCCGGATCCCGCGATCCTCGAGCGGGCCACGGCCGTCGCCAGCGGTCACGGCCGGATCGTCCTGGGCCAGGACCCGGAGACGGCCGTGCGCGGCGCCGACGTCATCTACACCGATGCCTGGACCTCGATGGGTCAGGAGGCCGATGCGGCGCGCCGGCGCACCGAATTCGCCGCCTACCGGGTGGATGACCGGCTCCTCTCGGCGGCCGGACCGGCTACCCTCGTGATGCATTGTCTGCCGGCCCATCGCGGTGAGGAGATCGCCTCGAGCGTCCTGGACGGTCCGCAAAGCATCGTGCTGGAGCAGGCCGAGAACCGGCTCCACGTGCAGAAGGCATTTCTGGCCGAGAGCATCGGGAGTCGATGAGCGAAGAAGCTCTCTACGAGCGTTACAAGAGCACCCTGCGCGACGGTCATGTCGCCGCTGTCCGGGGCGATCACCAGGCCGCCGTGGCGGCCTACACCGAGGCCGCGGCACTCGCGCCCGACCGACCGCTGCCCCATTCGAGCATCGGCCGGGCCCTGCTGCGGCTCGATCGCGTCGATGAGGCGCTGGCCGCGTTTGCCACCGCTCTCCGCCTGGCCCCGCGCGACGAAGCCGGTCTGGCCGGCCGGGTCGAGGCCCTGATCATCGCTGGCCGGGTGGCCGAGGCCGCCGGCGTGCTCGACCTGCTGGCCGACACTCAGGAGACGGCCGGGCGCTTGCCCGATGCCTGCGATACGGCCCGACGGGCGCTCGAGCTGGCCCCATCGCGAGCCCGGCGACGGCACCTCGAGGCGCTCGTCGCGGAGCTCCAGAGCTGGCCCACCGAGGGCGAGGTGGCAGACCAGCTCACCAGAGCCCTCGAGGCCCTGAAGTCGGCCGCCAGTCCGGCGCCGGCAGCAACCGACCCTCCAGCCGCGGTGGCGGACCCGGCCGAAGTCCCCGCCACCGCGCCCGCCGAGGCAAGCGATGGTGCCGCGGCCACCGTCGACGTCGAGACCGACGCGGTCGTCGAGACCCACGCGGTCGCCGAGACCAAGGTCGACGGTGCCGCCGAGACCACCGTCGACGGTGCCGCCGCCGAGCTACCAGGCCGCGCGCCGATCGGCGAGCCGGGGCCCGACCCGGTCGCCCTGACGCGGGCGGTCGAGGCGGCGGTCGCGACCGGCGACGCGGCCATCGTCCACACGGCGGTCCTCGACGCGGTCGCCGCGCTCCGCCGCGGGGGGCTCCTCGACGCGGCCATCGACGCCTGCCAGCTGGGGCTGACCGTGGCCCCGGCCGACCCCGGCCTCCATCTCGCCCTGGCCGAGCTCGACCTCGACCACGGCTGGGTGGCGGCGGCCGTCGACAAGCTCCTGATCCTCGAGCGCTACGTCATCCTGATCGGTGACGGACCGACCCGCGAACGGCTCCATGAGCTCGCCGCCGAGCGCATCCCGGACGACCCACGACTGTCCGCTCTGCGCGCCTGACGTACACTCTGAGCACGATGCCCCAGGCTTTCCAGTCGATCCTCGACCAGGTCCGCCTGAACACGCTGGTCGACATCGGGATCACCGCCGTCCTGATTTACTGGCTGTTCAGCCTCATCCGCGGGACGAGGGCGGTCCGCCTCGTCATCGGGGTCAGCGTCCTGTTCGTGGTCTACGCCGCGGCGCGCCTGTTCAACCTTCCACTGCTGCGCCAGATCCTCGAGACCGGCGCGATCGTCGGCGTGTTCGCCCTCGTCGTCGTCTTCCAGCCAGAGCTCCGCCGCGCCCTCGAGCGCATCGGCCGGGTGGGCTCGATGGCCTGGCTCTTCTCTCCGGCCGACGAGCGCGGAGTCGAGCACGTTGCCGTCGAGATCGCCCGGGCCGCCGCGATCCTGGCCTCGGAGGGTCACGGGGCGCTGATCGTCGTCGAGCGCGAGACCGGCCTCGAGGAGATCGCCGAATCGGGGGTCATGCTCCACGCCGACTTGTCGGTCGACCTGCTCCTGACGATCTTCATGCCCCGGACCGCGCTCCATGACGGGGCGGTCATCATTCGCGGCGAGCAGGTCGTGGCCGCCGGAGCGCTGCTGCCCCTGGCCGAGACCACGATTCACTCGCAACGTCTCGGGACCCGACACCGTGCCGCCCTGGGGATCGCCGAACAGACCGATGCGCTCGTCATCGTGGTCAGCGAGGAGAGCAGCCAGATCAGCCTGGTCGAGCGGGCGCGGATCGTGCGCAACCTGAACGAGGCCCAGCTGGCCCGCGCGATCGTCCAGCTGCTACGGCCGGGAAGTGGCCGCACGCTCGTGGAGCGAGGCACCGGCGTGGTGCGCTCCGCCACCCGACCGACCCGGCGCCAGGTCGCCGGCCTGCGCCGCGCGGCCCGCCGATCGATCGGCGTCGGCGGGGTCGCGCCGAACACACCCGCCGAGCGGCCCGCTGGCGGGGACCCGAGCGCCGATGCGACCGTGGTCGTTCCAGCCCAACCGGCGGGGGACGGCGGCTCGCATGACGGCGCCAGCGGGCGCGCCGATCGGCACGACGCCGAGAAGCGGCCGGCGTCCTCGGCGTCCGCCCGCCGATGAGTCGAGTCGTCCAGTTCGTCGTCCGCAACTGGCCGCTCAAGCTCGCCGCGATCATCCTGGCCACGCTCCTGTACGCCGGGCTGGTGCTGTCCCAGAGCGCCCAGGTGTGGACCGGCCGAGTGCCCATCGTCCCGATCAAGCTGCCGACCTCGGCGGTCCTCCTCGGCAACCTGCCGCCGGTCACCAGCATCCGTTACTTCGCGCCGGCTGATGTCGCTGAGCGGCTCACCAGCGCCAGCTTCAGCGCGACGGTCGACCTGGCCTCCGCCCAGCCCCAGGCCGACAACCCGAACGTCATCGCCAAGGTCATCGTGCGCAACGCGGATCCGCGGGTGACGATCGTCGACTACGACCCGCCGTCGATCATCGTCCGGCTCGACCCGCTCATATCGAAGACCGTCCCGGTGGTGGTCGAGCATGGTGACGTGCCGGCCGGTCTCGAGCTCCGCGATCCCGTCCTGTCGGCCAGCCAGGCAACCGTGTCGGGGCCGGAATCGGTCGTCCGCCTGGTCACCTCGGCCCAGGCGCGCGTGGTCGTCCAACCGTCGGGGATCGACGTGGACCAGACCGTCGACCTCGTCGCGGTCGACGCCCGGGGCGAGGTCCAGGGTCCGGTCGCGGTCGAGCCGGCGAGCGTTCACGTCCAGATTGCCGTGGGCAGCGGCCTCCAGAAGAAGACTCTGGCGATCCATCCGGTCGTGACCGGGACGCCGGCCGCCGGGTTCGAGATTGATACGGTCAGTGTCGATCCACCGGTCGTCTCGGTGCAGGGCGACGCCGACGCCCTGGCCGCCCTGTCCAAGGTCGACAGCGACCCGATCTCGATCAGCGGAGCCTCGACCGAGCTGGTCCGGAACGTGCCGCTCGACCTGGTGGCGGGGGTCGACTCGATCTCGGGCGACTCGGTCACGGTCACGATCGTCCTTCGCCCCGTCGCGGCCACGCGCACGTACTCGGTCGGGATCGTCCTGTCCGGGGCGCGCGACGATCGGACCTACTCGCTCTCCACGGACTCGGTGCTGGTGACCGTGGGGGGCACCGTGGCCGCGCTCGATTCGCTCGATCCGCGCAGCCTGGCGGTCGTGGCCGATGTCGACGGTCTGGCTCCGGGCAGCCACAAGGTCAAGCTCAAGATCTCCCTGCCGGCCGACGTCACGCTGGTGGCCACCAGTCCGCCCGAGGTCACGGTCGGCGTCGCCGCGAATGGCTCACCGCCGCCGGGTCCCTCGCCGTCCCCGAGCGGACCCTAGATGCCCCGTCTGTTCGGCACCGACGGAATCCGGGGCATCGCCAACGTCGATCTCAAACCGACCATCGCGCACGACCTTGGCCGGGCCACGGCACATCGGCTGGCCGGCCCCGGCCGGGCGATCGTCGTCGGTCAGGACACCCGCCGGTCCGGCGACATGTTCGTGGCCGCGATCGTCAGCGGGGCGACCAGCCTGGGCGTCGACGTCCACCGGGTCGGAGTCGTCCCGACACCGGCCCTGGCCTACCTGGCCGGCGCGGGCGACTTCGCCGCGGGGATCATGGTCTCGGCCTCGCACAACCCGGCCGAGGACAACGGGCTCAAGGTCCTCGACGCGGGCGGGCTCAAGCTCGACGACGACGTCGAGGACGAGCTCGAGCAGCTCATCTGGCGCTCGGGCGACCTGGGCGGCGTAGGCAATGCCGAGCTGGGCCGATCGATCGACGCCGGCCGCCTGCTCGATCGCTACCGCGACCATCGAAGCGCCCTCGCCCGCACGGTCCCGACCGACCTCCGGATCGTGCTCGACTGCGCCAACGGGTCGGGCAGCGTCGTGGCCGCCGAGATCCTGGCCGCGACCGGCGCCCACGTCGAGGTCATCTTCGCCGACCCGGATGGGCTCAACATCAATCTCGGCTGCGGGGCCACCGCCCCCGCCGCGCTGGCGGCCGCCGTGGTCGAGCGGGGCGCCGACATCGGCTTCGCCCTCGACGGCGATGCCGACCGGTGCGTCGCGGTGGACGCCGCCGGCAACGTCGTCGACGGCGATCAGCTGATCGGCATGCTGGCCCTCGACCGGCTCGCCCGGGGCGAGCTCGCCGGAGGCCTGGTCGTGTCGGTGCTGTCCAACGGCGGCCTGCAGCTGGCGATCGAGGCGGCCGGTGGCCAGGTCATCCGGACGCCCGTCGGGGACAAGTACATCCTCGAGGGGATGCAGGTCTCGGGAGCCGGCCTGGGCGGTGAGAAGAGCGGTCACGTGATCGTGCTCGAACGGAGCTCGTCGGGCGATGGGATCGTCACCGCGCTCGAGGTCCTGCGCGTTCTCGGTCGGCGCCGGCGGCCGATCGCCGAGCTGGCCGCCGAGATCCCGCTCCTGCCCCAGCAGCAACGAGCGGTACCCGCCCGTCACAGGGACCAGTGGGAGGGGGACCCGGTCATCCAGCGGGCCCTCGCCCAGGCCACGGCCCGGCTGGGTGGCACCGGCCGGATCCTGGTCCGGCCCTCGGGCACCGAACCCGCCCTCCGGGTGATGGTCGAGGGTCCCGACGAGAGCCTGGTCGTCCAGCTGGCCGACCAGATCGCGACCCTCGCAGGGGAGCGTCTAAACTAACCCGGCCCGGAGCCGTGCTCCAGGGTTCACTCAGGAGACCCGGACCGCATGTGTGGAATCGTCGGCTATACCGGACCGCGTGAGGCGGGTCCGATCCTCATCGAGGGTCTGCGCCGCCTCGAGTATCGCGGCTATGACTCGGCCGGCATCGCCCTGGTCGACGACGCCGGAGACCTGTTCCTGGAGAAGCGGGCCGGCAAGCTGGCCAACCTCCAGACGGCCATCGCCGATCGGACTCCCCACGCCGCCATCGGCCTGGCCCACACCCGCTGGGCGACCCACGGGCGGCCCAACGACCTCAATGCCCATCCCCACCAGGACTGCACCGGTGAGATCACCGTCATCCACAACGGCATCATCGAGAACTTCCGCGAGCTGCGCGACGGGCTCGAGGCCCGTGGCCACACGCTGACCTCGGAGACCGACACGGAGGCCATTGCCCACCTCATCGAGGAGGCCTATAGCGGCGACCTGGCGGACGCGGTGCGGGCCGCGCTGCGCAAGCTCCACGGGGCGTACGCGTTGGCGGTCATGCATCGGGGCGAAGCCGACCGGTTGGTGGGCGCCCGGATGGACGTGCCACTGGTGGTCGGAGTCGCCGCCGGCGAGAGCTTCCTGGCCAGCGACGTGGCGGCGATCCTGGCCCACACCGACCAGGTCATCTTCCTGGAGGAGGGCGACGTGGCCGACCTCCGGCCGTGGGGCGTGACCATCACCGACCTCGCGGGCGCGCCGGTCGAGCGCACGGTGAGCACCATCGACTGGACCCCGGAGGCGGCCGAGAAGGGCGGCTACGAGCATTTCATGCTCAAGGAGATGCACGAGCAGCCGACGGCCCTGCTCCAGGCCCTGACCGGGCGGGTGACCACCGACGACCGGATCGCGGTCGCCGAGCTCGACGACCTGGCCGAGACCCTGCGGACGGTCGACCGGGTCGAGCTGATCGCCTGCGGCACCGCCTACTACGCCGCGCTGGTCGGCGCCGCCGCGATCCAGGACTGGGTGGGCATCCCCGCCCGGGCCAACATCGGCTCGGAGTTCCGCTACAGCCCCCCGCCGCTCGACGCGCGGACGCTGGTCATCGCGGTGACCCAGTCCGGTGAGACCGCGGACACGATCGCCCCGACCCGGCTCGCCCGCGAGCGTGGCTGTCCGATCATCGCGGTGACCAACACCGTCGGCTCGGCCATCACCCGCGAGGCGCGGGCGGTCCTGTTCCTGCAGGCCGGGCCGGAGATCGCGGTGGCCGCCTCGAAGACGTTCGTGACCCAGGTGACGACCCTCGTCATCGTCGCCGCGGCCATCGCCAAGGCGCGCGGCCGGCTTGGCCTCGAACAGGAGCTCGAGCTCGGCGCGGCGCTGCGCCGCCTGCCCAAGCAAGCCCAGGTCGCGCTCGACGGTTGCGCCGGCGTCCCCGAGCTGGCGCGCCGCTACGTCAACTCGCGCGGGTTCATGTTCGTGGGTCGGGGCTACACCTATCCGGCCGCGCTCGAGGGCGCGCTCAAGCTCAAGGAAGTCAGCTACGTCCACGCCGAGGGCTATGCGGCCGGCGAGCTGAAGCACGGGCCCATCTCGCTGCTCGACGCCGAGGTGCCCCTGGTCGCGGTCGCGACCCGCTCGTCGGTCTACGACAAGCTCATCAGCAACGTCATGGAGGGCCGCGCCCGCGACGCCCGGGTCATCGCCGTCGCGTCCGAGGGCGACGTCCAGATCGAGCGCTTCGCGGACGACGTGCTGTGGGTGCCCGACACCCACGAGGCGCTCAGCCCGATCCTGGCGATCATCCCGCTCCAGCTGTTCGCGTACTACACCGCGATCGCCCGCGGGACCGACGTCGACCAGCCGCGCAACCTGGCCAAGTCCGTCACGGTCGAGTAGCTGGGTCGTGAGCCGGCACCCTGAGCCGGGAGCCCGCACCCGGCCCTCCGAGGCCCGAGGCGACGCTCCCGCGAGCCATCGGTCCGAGGATGCCGAGGAGGAGTTCCCCGAGGTGGGCGGCCGAGCCCCGGGAGGCCATCCGCCCGAGGGTACGACCGAGCTCGGGATCGACATCGTCCGGGTCGAGCGGATCCGATCGGCGCTGGCGCGCTTTGGCCCGCGTTTCTCGGGGCGGGTCCTGACCACGGCCGAGCGGCGCTACGTGCGCGACCGCCCGGAAACGTTCGCCGGGCGCTGGGCGGCCAAGGAGGCGGTCAGCAAGGTCCTGGGCCTGGGGGTCCGGGGAATCGGCTGGCGGGATATCGAGATCGAGCGTCTCCCGACCGGCCAACCGGCGGTCCGGCTCCACGGCCGGGCGGCTGCCCGGGCCGAGCAGCTCGGGATGGAGCGGATCGCGCTGTCGATCACCCACGAGGCCGAGTACGCGGTCGCGATCGCCTTCGGGGTCCGGACCGCCGGTGGCCGCTATGTCTTCCCGCCCGACATCGAGGATCGGCTCGATGAGCACGAGCGACGAATCCTGGCCCGGATGGACCGGATCCGAGCGCTGACCGCAGGGACGGACCGTGCCTGACGACGCCGATCCGGCGGGCGCCTCCGAGCTCGAGCTGCTCGACGATCGGATCGCCGCTGGGCTGCTGCCCGAACGGCCGGCCCGCGGCCACAAGGGCACCTTTGGCAAGCTGCTGGTGATCGCCGGCTCGCTGGACTACGCCGGGGCGGGACTGCTGGTGTGTCTGGCGGCGGGCCGCTCGGGCGCGGGGCTGGTCACCCTGGCCGTGCCCGAGTCGCTCCAGCCGCTGTTCGCCGGGAAAGTCGTCGAGGCGACGACCATGGCCCTGCCCGAGGACGACGTCGAGGAAGTCGAGCCGGACGACGCCCTGGCCCGGATCCTCGACCACCAGCACGACGCCGTCGTGGTCGGTCCCGGCCTCCGCCCCGGCCTCGCGACCGCCGACCTGATCCGGGGGCTGCTTGCCGTCGAGCACGAGGCGAGCGAGCCACCGCCGCCGGCGGTCGTCGACGCCGAGGCCCTGCGCTCGCTGGCCGTGCGCGACGAATGGTGGACGCAGGTCCGCCGGGCATGCGTCCTGACGCCCCACGCCGGCGAGTTCGCCCGCCTGCGCGCGGCCAGCGGGATCGCGGCCGAGACCGACGGGGATCTCGTCGCCGACGATGACGCTCGCGAGGTCGCCGCCCGCGACGCGGCCAGCCGCTGGGGCCAGGTCGTCGTGCTCAAGGGCGCCCGGACGGTGGTGGCGGCGCCCGATGGTCGCGCCGCGCGGGCGCCGTTCGAGAACCCCGGCCTGGCGACCGGCGGCACGGGCGACGTCCTGGCCGGGGCGATCGGCGCCCTGTTGGCCCAGGGTCTCGACCCGTATGCGGCCGCCTGCCTGGGCGTCTACCTCCACGGTGCCGCGGGCGAGGTCGTCCGCGATCGGCTCGGCGAGGCGGGCCCGCTGGCCGGCGACCTGCCCATCGAGATCGCCCTCGTCCGGAAGCGCCTGGCGGCTGCGGTTCGCCACCAATCCAAGCCATCCCGGCTCGGGTTTGGCGCCGTCGTCGCCCGGGACGCCGCCTCCCCATCCGGCGCGTGACCGGCCGACCGTCGATCGACGAGCGCCTCGTTGTGGCCGGCCTCCCGCCGCTGCCCCGGACCGCCTGGCTGGAGATCGACCTCGACCGACTTCGGGGCAACCTGGCGGCATTCCGCGCGGCGCTCCCGGAGGGGGTCCGGATCGAGCCGGTGGTCAAGGCCGACGCCTACGGCCACGGCGCCGTGGAGATCGCCCGGGCGCTCGAGGCGGCCGGTGCCGACGGCTTCTCCGTGGCCGCCTTCGACGAGGCCGTCGAGCTGCGCGCGGCCGGCATCCGCGCTCCGATCCTGTGCCTGTACGCCGTCCCACCGGCCGTGGTCCCGGCGGCGATGCGCCTGGATGTCGCGGTCGCGGCCTCCGGCGAGGACCTGCTCGAGCGGATGGTGGCCGCGGCGGGCAGCGCCTGGCAGCGGCGCGCCGGCAACTCCCGGCCGCGCCGGGCCCTGCGCGTCCACCTCGACGTCGAGACCGGTCTGGGGCGATCCGGCCTCGAGCCGGATCGGGTCGCGGCCGTCGCGCAGGCTCTGCGCGCCAGCCCGGGCGTGCGCTTGGCCGGGATCTGGTCGCACATCCAGCAGGCCGACGACCGACCCCGAACCGCGGGCCAGGCGGCCCGCTTCGAGCTGGCCCTGGCGGGGCTCGCCGAGGCGGCCGGCCGGCCGCCGCTCCGGCACCTGGCGGCCAGCGCCGGGCTGCTCGGTGGCGACGTCCCGGCCTACGACGCGATCCGGATCGGGCTGGCGACCTACGGGATCGTCCCCGACGACGTGACCGCGGCCGGCGCCGCTCGTCCGCCGGCGTCCGATATCCGGCCGATCCTGTCGCTCCACGCTCGGCCCGTCCGGGTCGCCGAGCTGCCGACCGGGACCGGGATCAGCTACGGCCCGACGTTCACCACCGCCCGACCGAGCCGGATCGCGACGCTGCCGCTGGGCTATGGCGACGGCTTCCCCCGGCTGCTCTCGAACCGGGCCGCGGCCATCGTCCGGGGCGTCCGGGTCCCGCTGGTCGGGAACGTCGCGATGGACGCCCTGATGGCCGACGTGACCGACGTCCCGGGGCACGCGGTGACGATCGACGATGAGTTCGTGCTGCTCGGGAGCCAGGGAGGCCACACGATCGCCCTCGAAGAGCTGTCGCGACTGCGCACCACCAACACCTGGGAGACGGTCACCGCGCTGTCCCGCCGATTGCCCCGGGTGTACCATGCCGCGGCGGTACCAGTGGCGATTCGGTCACTCGCGCAGTGGAGGAATCGTTGACGCGCATCCAGCTCTGGAACGGCGACATCTGCGAGCTCGAAGTCGACGCGATCGTCAGCCCGGCGAACCCCAGCCTGTGGATGTCGACCGGCGTCGCGGGCGCGCTCAAGATGGCGGCCGGCGACGAGGTCGAGTTCGCCGCGGTACGCCAGTTGCCGGTCTCGGTCGGCGATGCCGTGGCGACCCACGCCGGTCGACTGGCGGCTCGACTGGTGATCCACGCGGTCTCCCTCGATCGCAATCGTCGAACCGACGGCGCTGCCATGGAGGCGGCCATCCGGAGCACCTTCGAGCTGGCCCGCACGCACGAGGTCACGAGCCTGGCGATGCCGGCCCTGGGCAGTGGCGTCGGCGGCTTCCCGCTCGACGCGGCCGCCCGGATCACGGTGACAACCGTCCGCGACGAGCTGCGCCGCTCGCCCGGCATCGAGGCCGTCGTCCTGGCCATGCGCGGCGTCGTCGTCTACTCGGCCTTCGAGCGCGCCCTGGCGGCCCCGGTCGCGATCGACATCGTGCCCGACCCGGTCGCCCAGCCCCAGATCGATGCCGAGCGCGAGGTGCGAGCGTGAGCTTCCCCCGCGAGCGGACCGACGAGCAGCGCGACGACCTCGTCGAGCAGGTCGCCCGCGAGATCCAGTTCCGTGGCCTGACCGCGCCGGCCGTGCACTTCCTCAACGCCAGCCGGCCCTACCGGCCGCTCGGCAGCAACGCGATGCTGTTCTTCGACCCGACCCTGCGCGGACTGTTCGGTGGCGACGTGCTCTCGGCCTCGGCGATCCTGGCCGACGACATCGGGATCGAGCAGCTCATCGACCGACTCGAGGAATACGACGAGGGCGACACCCTCGACGCCTGACCGCCTGGGCTAGCATGGCGGGGTGACCCTCGACCGCGGCGTCTGCTTCGCCCTCGACATCGGGGCGGCCACCGCCTCGGTGGCGCTGATCGGCCCGATCGACGGGCGGCGACGCCTGCTCGGCGCGGCGGTCCTGCCCGCGGGCGTCGATGAGGAGCGCCTCGTGGAGCATCTGGTCGAGCGCGTGCGGACCGCCGATCCGGCGGCCGCCGAGCGCCTCGGACTGGATCGGTCCGCGGTCGCCGGGGCTCCCCGCCTCGTGGCGCGGTCCAGCCCACCGCCGATCCTGGCCGTGCTGGCGACCACCGTCCGCGAACGCCTGGCCGTCGAGCGGGTCGCCGGTCTTGCGGGCTGGCGCACGCGCGGGGCGAGTCTCGACGTCGAGGGCGCCATCGGACTGACCCGGACGGCGCTCGGGCGCGACGTGGCGGCCATCGCCGTCAGCGCCGAGCCGGCCACCAGCCGCGAGGAGACGGCCGCCCTGGTCGAGCTGGCCGCCGTCGTGGGCGGGATCGCCGGCCGGCCGATCGCGCCGCCGCTGGTCCTGGTCGGCGAGATGGCGCTCGACGACCTGCCCGGCGGACGGCCCGGGCCGGCCGGGGAGGGCCCCATCTACGCCCCCGGCCCCGGCGCCGGGGACCCACCGGGCGAGCCCCTGCGACACCTGCTCGACCGGCTCGACCCGAGCCCCACAGGCTCGCGGCGGGCGACCCTGGCCGCGCTCCTGGAGCTGGCCGTCGTCCTCGACCGGCGGATCGAGCTGATCGAAGTCGGCTTCGACGGCGGGCTGCGGGCCATCGCCGGGCGCGATGGCCTCGAGGCCGCGCCGGCGATCGTGCCGGCGGCCGGCTTCGTGCCCGACGAGCTCGACGACGAGACGGTCGATGCGATCCTGGCCTGGTCGACCGTGGCCCTCGATCGCCACCGGATGCGCGATCGGCTGCGCGAGCTGCGTCTGGCGCCGTGGGTCGAGGCCCACGGCGATGGGGCCCGGCTACGGTTGGCCGCGGTACGCGCCGCGGTGGCGCGGCTCGTCGCGGCGACGCCCGGGCTCGAGGCGCTGCCCGCACCGGACCTCGTGCTCGTGGCCGGTGGGGCGTGGGCCGCCGCGCCCGGTCCGGCGATCGCCCTGGCCGTGGCCGACGTCGTCCGTCGCCCGGGGGCCAGCCAGCTCGCCTTCGATCATGCCCGGTTGCTCGGCCCGCTCGGGGCCGTGGCCGATCCAACCGAACGACGGGCGCTCCTGGCCGAGCTCGCCGACGATCTGCTGGCTCCGCTCGGCAGCGTCGTCGTCCCGCATCGCCTGCGAGCCGGCCGGACCGCCGGCCGGCTGACCGTCCGCGGAGCGGCGGGCCAGACCGAGCTCGAGCTGGTGCCGGGTGGGCTCCAGCTGGTCGATCTGCCCCCGGGCCAGCTGGCCGTCGCCGATCTGCGCTTTCGCGATCCGGTCGGGCTGGGCGCGCGCGGTCGGCACCTGACCGTCGAGGTCGGCGGCGGGCTGGGCGGTCTGCTCGTCGACCTGCGCGACATCCCGCTGCGCCTGCCCGAGCGGGCGGAGCGCCGGCGGGCGATGCTCGAGGCGTGGCAGGCCGCCTTCTGGACCGGCGGCGACACATGATCGATCACGACGCCCCGACGCTGGCGCTCGAGAACGACCGCGGTCTCGAGCTGATCCCGGCGCGGCGCCTGCTCGATCTCGATCCGATCGCCTGGTTCGACCTGGGACCCGGCGACCGGATTCTCGTGGCCCAGGGCGATTCGGTCAGCCCTGGCCTCGGTCTGGCCGAGCGCCAACGCGACCCACGGGTCGATGCGGGCCCGCCGGTCGCCGAGCCCGAGGAGACCGACAGCCCGCCGCTGGAGGCCGGCGACTGGTGGCCGGGCGACGGTCACGAGGCCGCCGGTCCGCTCCGCCGCCGCCAGCCGCGGACCCCGGCCGGCGAGCTGCTCCATCCCGCCAACGGACGCTGGCGGATCGCGGCCGGCGGTCATTTCGACCTGCTCGAGGCGCCGGCGGCCGGCA
>JAXDKT010000140.1:0-10272 GCA_034666965.1 Chloroflexota bacterium | reverse complement strand
CGCTGCCGGTGCGACGGCGATCGATCTGGGCATCGCCCGGGACGACCTCGACGACGTGTTGGCCCGCCTCCGGCGGGGGATCGCAGAGGCCGATGCCGTGATCGTCGCCGGTGGCGTGTCGGTCGGTCCCTACGACGTGGTCAAGCTGGCCTTCGAGACCCTCGGGCGGGTCGACCTGTGGCGGGTCGCCGTTCAGCCCGGCAAGCCCTTCGCCTTCGGGCTGGCCCCCGGTGGCGTCGTCCTGTTCGGGCTGCCGGGCAACCCGGTCAGCAGCTTCGTCACCTTCGAGCTGTTCGTGCGACCGGCGATCCGCCGGCTGGCCGGCCATTCGCGCCTCCTGCGCGAGACCGACCAGGGGATCCTCCTCGAGCCGGTCACCAAGGCGCCCGGTCGCCGAGCCTTCCTGCGCGTCGTCGTCGAACGTGACCCGACCGGCCGAGCCGTCCGCGACGATGCCGGACGCCTGCGTGTCCGGCTGGCCGGCGGCCAGGGCAGCCACGTGCTCAGCGCGCTGGCCGCCGCCGAAGCCTTGGCGGTCGTTCCCGAAGCGTTCGACGCCCTGCCCGCCGGCGCCCTGGTCGAGCTGATCCGGCTCGATCGGCCATGACCCCGCCCGCACCATCCACCCCGGAGGCGACCGATGGACCGTAAACCCGCCCCCCGCGCCGAGCGGCGCCGGCTGACCCATGTCGACCGGACCGGGCGGCCCCGGATGGTCGATGTCAGCGCCAAGCCGGCGACCGCCCGGCGGGCTGTGGCCGAAGCCTTCGTGGCCTGCTCGGCGGAGACGCTCAGCCTGGTCATCGACGGCGCCACGCCCAAAGGCGACGTGCTGTCCGTCGCCGAGCTCGCCGGGGTCATGGCCGGCAAGCGCACCAGCGACCTCATCCCGCTGTGTCACCCGATCGGGCTCACCGACCTGCTCGTCCAGGTGGTCCCCGACCGCGTCGCCGGCGGCCTGCGCATCCGCTCGGAGGCGGCCACGGTGGGCTCCACGGGGGTCGAGATGGAGGCGCTCACCGCGGCCTCCGTGGCGGCGCTCACCGTCTACGATATGGTCAAAGGGGTCGAGCGCGGGGTGGAGATTCGATCCATCCGGCTGGTCTCCAAGACCGGTGGCAAGAGCGGCGACTGGGTTCGCCCGGTCGATCGGACAAAGCCCGGGCCGGCGCCGGACAGCCGGCGACCGGGCGACCGGGCCGCCGGTCGGATCGTGCCCGGGCGGAAGAAGGGTGGCGGGTGAGCGGACACGACGCGCGGCCAGGCGACGGTCGACGGGCGCTGGTGGTCACGATCAGCGACGGGGTGATGTCCGGTGCCCGCGAGGATCTCTCGGGCGATCGCCTGGCGGCCCGCCTGGTCGAGCTCGGTTTCGTGGTCGACCGCGCGACCGCGCCCGACGAAGGTTGGCAGATCGAGGAGGCGCTGGTGGACGGGGCAGCGGACCACAGCCTGGTCGTGACCACCGGCGGGACCGGCCTCACCCCGCGCGACGTGACCCCCCAGGCAACCGGCGCGGTGGTCGACTACGAGGTGCCCGGGCTGGCCGAGCTCATCCGGGCGGAGGGCCGCCGCTCGACGCCGATGGCGGTCCTCTCGCGGGGCATCGTCGGCGTTCGCGCGCAGACGCTCCTCGTCAACGTTCCGGGCAGCCCCAGCGGGGCGCTCGAGTCGCTCGAGGCGATCGTCCCGGTTCTGGGCCACGCCCTCGAGACCCTGGCCGGTCCGTTCGACCACACGTCGGCGGCCGCGGCCGGTGGTCGGCCGGATCTACCCGCCCAAGGGTCGGTCGAGTAAGTGTTCCCGATCTTCGCAACCGTCCCTGCCTACCCCCTCGTCTTCCCACTGTTCTGGGGCGCGGTGATCGTGTTCGGGCTGGTCATGGCCCGCCACCTGCGGATCTTTGTCGTGGCCCGCGCCGAGGGTCCCAACCCGTTGAGCGACATCCCGCGCCGGACGTTGGGCCTGGTCCGCTATGCCCTGCTCCAGACGCGCATGTTCAAGGACCCGCGGGCAGGCCTGATGCACTTCGCCATCTTCTGGGGCTTCGTGCTGCTGACCATCGGTACCGCCAACGTGGTCACCGGCGGCCTGGTCCAGGCGGTCATCGCCTGGCCCGCCGACGGACGGCTGTGGACGGCCGTGTCGGCGATGCAGAACAGCGTGGCGGTGATCACTCTGGCCGCGGTCGGCTACGCGCTCTTCCGGCGCCTGGTGACCAGGCCGCGGCGGCTGACCCTGAGCCGCTCCGCGCTGATCATCCTGGCCATGATCGGCGGGGTGGTGGGCACGGAGCTGCTGGCCCAGGCGTTCGAGGCCGCCCGCTTCGGAGATGTTCCGGGCGCGTTTGTGGCCAACGCCCTGGCGATCCCGCTGCGGGCGCTCGGGACGGCCGTCGACGGGGCGGTCTTTGCCGGGCTGTGGTGGGCCCACATCGCGCTCGTCTCGGTATTTCTGGTGTACCTGCCCTTCAGCAAGCACCTGCACATCGTCACGAGCTTCTTCAACATCTACTTCCGCAAGCTGGCCCCGCGCGGCGAGCTGCCGGCCATGGACCTCGAGGACGAGAACGCCTCGTTCGGGCTGCGGACCCTCCAGGACCTGGGCTGGAAGGACCTCCTCGACGGCTTCACCTGCACCGAATGCGGCCGCTGCCAGGCGGCCTGCCCGGCCAACGCCACCGGCAAGCCGCTCAACCCCAAGGCCTTCATCATGGGCATCCGCGACATGTCGGTCGAGGCGGAGCACGGCATCGACCTGATCCCGAACTCGCCGATCGTGCGTGAGGCCTACGGGCTCGACGACACCACGCCGGCCGCGGCGGCCCTGGCCAAGCCGATCGTCGATGACGCGATTCCCTACGACGCGGTCTGGGACTGCGTGACCTGCGGCGCCTGCGTGGAGGCCTGCCCGGTCCTGATCGAGCATGTCGACAAGATCGTCGGGCTGCGCCGGAACCTGGTTCTCGAGGACTCTCGGTTCCCGTCCGAGCTGACCGCGGCGTTCACCAACATGGAACGAGCCGGCAACCCGTGGGGCCAGCCCAAGGCTACCCGGACGGACTGGACCAAGGGACTTCAGTTCGCGGTCCCGACCGTGGCCGAGCTGGCCGCGGAGGACCGCCTGGGCGAGATCGAGGTGCTCTACTGGGTCGGTTGCGCGGCGGCGTTCGACGAGCGCAATCGACGCGTGGCTCGAGCCTTTGCCACCTGCCTGAACGCCGCCGGCGTCCGGTTCGCCATCCTGGGCCAGGAGGAGTCGTGCACCGGTGACCCGGCGCGCCGGATGGGCAACGACTACGTCTGGCAGATGCTGGCCGCGGCCAACGTGGCCACCCTCGACCGGTACCGGCTCAAGAGCATCGTGACCGCTTGCCCGCACTGCTTCAACACGATCGGCAATGAGTACGGTCAGCTGGGCGGACAGTACGAGATCGTCCACCACTCGGTCTACCTCCAGCGGCTCCTCGCCGAGGGGCGTCTGCGGACGATTGACGCCGACGCCACCGGCGACAGCGCACCGCGGAGCGTGACCTTCCACGACTCGTGCTACATGGCCCGCTACAACGACGTCGTGGCCCAGCCACGCGCGGTCCTGGCCTCGGTGCCCGGCCTCGAGCTGGTCGAGATGGAGCGCAACGGCAAGAACGGGTTCTGCTGCGGGGCGGGCGGCGGGCGGATGTGGATGGAGGAGACTCGGGGCACCCGGATCAACGCGGAGCGGACGCGCCAGGCCCTGGCGACCGGGGCGGGCACGGTGGCCACCAACTGCCCGTTCTGCATGACGATGCTCCGCGATGGCCTGGCCGAGTCCGAGTCCAACGCCGCCGGGACCGTCAGCGCGATCGACATCGCGGAGCTCCTGGCCGACAGCCTCGCGCCCATCCCGGCCGGCCGCCAGCTGCCGGTCATCCAGTGACCGCCAGCCGATGAGCGAGCCGGCGGCGGCGTTCCGGCTGACCGACGAGCAGCGCGCCCTGCGTGACGCCGTTCGCCTGGTCGCCCGCGAGCGTGTCGCGCCGCGCGCCGCCGAGATCGACCGCACGGCCGAGTTCCCGTGGGACATCAAGGAGCTGCTGGCCGCCCAGGACATCCTGGGCCTGCCCTACCCGATCGAGTACGGCGGTCTCGGCGCGGATCTGCTGACGACCTGCCTGGCGATCGAGGCGCTCAGCGCGGCGTGCGCCACGACCGGGCTCATCCTGGCCGTCCACGAGCTCGCCTCGCTGCCGATCGTGATGGCCGGGACCGATGAGCAGAAACAGCGCTGGCTGCCCGACCTGGCCGCCGGCAAGGCGCTCATCGCGTTCGCGCTGACCGAGGCCGGCGCCGGCTCGGACGCTGGGGCGATCGCCACCCGCGCGGTCCGCGAGGGCGACGACTACGTTCTCGACGGCACCAAGCGGTTCATCAGCCAGGGCAGCGTGGCCCACCTGATCACGGTCTTCGCGGTGACCGACCCCGCCGGCAAGCGCCACCGCAACCTGTCCTGCTTCGTGGTCGAGAAGGACCGACCGGGGTTCAGCGTCGGCCGGCTGGAGCACAAGATGGGTATCCGGGGCTCGCCGACCTCGGAGCTCCTGTTCGATGGAGTCCGGGTTCCCGCCGCGAACCGGGTCGGTGCCGAAGGGGAGGGGTTCGCCCTGGCCATGCGCACCTTCGAGCGTTCGCGGCCGGGCATCGCCGCCCAGGCGGTGGGGATCGCCCAGGGCGCACTGGACGTGGCCGCCCACTACGCCACCGAGCGGGTCCAGTTCGGCAAGCCCATCGCCGAGTTCCAGATGATCCAGGCGATGCTGGCCGACATGGACGCCACGACCGAGGCGGCTCGCTCGCTGCTGTACACGGCCTGCGCGGCCATCGAGGCGGGGGAGGGCGATCCCGGGCGCTGGGCCGCGGTCTGTAAACTGGTCGCCGGCGACGCCGCGATGCGGGTCACGACCGACGCAGTACAGGTCCTGGGGGGCTACGGCTATGTCGACGAGTTCCCGGTCGAGCGGATGATGCGCGACGCCAAGATCACCCAGCTGTACGAGGGCACCCAGCAGATCCAGCGCCTGGTCGTCGCCCGATCCCTGCTCACCGCCCAGCGCTGATCGCCCCAACGGAGGTTGCCCGCAGGTGCGGATCGTCGTCCTCGCGAAACCCGTGCCGGACACCACCGGCCAGGAGCGCCTCGGCCCCGACCTGCGGGTCGACCGGGCGGCGTCACCCGCCGTCGTCAACGCCAACGACGAATATGCCATCGAGGCCGCGCTCAAGCTCCGCGAGGCCGCCGGCGAGGGAACGGTGACCCTCCTGGCAATGGCGCCCGAAACCGCTCCGGAGACCCTGCGCAAGGCTCTTGCGATGGGCGCCGACTCGGGCGTGCTCGTGACGGATCCGGCCCTGGCCGGCTCGGACACCCTGTCAACGGCCCGGGTCCTCGCGGCCGCGCTCGACCGGCTCGAATACGACCTCGTCCTGGCCGGCGCCGACACCTCCGACGGCGGCACCGGGACCGTCGCCGCGGGGGTCGCGACGCTGACCGGGCTGCCCTACCTGTCGTACGCGGCCAGGATCGAGCCCAGCGGCGCGGTCGTGCGCGTCCGCCGGATCAGCCCGACCGGATACGACCAGCTCGAGGCGGCCCTCCCGGCGCTGGTCGTCGCGACCCAGGCTCTGGGTGAGCCGCGCTACCCCTCGCTCAAGGGGATCATGGCCGCCCGCTCCAAGGAGATCGTGACCTGGTCGCTGGCCGACCTGGGGCTCGATCCAAGCGAGGTCGGGGGCTCGGCCGCGACCACCAAGGTGCTCCGGGCCGAGGCGCCGCCGGCCCGGGCGGCGACCCGGGTGATCCGCGCGCCGGCGGCCGAGGCGGCCGACCAGCTGGTCGAGTTCCTGGCCGAGCGCAGGCTCATCTGATGGGCACGATCGCGGTCATCGCCGAGGTCGCCCCCGACGGGACGCTGGCCCGGATCAGCGGCGAGGTGGCCACCCTGGCGAGAACCCTGGCCGAGGCCTCCGGTCACGATGTGCGTGGCCTGGTCGTCGCCACGGACCCGACCGCCGCCGCCGGGGAGCTGGCTGCCTACCTGCCCGAGGTCGAGGCCGTAGCCGCCCCCGAGCTGGCCGATCACGTCGCGCCCCAGCGGGTCGCGGCCGAGGCGGTCCGCCTGGCTCGCGGCGCGGACCTGGTCCTGCTCGGGGCATCGCCCGACGGGCGGGACGTCGCCGGCATCCTGTCGGCGGTCCTCGGTCGGGGTCTGCTGGGCAATGCGACCGCGGTGACCTGGGACGACGGGCCGGTCGTGGAGATGAGTGTGTTCGGCGGGCGCCTCAACACCTGGTCGGTATTCAGCGACGGGCCGGGCATCGTGACCGTTCGACCGAATGTGGTCACCGCCGAGCCGGCCAGCAGCGCCGGGCGGGTCAAGGTCGTGGCCTCCGAGCCGGCCGAGGACGTTCCGGCCGTTCGCGTTCTGGAGCGGGTTGCCGAGGCCGGCGGAGCGGCCCCGATCGAGGAGGCACGGGTCATCGTGGCCGGTGGCCGGGGCGTCGGCGGGCCCGACGGCTTCCGGATCGTCGAGGAGCTGGCGGCCACGCTCGGCGGGGCGATCGGCGCCTCTCGCGCGGCGGTGGACGCGGGCTGGATCCCATACAGTCAGCAGATCGGCCAGACCGGCAAGATCGTCAAGCCGGCGCTGTACGTCGCCCTGGGCATCTCCGGGGCGATCCAGCACAAGGTCGGGATGCAGACGGCCGACACGATCGTGGCCATCAACCGCGATCCCGACGCGCCCATCGCCGAGTACGCCGACGTGGTGGTCCTGGGCGACCTGTTCGAGGTCGTCCCAGCTCTGGTGGCGGCCCTGCGCGCCCGCACGACCTGAACGGGGGGACGCGACCGAGCCGTGGCATCGATCCTGGCGCTGGTGATCCCGCTGGTCGCGTTCGTCGTCCTGGCGGCCGTGTTCATCGTCCTCTTCCGGCGCGCATCGCGGAGCCTGACCCGGACTCGTGACGAGGAGCGGTTCCGGCGCGCGGTCGAGGACCTGGCGGCACGGATCGACACGTCCCTGACCGGCGTCATCGAGCGGATCGACGCCGTCCGCCGTCATCACGTCGCGGCGGACACGATCGAGCCCAACCTTGCGGCGGCCCGCGATGCCGTGGCCCGCTACACCCAGGAGGCCGCCGCGCTCCACGGACCGGTTCCGGCCGACGACGTCCGGGCCAATCTGCTGGCCGAGCTGGAGCGCGCCGCGCGCGCGCTGGAGATGGCCACCTACGGCTGCGGCGTGATGACCGCGCCGTCGGGTCCCCACCAGGAGCTGGAGGCCCAGACGGCGATCAAGCGCGGGTACCTCAACACCCTCCACGCCCGCGAGGCGATCGCCCGCCACGCCGACGACCTGGCCTCGGGCCGCCCGGCCGATCAGCGCCGCTGGCTGTCGCGCCGCAAACGCTGACAAGATGCCGGTCGAGACACCGTATCTAGTGGTACCATCGGGCCATACCACTAGTGGTAGTGGTGGTCGGCCCGAGATCCGGGTCGACGGGCGAAGGGTCAGGGAGAGCGATGCGCTGCCCCCAGTGCGGTGAGCGGGAGACCCGGGTCGTCGACTCGCGCGATCTCGACGACGCGGCCACGATCCGCCGCCGACGCGAATGCGCCGCCTGCGCCACCCGGTTCACGACCTACGAGCGAGTCGAGGCTGCCCGCCTGGTCGTGGTCAAGCGCGACGGCATCCGCCAGGAGTTCGACCGCGACAAGCTCGCCTCGGGCCTGCGCAAGGCGCTCACCCGACGGCCCGTGGCCGATGGCGCGGCCGAGTCCGCCGCCGACGCGATCGAGGCCGAGTTGCGCTCGGCTGGAGCCAGCGAGATCCCCTCGTCCCGGATCGGGACGCTGGCCATGGAGGCCCTCCGCGGGATCGACCAGATCGCCTACATCCGCTTTGCCAGCGTGTACCAGAGCTTCGAGGACCTCGAAGACCTCAAGCGCGAGGTCGACACCCTGTACGAAACCCGCGGCGAGGATCTATGAGCGTCCTGTCCGACCGTGACATCCGGGCCGCGATCGAGGCCGGTGACATCCGGATCGATCCCTACGATGCGCACGACCTCCAGCCGTCGTCGGTGGACCTGCACCTGGACCGCAGCTTCCGGGTGTTCCGCAACAACCGCTACGCCTACATCGACGTGCGGGCTCCCCAACCGGACCTGACCGAGCTCCTGCGGGTCGACGACGACGAGCCGTTCATCCTCCATCCCGGCGAGTTCGTGCTGGGCCAGACTCTCGAATGGGTGGAGCTGCCCAACGACCTCGTGGCTCGACTCGAGGGCAAGAGCTCGCTCGGACGACTGGGCCTGCTGATCCATTCCACCGCCGGCTATGTCGACCCGGGCTGGAAGGGCAATCTCACCCTCGAGCTGAGCAACGTCGCCAACCTGCCGATCGCGCTGTACTTCGGCATGCGCATCGGACAGATCAGCTTCTTCCGGATGTCGAGCCCGGTCGACCGGCCGTACGGCTCGCCGGACCTTGGCTCGAAGTACCAGGGCCAGTCCGAGCCGACGGCGTCCGCCTTCCACCGCGATTTTGCCGGGCACAAGCGCGAGGAGCCGTCCCGGTCCTGAACGGACCGCGACGCCACGTCCGAGACCGGCGGTGAGCCTCAACGATGCCGTGCACTGGTCCGCCGACCTGGGCGGTGGGACGACCGTGGCGTTGGTCCAGGCGGGCACGTTCCTGACCGATGCCGGGGCGATCTTCGGACCCGTCCCGCGACTGCTCTGGGAACGCCACGTCGCGGCCGAGCTGACCGCCGACCACCGTCTCATCCAGGCCCTCAACTGCCTCCTGATCGAGACGCCGGCCGGGCGGGTCCTGGTCGAGACCGGGATCGGCGAGCGCGCCGACGACAAGCTGCGCACCAGCCGAGGGTATGAGGGCGACCCGGTCCTGGTCGCGTTGCGGCGGGCCGGCTTCGACCCCGCGACGGTCGACGTGGTGGCGCTCAGCCACCTCCATTTCGATCATGCCGGCGGGCTCCTCGACGCGGATGGCCGGCGGGCATTTCCGCGCGCGACCGTCGTCGCCCAGCGGGCCGAGTGGGAGATCGCCCTGGGTGACAACCCGCGCCTGGTCGCGAGCTACGACCAGCCCGAGCTGCGACTCGTGCGCGAGTGGGGCGCCGAGGGCTGGGCCGATGGTGAGCGGGAGATCCTCCAGGGCGTGTCGGTCATCCCGACCGGGGGCCATTCGGTCGGGCACCAGGCCATCGTCGTCCGGGGCAGCGGCCCCAGCGCCCGGACGCTGGCCTTCTTCGGCGACCTGGCGATGCGGCCCTGGAGCGCCAACCCCAAGTGGGTCACCGCGTTCGACGACGTTCCCCTCGACTCGGTCCTGGTCAAGGGCGAGCTATTCGCCCGGGCATCCGCCGAGGGTTGGACGATCGTGCTCTCCCACGAGCGCCATCGGCCCGCCGGCCGGCTGGTGCGCGAGCGCGACCGGTTCGCCTTCGAGCCGGGCTGAGTCAGGGCGCGGCGGAGCCTGCCGGCGCCGGTGAGCCCGTCGGGGCGGCTGAGCTGGTCGGCGCGTGGGACCCGCTGGCGGCCGGCAGGATCGCCTCGACCTCGGCGGCGGCCTGTTCCGGCGAGAGCGGTCCGGTCAGGACCTTGCGGATCCGTCCGTCGGGCCCGATGAACACCTGGGTGGGCAGGCTGTACACCCGATAGAGGTGGAGGACGTCGGCCGACAGGTCGGCGGCGATCGTGTAACCCAGGGCGTACTTGGCGGCATAGGCCCCCACGTCGGCCGGATTCGTTTCCTGGACACTGATGCCGATCATCGCCAGGCCCCGCTCCTTGTAGGCGTCGTAGGTGTCGCGCAGGGTTGGCGTCTCGGCCTGGCAGGGTGGGCACCAGCTCGCCCAGAAGTTGATCCAGATGCCCTTGCCGCGCAGGCCGGCGAGGCTGATCGGCTGGCCGTCCACGTCCTGGAGCGCCCAGGCGGTTCCGTCGGCGCGGGTGCCGGACATCTCCGGGGCGAGGCTGCCAGGCTCGAGCCCGACCGTTGGCGATCCGAGCAGGAAGGCGGTCGGGCGCGGGTTGCCCGGTCCGGTCGTGCCCACCTGGCCCAGCGGTCGGGTGGCCGCGACGAGGATGACCGCGACGACGATGACGATGCCCAGGACGGCGGCCAGCTGTCGCCCGCTGAACGGCCCGATCAGCCCGTGCCGTTCGGGCCTGTGCTCGAATCCGGGGCGTTCGCCGGCCATCAGACCGC
>JAXDKT010000139.1:0-3010 GCA_034666965.1 Chloroflexota bacterium | reverse complement strand
TTCGCGGCCGGCCTTGAGGCCTTCGCGGCCGAGCATCTCGAAGTCCTCTCGACTTGCCGGGAGCCGATCGAGACCGACCGCCTCGACATCGCGCAACTCGCGCCCATTCTTGGTCAGGGTCAGCATGCCTTCGCCTCATGCAGGGGCGGACCGTCGGCCGATCTGGCCGGCTGCACCCACGCCGAGCCTGCCGCCATCAGCGTCGCAGGCGAGTCCGCGCAAGCGGCACCACGCCTTGCAGGCGCGCGACAGATCGCAATCGCGCGGGCGCCTCGCGGGGCACTCGAGCGGGCGCCTCGCGCGGGCACTCGAGCCGTCGCCTCGCGCGGGAACTCGAGCCGGCCAGCCGGCGCCCGGGCGATCAGCCGGTGCCCCGGCGCTCGGGCGCTCAGCCGGCCAGACGCACCAGCCAGCGGCCGTGGGCCTGACCGGCCAGGATGGCGTCGAGCGCCGGTTCGAGGCCGTCGAGCTCCACCTCGGTCAGCGCCTCGCCCAGCCCGCGCGGCCGGAGATCGCCGGCGATCCGGTCCCACAGATGGCGTCGTTCCGCGATACCGAGTCTGGCCGAGTCGATCCCCAGCAGGGACACGCCCCGCAGGATGAACGGAAAGACCGTGGTCGCAAAGGGCGCCCCGCTGGTATTGCCACTGGCCGCGACCGCCCCGCCCCAGCGCAGGGTGCGCAGGATGTAGGGCAGGGTCGCCGCCCCGACGCTGTCGACCGCCCCCGCCCAGCGCTCGCTCTCGAGCGGCCGAGGGCTGTCCGCGGTCACCTCGTCACGCGACAGGATCCCGGCGACACCCATCGCCTGCAAATCGTCGTGGACGTCGGTCTTGCCGGTCGCGGCCCAGGTCTCATAGCCGCGCTCGACGAGGATGGCCGTGGCCGTCCGACCGACGCCGCCGCTCGCACCGGTGACCAGGACCGGCCCGTCGTTGGGGCTCAGCCCGTGGGCCTCGAGCCGGGCGACGGACAGCGCGGCGGTGAAGCCGGCCGTCCCGACGGCCATCGCGTCGCGCGCGGTCAAGCCCCCGGGGAGCGGGACGATCCAGTCGGCCGGGACGCGGGCATATTCGGCGAAGCCGCCGTGTCGAGCGACACCCAGGTCGTAGCCGTGGGCGACGACCTCGGCGCCGATCGGAACCGCCTCGTCCTCGCTGGCGATGACCGTGCCGGCCAGATCGATGCCTGGGATGAGCGGGCTGATCCGGGCGACCTTGCCGGTGGGGATCGTGGCCAGGGCGTCCTTGTAGTTGACGCTCGACCAGCGGACCCGGATGTCCACCTCGCCCGGCGGAAGGTCGGCCGCGGCGAACGCACGCAGCCTTCGCTCGACGGTCTCGCCGACCTTCTCGGCGACGAACGCGCGGAACTCGGCCGGGATCTCGGGCATCGGCCGGATTCTAGCCGCCGATCGGGTGCCGGCAAGGTTGCGTTCCGGTACGACCCTTGACGCCCGAAGACGACCTCGGTCATCATCAGCCGGCGATGAACCGAACCTGCGTCTCCTGGTCGATGTGTATGCGCTGGCGGCCCCGCCGTGCGGAGGATGGGGTCTGAGGTCACGCGCATCCTAGTCAGGACGTAGCGGGACCGAAGACCGGTCCCGGGGCCGCGGATCCACCAGGTGGACCGCGGTCGTTGATTCTCCGGCACAGCGCGACGGGTAGCCGCCGAACCCACAGGCCTTCCCCGGGCCAGGGCTCGCGCCCGTTCCACCCGTCCCCACCGGAGATGCCTCCATGTCGCACCACGAAGAGCCGAAGCTCCAGCCCGAGACCCTGGCCCTCCATGCCGGCCAGAAGCCGGATCCGGCCACCAACGCCCGGGCCGTCCCGATCTACGCCACCACCTCGTATGTGTTCAACGACGCGGCCCACGCCGGGCGGCTGTTCGCGCTCGAGGAGTTCGGCAACATCTACACCCGGATCATGAACCCGACCACGGGCGTGTTCGAGGAGCGGGTCGCCGCGCTCGAGGGCGGCGTCGGTGCGCTGGGTCTGGCCAGCGGTCAGGCCGCCGAGACCCTGACGATCCTCAACCTGGCCCACACCGGCGACAACATCGTCAGCAGCTCCAGCCTGTACGGCGGCACCTACAACCTGTTCAAGTACACCCTGCCCAAGATCGGGATCAGCACCCGCTTCGTGGACGGGACCCGGCCCGAGACGTTCGCTCCGGCGATCGACGAGCGGACCAAGGCCGTCTTCATCGAGACCATCGGCAATCCCCGGCTCGACGTCCACGACATCGCGTCGATCGCCGACATCGCTCACGCCCGGGGCGTTCCGCTCGTCGTCGACAACACCTTTGCGCCGCTGCTGACCAAGCCGATCGAGCACGGCGCCGACATCGTCATCCACTCGGCAACCAAGTGGATCGGCGGCCACGGCACCTCGATCGGTGGCGTCGTCGTCGACGGCGGCACGTTCGACTGGGCGGCCTCCGAGCGATTCCGGGCCGATTTCGTCGAGCCCGACCCGAGCTATCACGGGGTCAGCTACACCGCGGCGTTCGGGCCCCTCGCGTTCATCCTCAAGTTGCGCGTCCAGGGCCTGCGCGACATCGGGCCGGCGCTCAGCCCGTTCAACGCGTTCCTGTTCCTCCAGGGTCTGGAGACCTTGCCGCTGCGCATCCAGCGCCACAGCGAGAACGCCCTGGCGGTGGCCCGCTGGCTGGAGAAGCAGCCCGGCGTCACCTGGGTCAGCTACCCGGGACTCGAGTCCCACCCGGCCCACCGCAACGCCGTCCGCTATCTCAAGGGCGGTTTCGGCGGGATCGTCACGTTCGGGGTCAAGGGCGGCGTGGAAGCCGGCCGGCGGCTGATCGACGAGGTCAAGCTGTTCAGCCTGCTGGCCAACGTCGGCGACGCCAAGTCGCTGATCATCCACCCCGCCTCGACGACCCATTCGCAGCTCACGCCCGAGGAGCAGGAGTCGACGGGCACCACCCCGGATCTGATCCGGCTGTCGGTCGGGCTCGAGCACGTCGACGACCTGATCGCCGACCT
>JAXDKT010000138.1:0-6167 GCA_034666965.1 Chloroflexota bacterium | reverse complement strand
CCACGATCGCCAGGAGGGCCGCCTGGTTGAGGACGTTGATCAGGTTGGGGCCGGACAGGAACGCTTTTGGCGAGAGGATCCCGAAGCCGGCGATCATGACCACCAGCGCAGCCAGGGTGCCGTAGCGGGCCAGCCAGGCCAGCGCCCGGCGTCCGCCGGCCCGCTCCGCGGGTGGCACGCTCGGCGGCGGTGGCACGCCCGGCGTCGGTGGCACGCTCGGGGGCGGTGGCACGCTCGGGGGCGGTGGCACGCTCGGCGTCCCGGGGGCAGCGTCACTCATAGCACAGCCTCAGCATCCCTTCGACGGTGATCCGGGCGCCGGTCAGCTGGCCGACCATCCGGCCTTCGCGCATGACCACGACCCGGTCGCACACGACCAGCTCCTCGAACTCGGACGAGATCACCAGCACACCCATGCCCGCTGACGCCAGGTCGCGGATCCGCGCGTAGATGTCGCTCTTGGCCCCGACGTCAACACCGCGGGTGGGCTCGTCGAGGACCAGGAACCGCGGTTCCGCCGCGAGCCACTTCCCGATGACCAGCTTCTGCTGGTTGCCACCACTCAGGGCGTGGACCGGCGTGGATGGCTGGGCGCTCTTGATCTGCAACGCGTCGATGAGCTTGAGGCCCTGGCGGACGGACTTGCCCCGGCTCAGGAGGGGCAGCCAGTCCCAGCTCCGGAGCCGATCGAGCGTCGCGATGTTGAGGTTGAACTCGGCCGAGCGGCTCATGAACAGGCCTTCGGACCGGCGCTCCTCGGGCACGTAGCAGACACCCGCCGCGATCGCCTCGGACGGGTTGCGGGGCCGGTAGGAGGCCCCGGCCAGCGTCATCTCGCCCGCGCTCGGCCGGTCGACGCCGAACAGGACCCGGGCCAGCTCGGTCCGACCGGAGCCGACCAGGCCGGCGACCCCCACCAGCTCGCCGGCGCGCACGGTCAGGTCGACGCCGCGAACGGCCGGACGGCTGACGACGCCCGAGGCCGCGAACAGGGGCTCGCCAGCAGGCGGCTGGAAGGGCACGATCTCGGGCTCCTCCATCGCCCCGCCCACGATGGCCCGGACGACGTCAGCGCGCTCGTAGCCGCCCCGCTCGAACTCGGCCGAGACGGAGCCGTCCTTGAAGACCGTGACCCGATCGCAGATCCCGATGACCTCGTCGAGGCGGTGGCTCACGTACAGGATCGCCACTCCGTCCCGGGCGAGGTCCTTGATGACCCCCAACAGATGCTCGGTCTCGTTGAGATCGAGGGCCGCCGTGGGCTCGTCCATGGCGATCAGCGTGTGCCGCCGGAGCATCGACTTGGCGATCGCGACCAGCCACTTCTGATGAACCGTGAGGCGCGCCACGGGAACGTCCAGCCGGAAGCCGATCCCGAGACGATCGGCGACCTTGCGGACCGCGCTCGAGACCCCGTCGAACGAGGCCGGTCGAAGCAACCCCACGTCGCGGCTGCCAAGCTCGATGTTCTGTGCGGCGGTGAACCGCTCGACGAGGCTCAGCTCCTGGTGGATGAAGCTGAACCCGAGGTCGGTCGCATGACTCGGATCGCGGATGGTCGTGGCCAGCCCATCCACCAGGACCTCGCCGCCATCGGGCTGCTCGACCCCGGCCAGGATCCGGATGAGGGTGGACTTGCCGGCCCCGTTGGCGCCGACCAGCCCGTGGATCTCCCCCGCGCCGATCGACAGGTCGACGCCGCGGAGCGCCCGGATGGACCCGTACTCCTTGACCAGGCCGTGAACTTCCGCCGCCGGCGCAGCTGGGGGCAGGACTGCGCCGGCGGCGGCGTGAGAAAGCGTCACGCTACGTCGCTTACTGCTTCACCAGTTCCGGGTGCTCGGCCAGGAATTGGTCCACGTTGGCCTTGTCCACGACGGTCGTCTTGCCACCGATCTCGATCGGCGTGAACGCGGAGCCCTTCTCGAGGGCCTCGGACAGGAGCTTGCCCAGCTCCTGGCCCTGGGCGTAGCCGTCGATCCAGAGCGTGGCGGTCAGCTCACCGGCCTTGATCAATGCGATCGCATCCGGTGTGCCGTTGATCCCGTAGGTCAGGACGTCCTTGCGGCTCAGCTGGCGCAGGGCGGCCACGGCACCGCTCGCCGGGTCGTCGAAGCACGACCAGACCGCGAGCTTGGGCGCCGAGCCTTCGGGATGGGCTGCGGCCCAGCCGAGGGTGGCCTGCAGGGCCGAGTCGACCTGGCCGGGGATGGTGATCTGCTGCTGGGTGACCTTGATGTTGGTCCCCTTGACCGCGTTCAGCAGCGACGTCTCGCGCCGCTGGCAGGGCAGGCCCGGCCGGTAGCCCAGGGCCAGCAGCTCACCCTCGCCGCCCATGTCGGCCACCACGCGCGCGGCAATGGCATCGCCGAGCCCGACGTCCGCCGCGATCGGCACGCCATCGCCGAGACCGCCGCCCCAGTTGGCGACGGGGATGTTGGCGGCCTTGGCCGCGGCGATCCCACCCTGGAGTGCGTCGTTGGGGAAGACCGAAGCGTAGATCACGCTGGCGCCGGCGGTCACCAGGTTGGTGATCGCGGCATTGGCCTGGTCGACGCTGCCCTGAGCGTCGACGTCGATGACCTTCCAGCCCTGGTCGGTGGCGTACTTGGCGATGCCCTCGGCGGCGCCGTTGGAGAATGTGTCGGTGCCCGAGAAGCGGACGATTCCGAGGGTCCGCGAGGCGGTCGAAGCGGCCGGCGAAGCGGCGCTCGAGGCGTTCGGGGCGCTGCTGGCCGCGGTCGGTGCGGTCGATGCGCCGCCACTCCCGCAGGCGGCGACCACGAGGGCCACGAGGGCCACGAGCGGCACCGGCAAGCCGCCGGGACGGGTCCAGGTTCGAGTCTTCATCGCGGTGTCTCTCCTCCTCCTATTTGGGACGTGGATCAGAGCGCGTCGTGCAGGAAGCGCCGGATCGCCTCGTTGAACTCGGCCGGGTTCTCGATCATCGGGTAGTGCCCGGTCCCTTCGAGGACATCGATCCTGGCGTTCGGGATGCGGCTGGCGGTGGCCTCGACCATCTCCTGGTTGACGAGCCAGTCGAACGAGCCGCGGATGAGCTGGACGGGACTCTTGATGTTGCCCATGTCCTGGCGCCGGTCGAAGCCGGCGTAGCCGATCAGGTCACCGGCCGCCATCTCGGGATTGACCCGCCGGATCTGCCACACGACCTCGCGCGCGCGGTCGGGCGGCGTGCGGTCGCCGGTCAGGGACTGCGACCAGCACTCCAGGATCTGGGGGCCGTTGAGGAGCAGCATCTCGAGCAGGAAGTCGCTGACGGTCGGGGTGTAGTCGGCGCCCTCGCACGAGATCACCGCCCGGTAGTAGTCGGGCCGGCGCGCCGCCAGGTCGAGGACCATGTTGCCGCCCATCGAGCAGCCCACGATCACCGGGTTCTCGACCCCGATCGCCGCCATGAACGCCTCGTTGAAGAGGGTGTGGTCGGCGATGCTCCGATACGGGCCGCCGCGCGGCTCGAGGGTCTTGCCGTGACCCGGGGCATCGATCGAGATCACCCGAAACTCGTCGGACAGGCCGGCCACGGTGTGGCGGTACATGAGCGTGTCCTGGCAGGCCGCGTGGATGCACACGATCGGGACGCCCTCGCCGGCCGACTCGTAGTAGGTGGTGAGGCCGTTGACGTCGACATAGCGCCCGACGACCTCGGCCCCGCTCGGCTTGGGCGGCGGCGAGTAGGCCGGCCGCTTGGGCTTTGGCTTGCGGACGCGGGCCATGGCTCCCAGGAGTAGCCACATCGCCTTGACGTTGCGGATCGCTCCCACCGCGTTGCCCTCGAGGGTCAGCTTGCCCAGCCCGGGCGACATGCCCTCAAACCAGTCGGTCTCGCCGTTGAGGACGCGGGTCCATTCCGAGTCCGGTCCGCCGACGATCACGTCGGAGCCGAGCGGATGCGAGCCCGCGCTGACCGAGACCGCGGATCCGTCGCGGGTATCGAGGGTGTGCGACCCAGCCTCGGAGCGGAGCTCGATCCGAGCCGGGAAGTAGCGCGCCGCCGCCGACCACTCCGCGTCGCGGTTCAGCTCATCGCGGTAGTCCTCCCACCAGGACTCGTCCTTGAATTGAGCCACCATTCGTGTAACTCCTCCGTTGTCGATATATGGAGTCGATACCAAATAGCGCGTGTGGCCGCTATACTGCCCCCGTGACCGCGGCCACGTCAATACGGGAATCGCGCCGGGCAGCCCTGGCGACGGTCCGAAGGCGAGGTCGCGCTACGCTCGCGGCGCACGCTGGAGAACCATGAAGTCCAAGGACGGAGACGTCGCCACGCTGAAGACCGTGGATCGGGCCCTGACCGTGCTCGAGATCGTCGCGGCGAGCCCGGATCCGCTGCCGGTTCGGCGCGTCGCGACGGCCCTGGGTCACAACGTGTCGTCGACGTATCACCTGGTGAACACGCTGGTCGCGCGCGGCTACCTGGCCAAGGACCGCGCGGGCGAGCTGCGGATCGGCGCCAGGGTCGGGTCGCTCTATGCGGCGCTGAGTCGGAGCAGCGACCTGGCCCGCCAGATGCGGCCGATCCTCGAGCGCCTCGCCGTCGATTGCGGCGAGACGGTGTACCTCACCCATCTCATCATCGACCGGGTCGTCATCGAGATCGTCATCGAGAGCGCCCAGTCGCTCCGCGTGACGGGACTGGCCGTCGGCTACTCGGGCTCGGAGGACCGGCGCGCATCGGGCAAGGCCGTCATGGCCCACCTGCCGCCGGACGACTTCGAGCTCGTGCTCGAGCACGCCCTCCTGGGTTTGTCAGACGCGGAGCGGGCGGCCCGCCGAGCGCGGCTCGACGCCGAGATCGTGCGCATCCGCGAGCTGGGCTACGCGGTCGACCACGAGGAATTCGAGGTCGGCGTGGTCGGCCTCGGCGTGCCGTTCTTCGACGCCCAGGGCAAGGTCGTCGGGTCCGTGACCGTCACCGCGCCCACGGTCCGCGAGAAGCAGCTCCTGGGCCCGATCAAGGACCAGATCCGCCAGGCCGCCGACGACATCTCCGCCGAGCTCCACGCCCCCGCGTCGGTCAGATCCTGGTCGAGCGAGCGCAGCACGTAGGCGCTCGCCCTCAGAAGTCGCGCCGGCCGGCGAAGTGGTCCGCACCGTCGGTCTCGGGACCGCAGGCTCCCGCACCGTCACGGCCCTCAGGAGTCGCACCGGCCGGCGAAGTGGTCCTCGACCTCGGTCTCGGGACCGCAGGCTCCCGCACCGTCACGGCCCTCAGAAGTCGCGCCGGCCGGCGAAGTGGTCCTCGACGTCGGGCCGCGTTCGCTCGTAGACGGCGATGCGCTGGCCGCCGGGCGTGATGAACGAGCAGCACGGTCCCTGCGGGATCTCGAGCCGCGCGGCCGGCTTCCAGCCCCGTGCCTCGAGCTCGGCCAGGGCACCGTCGAGGGTAGCGACCCGGTAGATCAGGATCGGCCGATCGTCGACGAGATGGTCGGTCAGCAGGATCCGGGGCGGCCCCTCGGCCAGCTCGATCATCGCCACCCGGGCGCCCATTCCTTCGACAGCGAAGATCAGCCGGCCGCCGAGGACCTCGCTGAAGTACGTTGCGTCCCTCGCCACGTCCGAGCTCGGCAGGTAGACGTAATCGAGCTCCTCGAACGGGGCCTTGCTGCTCATCGACGTGCCTCTGGTCATCGATCCGTGCCTCTGGTCAATGTGGTGCCTCGGAGCCTCCTGCCGCTTTCAGGCGCGCATGGTGGGCACCTTAAGTGAAGTGCCACGTCGATCCTGCCAGCCCTCGCGAGGTGCGGACCCGTCCACTGAGCGTGGACGACTCGAGATCCGGTCCGGGATGGGGCCCGGCCCGCCCGGATATGGCCCCGATTCGGCCCGATTCAGCCCTCCGCGCTTCCGAAGGTGCGGACCATGCGCGCCTGACGGTGGCGAGGCGGCACGACCGAGTTAGCGTGCGGACCATGCGCGCCTGACGGTGGCGAGGCGGCAGGGCCGGCCAGAGCCGAGTTAGCGTGCGGACCATGCGCGCCTGACGGTGGCGGGGCAGCAGGACCAGCCCGGCCCGGCGCCCGCGCGGCCCGGCCCGGCGCGCGCCCGGCCCGGCTCGGCTCGGTGACGCACCAAGCAGGTCCGGGCGCTCGAGACGAGAGTCCTATTGACCGGCGGAGGGGTGGCCGGCATAACCGAGCGTG
>JAXDKT010000137.1:0-3029 GCA_034666965.1 Chloroflexota bacterium | reverse complement strand
AGTCACATGTCCGGGCCGCGCCTGCCCAGCTCGCTGCGCGTGGCATCGAGCTCATCCGGGTCGAGCGGGGTGGGGAAGTGACCTACCACGGCCCGGGCCAGCTCGTCGCCTATCCGATCGTGGCCCTGAGCCGCCGCGGCATCCTGCTGCGGCCGTTCGTCCGCGCCCTGGAGGGCGCCATGATCGACACCTGCCAGCATCTCGGCGTCGCGGCCGAGCGTCGCGACGGGCATCCCGGCTGCTGGATCGATCCGAGCGGCGATCGGCCGCGCAAGATCGGGGCGCTCGGGCTGCGCATCGAGCGCGGCGTCAGCTACCACGGGATCGCCCTGAACGTGAACGTGGAGCTGTCCGATTTCGAGCTCATCGACCCGTGCGGCATGCCCGGCGTCGAGTCGACCTCGATCGCCCGCGAGCTCGGGCGCGTCGACGAGCCCCCGTCGACCGAGGGGGTCCAGGCCGCCGGCGTCGCCTTTGCCGCGGCCCTCGCCGCCCGACTGCGCGAGGCCGGCTGACCCGGTGGCCGCCGGCCTGTTCGAGCTGCGCAAGGATGCGATCACCGGCTGGTGGGTGGCGACGGTGGTCGATCGGGCGTTTCATCGCGATCGCTTCCGGCTCGCGGCGGCAGCCGTCGACGACGGCGGCGACTGCCAGAACTGCCGGGAGCCGGCCGGGGACGGCGTTCGCGTGCGGGTCCTCAAGGACTTCGCCTTTCATGTCGTGGGGACCGAGGGGGAGGCCCGCCGCATCGACGAGGACCTCGCGCAGGTGGCTCTCGAACAGGCCCGGGCGTCGGGCAGCTGGCGGACCGTGGTCGCACCGCCGCGCGAGCATCGCCCGCTCCAGGCCGTGGGCATGGCGGTCGCCGGCGAGATGCTGCGCGCCTGTCGCGATGCCGTGGCGGCCGCGGCAGCCGCCGGCCAGGTCGCCTACGTCCAGGTGGTCCAGAACTGGGGCGCTCAGGCCGGCGCCCGGACCAACCATCTGTGCCTCGACCTGTACGACCTGCCCCAGGTCCCGCACCGGGTCGCCGAGGAGATCGGTGGCGCGGCGCGGTTCGTGATCCGCGAGGGCGAATGCCCCTTCTGCCGCCTCGTCCGGGACGAGCCCCGGCTCAGGGAACGGCTCGTCTGGGAAGACGCCTCGAGCGTCGCCTTCGCGCCGTTCGCGTCGCGGTCTCCGTTCGAGGTGTGGGTCGTGCCGCGCCGCCACGCGGCCGACTTCGGAGAAGCAAGCGATCTCGACGTGGAGGCCACGGCCGAGGCGCTCCGGCAGGTCCTCGGCCGGCTGGCCGGGCTGGACGGGCCGCCCCACAACCTCGTGCTCCACACGGCGCCGGTCGGCGAACGGATCGATGCGACCTACCACTGGCACTGGGAGATCCATCCGCGTCTGCGCGAGATCGCCGGGCTGGAGCTGGGGACCGGGTTGCCGGTCAACCCCGTCTCACCGGAGGAGGCGGTCGAGGAGCTGCAGCGGACCACGCTCGGCGCGATCGAAGCTCGCTGATGGCCGGGCGTCACACGCCAGCGCCGGCCCTCGTCTCTCGGCCGTGCATCCCAGCGGTCAGCTTGCCCTCGCCCCGGACCGCCCGATGACCGACTCGTCTGCCCGCGCGGCCGCCGACGCGTTCATCGAGGAGCTGTTCGCCCGCCACCAGGGCGAGATCTACGCGTACCTGTATCGGATGGTGCGCGATCCCGAGATGGCCGCCGACATGACCCAGGATGCGTTCGTGAAGGCCTATCGGAATCACGCCTCGTTGGCCGACCCCGCCCACGCCCGGGCGTGGCTGTACCAGATCGCCCACCGCGTGGCGCTCGATGAGTTCCGGCGGCGGAAGATCGTCCGGTTCCTGCCGTGGACCGGTGAGTCGCACGGATCCGCTCCCTCCGCCGAGCATCTGGCGATGGAGGCCCGCCTGTCCGCTCCGCTCCAGCGCGCGCTCGATAAGATCCCCGAGCGCCAGCGCGCCGCGTTGCTCCTGGCCGAGCTCCACGATCTGACCGGGCTCGAGCTGGCCGCGACGCTGGGCGTCAGCCATGTCGCGGCGCGGGCACTGCTGACCCGGGCACGGGAGAGTCTCCGCCAGGCCCTGGCTGCGGAGCGGACGATCGAGGCCGAAGCCGATGCTGAGGCCGGAGCCAATCCGACCGGCCGGACGATCCCGCCGGTCGGTCGGTCGGGCGCCCGATGAACGGTCGCCGACACAACGACCCGCAGTCGCCCCACGAGCGGGCTCGTGTGCTTGCCTCCGATCGGCTCGATGGACCGCTCTCCGCTGATGATCGGATCTGGCTCGAGGGCCACCTGTCGGACTGCGACGCATGCCGGGCGGTCGCCGGCGCGTACGCGGAGGACCGGGCGCTCCTGCGCATGCTGCCCATGCCCGAGCCGCCGCGTGACCTGTGGGCGCGGACGTCGGTCGCGCTCGAGCGCGAACGGGCGGGCCGATCCGGGCGCTCGTCTGACCGGGTCGGTCGGCGGGTCGGCTGGCAGGTGCTGAGCGGCATCTTTGCCGTGCTCATCGTGGGCCTCCTTGTCGCTCGCACGCTGTTGCCCGGCAGCGGGTCGGACATCGGCCTGGCCACGCCAGGTCCGGGCGGCTCCGGTCCGAGCGTCGGCGCGACACCCCTCGCCGTACCCCCGGGCAACGTGGCCTGGATCACCCATTCGATCGACGGCGGCTACACGATGAACGTCGCGAACGTGGCCCAGGTATGCCCCCAGGATGCTTCGCCCTCGTCGGATTGCGCCACGATCGACGCCGGCGCCAAGCGGGTCGTCTCGTTCCTGAAGAAGCCCGGGTCGGTGGTGCTCGACCCTCAGGCCCGCCAGGCGGCCGTGGTCGAGTCCAGCGCGTCGAGCACGGGCGGTTCGATCTTCGTCGTCCCCATCTCGCGACCGAGCGCGACGCCGAGCGCGCCCACCGCCAGTCCATCGACCAGCGCGGCCCCACCGGCCACCAGCACACCGGGCGCGAGCCCGTCCGGTGAGCCGAGTGCATCGGGCAGGCCCACCAGCTCGCC
>JAXDKT010000136.1:0-6099 GCA_034666965.1 Chloroflexota bacterium | reverse complement strand
GGCGACGCGAAGCTCCGGAGCAGCCCGTCGTGGGCGATCTTGACCTCGATGCCATCGGCTCCTGTCGCGATAACGTTGCTGGCGGCATAGCCGAACCCCTTGACGGTTCGGGCGATGTCCGTTAGATCCATCGCCCGGGTCGTGTGGTGGCTTGAAGGTTCAGGCATCTGCGTCGGCGCCCAGAGGACCTGCGGCGGCTCGGTCAGCGACGTGTGACCGCCGTGCGTGAGCTGCCCGAAGATCTTCGTCCCGTAGGCGTGGACCTCGTCGACGATGCGCCGGTAATGGGGGATGAAGTCCTCTTCCCACGCCCGGATGTAGTGGGGCGCCATCATCCCCTCGGCCATGACGGTCATATGCCCGTCGACGATGAGTCCGGCGCCGCCCAAGGCCCGCTCCACGAAATAGGCCCGGAGGGCGTCGTTCGGGACGCTGTCGTCTGCCATCAGGGCCGTGAAATGCGGCTGGAAGACGAACCGGTTGCGGAGCTCGGTGGTGCCGATCGCGAACGGCGACATGAGCAGCGGGAAGGCCACGGAACCTGGGCTCACGATCTTGCTTGTGACTCCTCGAACGCGGCGACGTGGGGCGGGCGCATGCGGCGAACGTCAGTCAGTGATAGCGGCGATGATCGCGGCGAGTCCCGCCTCGGCGGCCGCCCGATCCTCGACCATACCGCAACTCCCTGACACCCCGACCGCGCCGACGACCTCGTCGCCGACCTTGATCGGGACGCCGCCGCCAAGGAGGTTGAGGCCCTCGACCTTGTTGATCCCCTGGCGCAACCAGGGGTCGTCCTTGATGTATTCCCACATCTCATGCGTGGCGATCCGGTTGCCGGCCGACGAGATCGCCTTGTCCATCGCGTGCTGCGCGGACTGGAACGGCGCTCCGTCCATCCGGTCGTACGAGACCAAGCGACCCGCGGCGTCAACCACCGCGATGCAGGTTCGGCATCCGAGCGCGATCGATTCGACGATGGCCCGTTCGATCCCGATCCTGGCAAGCTCCCGGCCCGGGCTTCGTGTTTCGATCAACGGCGGCATGTCGACACCTCAGGGACGGCTGGAACGACGCGATGGACACGTCGTCGCCTCGGATCGGTCACGGCGCCGTTCCTTCGCCCGGCACGTCGTAGGTGACGCCGACCGCCGCACGCCAGCGGTCGAGCACGGCCATGTTTCCCAGTGAATCCTCCCAGGTCATCTCCGGGGCCTCGGTCCGGCCTTCGCGTGCGTGCGCAACGACCGCGTCCGCCTCGATGTTGTACAGGCCGGGAGGCGTCTCGACGAGGATCTCCTGGGGAGCCTCGCCGTGGCGCTCAACGAGGATCCGGGGCACGCCGCCGAAGCGGTCGAGCCGGCCTGGCAGGAAGGCCGCCGGTAGGCGGATGAACCCCTTCGAGCCGGTGATCAGGACTGTCTTGTCGACTTCGGTTCGAATCGTGCATGCCAGCGTTGCACTGACACCGCCGTCGTACCAGGTGAGCGCCGTCGCGTCCAGGTCGATGCCTTCCTTGGGGTGGAGGAGGCCCGCGCCGAAGACCCGCTCGGGGTTGCGGTACACCTTGCCGACCGTGTGCCCGGCGATCCGGCGCGACAGCGCGACCGGATAGCAACCGTTGTCGAGCATGGCTCCGCCAGCCAGGTCGCGTCGCATCAGATAGTTGGTGGGGGCCGGGCCGGCATCGAACCCGAAGCTCGCGTGGATGGAGCGCAGCTCCCCTATCTCGCCACCCTCAAGGAGACGTGCCAGGTGCGCCACCTGGGGATGGCATCGGAATGCGAAGCCCTCCATCAGGAACACGCCCGCCTTCCGTGCGGCCTCGAAGATCCTGGCCGCGCCCGCGGCATTGACCGCGACCGGCTTCTCGCAGAGCACATGTTTGCCGGCCTCTGCCGCGATGACGGCCAGCTCCACGTGTGTCGTGTGAGGCGTCGCGACATAGACGAACTGCACCTCGGGATCGTCGACGAGCGCCTGGTATGACGCGTGGGAGCGGTCCGCTCCGACCTCCGCCGCGAGTGCCCTGGACCGGGCGGCATCGCGGCTCCCGACGGCCACCAGGCGACCGAGTCGCGACTCGCCGATGGCGTTCGCGAAGATGTGGGCGATCCCTCCAGTGCCGAGGATTCCCCATCCGGCGCGTTCAGTCATGCGACCTCCGATCGTCGGGCAGCGGCCCGGCATGCTGTGTTGACGTCAGGAGGAGGAGAGAGGGGTCAGCCATGCCGGGTGTCCGCGGGAACCACGACCGTCTCTTCGGGGATCGGGAATGCCCGGACCATGTCGGGGGTCCACTGGAGCTTACCCAGAGCCGACGCATGGAGTGATCGATCATCACATTCCCGGGGCCGGTGTCGAAGGCGCGCATGTCCGCGCGGTCCCTGCTCGCCAGGTGGCAATTCGCGATGCCGCCGATGTTGAGGGTGGCGATCGGCCGTCCGAGGTCGCGGAAGAGCACCCAGTCGAGGTATTGCATCATCGGTGCGCCGGTCCCGCCGACGGCATGATCCGCCGGCCGGAACTGGTTGACGACCGGTATCCCAGTGTGGGCGGCAATGACCCCGGACTCCCCGATGAAGAGGCCGCACGCATATGGGCCGTCGAGCCACCAGTCCACCAGATCCGCATCCGGATCCATCGCCAGGATCCGCGGCCCATCCGGTGCCTCCTGGTAAACGGTCTGACCGTCCACGCCGATGCACAGCACCTCGGCCGGGCTCAAGCCGGTCTTCGCGATCAGTGCCTGGGCGGCCTTGGCGTACACCGCCCCTGCGACGTAGTTGATGCGAGTGAGCTCGAAGATCGTGGCGTCGCCTTCGAAGAGAGGGAGGATCTGCGCCTCGACCTCCTTGGGCCAGTCGTAGGCGAGGCCATCGATGAAGCGCGGCGGGGCCGGCTGGCCATCTGGGGCAAGGTCGATCTCTGTCAACACGGCGTCGATCCCGTCGAAGGACGAGCCGCTGTTCATGCCGATCACCAATGCCATCTGCAGGTTCTCCAGGAAGGTGGATTCAGCCGTGGATGAGCGATGGACGAGGCAGCCTGACGCGACGTCCGGTTGCGTGGCATCACCCCTTGACGGCCCCGGCAAGGATGCCGCGGGAGATGAACCTCTCGAGGATCACGGCCATCACGATGACCGGGACGACCATGATCACGATGAGCACGGACATGTACCAGTACTGCGGCCCGCGGGTCGCCACCTGACCGGCGACCAAGAGCGGCATCGTCGCGGCGTTTGCAGTCGCCAGGAAGAGTGCGATGAGGTACTCGTTCCAGGCGAACACCAGGACGAGGATGAACGTGGCCACGAGTCCCGGCACTGCGACCGGCAGCACGATGGAGCGGAAGGTGCGGTACGGCGACGCACCGTCCACCGAAGCCGATTCCTCGAGCTCGAGCGGGATCGCCGCGAAATAGTCGCTCATGAGCCAGACGACAATCGGCAGATTCGTTGCGGCGTAGGTGACGATCAGGGCGACGTGCGTATCGAGCAGGTGGATCTGCTGGAACAGCACGTAGATCGGGATGACGACGGCCACGGGCGGCATCATCCGCATCGAGATCAGCCAGAAGCTGATGTCGCTGTTGCCAAGGCGCGCGCTGCTGATGCGATTGCCGATGGCCCGGGTCAGGATGAGCAGGACGACGATCGCCGAGACGACGGCCACGATGGGCGGCGTGCCGAGCACCACCGCGACCATGGCCAGGACCGTGCAGCCGAGGCCGAGGGCGATGACCCCGACGCGCGGGCGGTACCGATAGCGGACGAGCCCGTAGGCTGCAAGTGAGCCAAGCACGAGCGCGATCAAAGCGCTCGTGAAGCCGACGACGATCGTATTGACGTATGGTCGGTAGGTGTCGCTGCCGACGTCGACCAGAATGTACTTCCAGTTGTCGAGGGTGGGCTGGAAGTCGACAAACGGGATGTAGTAGGTGCCGCCGGTGAACTGGACCGGTTGCTTGAACGACGTCAGAAACAGCCAGTAGAGCGGGAAGAGGACTACGATCGCCCACGCGATCATGATTGCGTACGCGCCCACCTTCGCCCTCGGCGATAGGTCGAGGACAGTCCGTTTGCGCAGGGGATTCGTCATCGTCGGATCCTCCGTCCGTCAGGCATTCGCGCGGTGGGTTCGGGGCAGTACCAGCCGCGCGTAAGCGGTCGCCACCACGGTCACGACGATCAGCAGGCTGTACGCGACGGCGGCCGACGATCCGAGGTTGAACGCCCGCCAGCTCTGGAATGCCTGCAGGGTCACGGACTCGGAAGCGGTGCCCGGGCCGCCACCGGTGAGAACGCTCGGCAGGTCAATGATCTTGAACGCCTCGATCATCCGGATCAGGATCACGGTCGCGCTGACCGGAATGATCATCGGCAGCGTGATGTGGCGGAAGATCTGCCAGCGCCCGGCGCCGTCGACGAGGCCCGCCTCCTCTGTCTCCACATCGCGTCCTTCCAGGCCTGCCAGGAGGACGATGAACATGAACGGGGTCCATTGCCAGACGTCGCCGATGATGACGGCGAGGCGCGCGCCCCAGGGGTCGCCCAGGACCGCGAAGTTCGACATGCCCGCGGCCGCGAAGAGCGGTGCGAAGGGTCCGCTCTGATTGTCCGTGAGCATCCGGAACATGTAGGCGATGCCGACCGGCGTGATCGTGATCGGGAGCAGGAAGACGACCCGGAATAACCGCTGGCCGGCGAGACGCTGGATGGTCAGCATCGCGAGCCCGAGGCCGATCAAGTATTCGAGGCCGGTCCCGAGAACAACGTAGAGGATGGTCACCGTGAGCGTGCCGGGGCGCCCGCCCTCGCCGAACAGCGTGTTGGCGAGCATCCACAGTAACGCGGTCAGGGCGGCGATGCCGAGCGCCCGGCCGACTAGGCCCACCGGGGAGACCCGTCCGCCGCGGAGGTAACGGACCAGGACGTATGCCATGAACGCGCCGCCACCGATGAACGTCACCCAACCAAGGATCGTGGGCGGCTTGAATTGCCCGAGGAAGATGCTTCGCTCGGCGCCGAAGAGCAGATTGTTGAAGTTGGCCAACCCGGTGAACTTGATCGTGAAGCCACCTTGGGCCAGCTGGATGTTCGACAACGCCAGGCCAAGCGAAGCGATCAGCGGGAAGATCGCCAGGAGCAGAACGACCAGGAGCGCCGGCCACAGGAAGACGTTTCTGGCCGCACGGGGATTCCGCCACTCGTCGGTCGACTTGGCCCGATCCAGGGCGTCTTGGTCCGAGCCCGGCTCCGAAGAAGCCGGGCCCGAAGACGACTGTACGGTGGGGCTACTTGGCACCGATGCTGGCGGCGTACGCCGCCGTCTGGCTGTCGCGGCCGATCTGGTCGGTCAGCGCCTGCCATCCATCGAACATCTGCTTCATCGCATCTTCCTTGCTGAGTTCGCCAGCGAGGAACTGCGCGATGGCCTGGTCCTCCAGGACGTTGGTGTACTGGTTGGCCTGCGGGATGCGCAGGTCGAGGGCGGCGTTGGGCCCGTTGAGGCTGGCGCCGATGTACGTATCAAGGAAGTTCTTGGCCACGTCGGCCGTCATGCCAGCCTTGATCCAGAGCGCGGGATCCTGCTGGGAGATGCGGAACGGCTGCTCACCGGTCACGCCCGTCGTGACGTCCGGGTTGGACTGTGGGGGTGCCGAGACATAGGCGATGAAGTCGAGTGCGGCTGCCTGCGCCTTCGGATCGGCCTTGGCGTTGATGGCACCGATCCATCCGCCGAACGCATTGAACGGGGCGTGGTTGATGCCGTCGACGGCGTACGGGCAGAGGGTGGCGTCGCACGGGACAAGCTTGCCGGAGGCCCGATCGAGGATCTTGCTTGAGCCCGGCATCACGACCGCGCCGACCATGTTCTTGACCTTGGAGACCGATGGGTCGAGCGGAAGCGTTCCCATGTCGCCCCAGTCGATATTGAGCGCGCAGCGGCCGGCCGTCATCAGCCCACGACCAGTTCCCTGATCGAGATTGATCTCGGCGGGCGGACCGAACTCGGACGATGCCTTCCAGAAGTCGAGGGCCGCTCCCATCGCTTCGTTGTTGATGAGCGGGGTCAAGCCATCGCCGAAAAAGGT
>JAXDKT010000135.1:0-49687 GCA_034666965.1 Chloroflexota bacterium | reverse complement strand
GCGTCGACGCGGTGCCACCGTACGTCGTCTTCCACGACGCGACCCTGGCCGCGATCGCCGAACGGAAGCCGCAATCGCTGGCCGACCTGGCCGCGATCTCCGGTCTCGGACCGGTCAAGCTCGAACGCTACGGTGGCGATCTGCTGGCGATCGTCGCGGCCGCCGGGTGACGCGTGGGGTGACGCCGTGAACCCTGCGATTCGTGTTGACACCACGTTGCGTGGTGGACATGATGGTCCGGTGCAGACCGATGCGCTCGCCGAACGGCTGATCCGACTCGGGCTGACGAGCTACGAGGCCCGGGCCTACGTGGCCCTGACGCGCCGCGAGTCGTACACCGCGGCGCAGGTCAGCCGCCAGGCCGCATTGCCCCGCCAGCGGATCTACGACGTGCTCGGCAGCCTCGTCGCCAAGGGCCTCGCCACGACCCGGCCGGGAACCGTCGTGAAATACGCGGCCACGGCGCCGGATCTCGCGGTCGAGCGACTCATCGAGGTCCATCGGGCCGAGCTGGTCGACCTCGAGCGCCAGGCGCACGAGACGGTGGCCGAGCTGACCCCCGGCTTCAAGGCCGGCCAGTCGCACACCGATCCGCTCGAGTTCATCGAGCTGCTGCGCGATCGGGGCGCGATCAACGAGCGCTTCGCCGAGCTTCAGGCCTCGGTCCAGCGCGAGATCCTGGTCTTCACCCGGCCGCCCTACGCCACGCCGCCCCAGGAGAACGTCGAGGGGATCAAGGTCAGCCGGACCCACGTGGCCCGAAGCATCTATGAGTTCTCGATCTTCAACGACCGGGCCGCGACCGCCGGTGTCCAACGCTTCCTCGAGGCCGGCGAGGAGGCCCGCGTGGTGGACCACCTGCCGCTCAAGCTCGTGATCATCGACGAATCGATCGTCATGATCGGGATGCGCGATCCGGTGGCCGGGACGCCCGATCTCACGATCATGGTCGTCGAGCACCCTGAGCTGGCGAGCATCCTCAAGACCGGCTTCGAGGCGATCTGGGCGACCGGATTCACGTTCGAAGAGGCCTACGACCGGTACGTCACTCAGCGCGACCGAATCGCCTGACCGAGGCGCCGCCGGGCGGCGCATGGAGGGAGATCGATGCGACGCCCGCGACGGGCCCCGGCGACACAGCGACAGACGACCCGAGCCCGGCTCGGGGTCATCGCGCTGGGCACCCTCCTGAGCGCCGCGCTTCTCGTGCCGGGGACGACGATGGCAGCCGGACGGTCGCCGGTCGCCGCGTCTCAGCCGCTGGCGGCGGCGGCCGTGTCGCCCAAGCTGCGGGGCGACCTCGCCCGACTGGTGACCGGCGCCGCGACGCTCGACCCACGGATCCCCGGGCTGGTCCCCGGCTATCGGGCCGGCGAGTTGCCGGTCTTCGCGATGCTCAGCCGACCGCTGGACGCCGCCGGCCAGGCTGCCCTGGCGGCCGCCGGCAGCCGGATCCTGCGGACGTACCGCTCGGTCGACCTGGTCGCGCTGGCCGGGGACACCGCCACGATCGGTCGCCTGGCCGCGCTGGACTGGGTCGCCTGGCTGTCCCCCATCGAGGTCGTGGTGCCGCTGGTCGGGGCCTCGACGCCGGTCGCCCTGCCGGACCAGACTCGGACCACGGCCGGCGACCTTGGGGTCAGGGATCTCTGGAACGCCGGAATCCTGGGTGGCGGCGTCCGGATCGCCGTGCTCGATACCGGCCTCGACGCCAGCCATCCAGACCTCGACGACCTCGACTTCGGGACCTGGTCGGCGGTGCCCGGGGTGGCCAAGGTGATCGACACGCGCAACTTCGTGGGCGGGGGCTGCATCGCAGCTGAGACCGGGGACCGCAACGGGCATGGCACCCACGTCGCCGGGATCGCCGCCGGCACGGGCGAGGGTGGGCCGACGGCCGACGACGACGGCAAGGTCATGGGCATCGCGCCGGGCGCCGAGCTGGCCATCGGCAAGGTCTTCACGGATGCCGGAGCGGGGATCAACAGCGACCTCATCGCCGCGATGGAATGGGCGGCCCTGCCGGCCAACCCGTCCGGCTGCGCGGTGGGAGCCCAGGTGGTCAACATGAGCCTCGGGTCCGAGGCCCGCCCCGACCGGCTCAACACCGACTCCGACGTCGACGTCGTCGGCCTCGTCCTCGACCGGCTGACGGTCCGCTACGGGACCCTGTTCGTCGCAGCGGCGGGCAACAGCGGGCCATATGTCGGCAGCGTGCTCGAGGCGCCCGGGGTCGCGGCCCAGGCCCTGTCGGTCGCGGCCACGGCCAAGGATTGGGACGTCAACCACGACGACACCCAGGCCGGTGACACCTGCGCGGGCTGGCGTCACCCGACCTCGCCCCACCCCGGGAACAACGACTGCGCCGGTGGGATCGGCGACCAGCCGCCGTCCGTCAGCGCCTTCTCGTCGCGCGGTCCCGCCGGGGACGTGTGGCTCCGCCCCGACGTCGCCGCCCCCGGCTACGACATCGTCTCGGCCCAGGCCGCCACCGGCGCGGCGCTCGCCCAGAACGACCTCAACCGAGGCACCCGCGCCGACCCCCTCTACGCGACCGCGACGGGCACGTCCATGGCCGCGCCGGCGACGAGTGGCGTGGCCGCTCTCCTGCTCGACGCCTACCGCCAGCGCTATGGCGCGGCTCCGTCGGGAGTCTCGGGCGTCAGCGGCCTTCGGGCTCCGGCCGCCTCGCTCGTCCGGGCGGCGCTGATGAACAGCGCCCGGGGGGACCTGTACGAGTCGCGCTGGATCCTGACGCTCGACCTGGCGACCCAGCTCAACTGCCCGGCGGAGCCGAGCGAGCCGATCGGCCTGTGCGGGTTCGCGGCCGAGATCGCGGCGGCGTTGACGGGCGGCTTTGGCTCGCTGACCCTGGCCGAGGTGCGCAATGGCGCGGCCGACCCGTATGTCGGCTCGCTGGCCGAAGGCGCCGGCAAGATCCGGCCCGCGGCGGCCCTGGCGGCGCTGCGCGACGGTGTCGTGATCTACAGCGCCGCGTCCGGGACGGGCGTCACGGCGGGGACGGGTCATCGCGATCTCCAGGGCAGCTGGCAGGTCGGGCCGACCGCCGCGGGCGAGAGCCGCAGCCAGAAGTTCGTCGTCCATGCCGCCCCCGGCGCACCCAAGACGTCGGTCAGCTTCGCCTTTGCCGGTGGCCATCCGTCGGACAGCTCGCGGGCGATCCCGACGAGCGGGTCCGGCGCCTGGTCGATCGGCCTGCCCGGCCGGGTCAAGCTGGGGGCGGGTGGCGAGGCCGTGGTCTCGCTCAGCATCAAGATCCCCGCCTCGGCTCCGGCGGGCACCTACACCGGCGTGGTCCTGGCCAGCACCGACCGGGGCCAGACCCTGCGGATCCCGGTCTTCGCCTCCGTCCCGCTCCACGACCGCAGCACCCGGGCCGGTGGGACGCCCGGGCCGCAGGCGCGGATCGCCTCGAGTCGCGACGTGTTCGCCAAGGGCGACACGACCTGGCCGTCGGTCGTCGGGACGCCGGGCACCGGGTCCAGCGCCGACTGGCTGGTCTATCCGGTCGACCTCGCGACGGGCCTGAGCGAAGCCCGCTTCGCCGCCTGGGACTCGGACCGGGGCGACGAAACCTACGACCTCTACCTCTACGATGCCCGCTTCGATCTCATCGCTTCGACCCATCCGTTCGTGGCCGATGGCGTGACCGACCAGCAGGCCAACAACGCCCGCGGCCCGTCGACGGCAGCCGCACCGGCCGCCCTCACGCTCACGGCTCCGGCCGGTGGCCGCTACTACGTGGCGGTCAGCCGGGCCCGGGTCGGGGGCACCTCGGCCGGCGACATGGGCGCCTTCGTGCTGACCCTCGACGAGGTCAAGGCGCCCTAGCCCCGTCGCCCGGTCGCTCGGCCGGGGTCATGCCCGCCGGCTGGGCTCGACCGCGCCCGGCTCGCCCGCATCGCGCGCCCGCGACCGTATGAAGACCCTGGTTTGGGTATTGACACCCTTGGCCGTGGTGGTTAGTCTCCGATTTGATACCACCGTCAGTGGTGGCATCATGTGGTAGGAGGACTGATACGTGACGACACGCTCGGGTGTCAATCGCTGGGCCATCGCGGCGGCCCTCGCCGTCTCCCTGTTTTCCACCTCGATCGTGCTCGGCGCATCGCCGGGGATCACGATCTCGACGGTCGGCGGCCAGGCCGTCTCGAACGGCTCCGTGCCCGGCCAGCTGAACGGCAACGTCCAGGTCAAGGGCACGGCCACGCTGGGCGTCAACGACCCGGCTCCCCCCGCGGCCAAACCGCTCGTCGCCGATGCCGGCGACAGCTCATTCGTGGCCATCGGCCAGCCGGCCTGGCTGCTCGGCACGGCCTACGGCGGTCGAGGGCAGTACACCTTCGGCTGGTCCAGCCAGGCCGGCAAGATCGACGGGGCGACCTCGCCGACGGCCAGCTTCGACACCACCGGCCTGAGCGCCGGCACGTACACGATCAGCCTGCGGGTGACCGACGCCGGCGGCGGCAGCGCCACCGACACGGTCAAGATCGCGGTCTACGATCCCTCCGGCACGGTCCTCTCCAACGAGTCCAAGGACGACGCCGCACCGGGCGTCCTCAACCAGGGCATCGGCGGCGAGGGCTACGTGGAGTTCGCCTTCACGGTCCCCGCCGGTCTGCAGGGCGTGACCGTCAACGCCAGCTGGGCGCTGCCGGCCAATGACTACGACCTCCACCTCATCGACCCCAGCGGCGCCACGGTCGCCGGCCCCGGGCTCTCCGCCGGCGCGCCCGAGTCGATCACCGTCGGCAATCCGCAGGCGGGCGCCTGGAAGGCGATCCTCGACAAGTTCACGACGGTGCCCGACACCATCACGGTCAAGGTCACCGCGGCGGCCGCCACCGACCCGCGGCCGGTCGTCACCACCACCGGACCGTACAAGTTCCTGACCGGCGCGACCCAGCGCCTCGAGGGCTCGGTCAGCGGCGGCAGCGCCCCGATCAGCCTGGGCTGGGACACCGACGGCGACGGCAAGCTCGACAAGACCGGTGCGTCGATCACCACCAAGCTGCCCGAAGGCCGCACGCTGGTGACCCTCAAGGCCACCGATGCCAAGGGCTTCGAGCGGCGCCAGACGACCTCGGTGCTCGTCGGTGACGCCGATCGGCTGGCCCGATCCACGACCGCAATCACCGTCGTCGGGATCGCCGACTCGGGGATCAACCCCTATCACATGGAGTACAGCGCCCGGACCTACCCGGATCCGGACGTGCTCGCCCTGACCAAGAACTTCACCCGCCACCCGTCCGAGTACATCAGCGGCTACCCGGCCGGCGCCCAGGCGCTGCCGGTCACCCTGGACAAGGGCTACTACCCGGCCCAGGACAAGAAGACCTGGAGCTCGGTCAAGCAGGGCCAGCTGTACTGGATCCCTGGGACCAAGATCATCGGCGCGATCGACGCCAACGACTCGAGCGCCTCGAACGCCTCGGCCGACGCGACGCCGATCCTCGATGACGACGGGCATGGCACCGGGACGACGTCGGTGTCGACCGGCAACCGCTACGGCTACTGCCCGACCTGCCTGCTGTTCTTCGTGGAGGGCCTCGACGAGACGGTCGCCTCGAAGTACCCCTTCGTCGACATCGCCTCGTACAGCTTCGGCTACGTCGGCGGCGTTCCGCTCGGACCGGTCGCCGGCCCGAACGAGGCCACCCGCTCGGCGGTCGAGCGTGGCCAGACGGTCATGTTCGCGGCCGGCAACGGCGTGGGCAACGCCTTCGACGTGCCGGTGGCCACCTGGGGCTCGGATCAGACCGGCGCCTCGTGGAACATCGTCGTCGGAGCGATCCGGCGCGACAACCAGCGGGCGGTGGTCGGCGACGGCATCCCGGTCGACATCAGCGCCTGGGGCGACGGCAACCTGCCCTCGGCCTGCCGAACCGGGACGATCGGCCAGTGCGCATTTGGCGGCACCTCGGCGGCAACGCCGTACACCGCCGGCGTGTTCGGGACCGTCCTGACCCAGGTCCGCCAGGCGATCGGCGACGGGAGCGTGGGCCAGCGGCCCAAGCAGGTCGTCGCCGTCGGGACACCCATCCCCACGTCCACCTTCCTCGCCGACGGCAAGCTGACCCGGTCCGAGCTGCGCGAGGCGGTCCTCAAGACCGCGTTCCCGCTCAACCAGGACAACAAGCCGTCGACCTTCCCGTACCCGCTCACCGCGCCCTACCTGGGTGACGCGAACATGCTCTTCGAGGGCTATGGCGCGGCCACCCCGGAGAGCGCCCAGCGCGCGGTCGACGTCATCCTGGGCAAGGCCGTGCTCCCCGACCGGAGCTTCGAGGACGGCGTCTCGGCCCTCGATCAGGCCGTCCGCGACACCCTGTACGGCGGCTACGACCGCGACGGCGACGGCGCCGTCGACGACCAGAGCCTGGCCGGAACGACCCTGACCCCCAAGTCGGTCTCGACCGTGGCCGGCACGATGGCGGCCCTCCGGCTGGCCGCCGACAAGCTCAGTCCATCGAGCGGGCTCACCCAGCTCAATGGCCAGAGCGCCCTCACCTTCTACCTCCATCGGCGCTTCGTCGCCGAGCCGGGCAAGACGAGCTCCTGCGCGGCCGACGACAACGAGTCGTACATGGACGCCAACGACACCAGCGGCGACCTGGAGTGCTTCGAGAACCGGGTCACCAGCGTGGCCGCGGCCTTCCGGCCGCTGGGCATCTACCCCAGCGCGGAGACCCTCGACGCGCCGCTCCCGGCCGGGTCCGATGTCTACGCGACGATCTACGTCGCGGCGGAGAACCCGTCCGTGGTCAAGCCGACCGGGGTCCTGATGGCCACCGACCGCGAGATCGGGTCCGGCTCGGGCACGCTCGAGCCCGTCCTCGGGACCGGCCCCGGCGCCGGAACCAACATCCAGGGCAACCCCCTCCCGGCAGCCGGACTGTGCGCCGCCATTGGCGAGGCCTGCTGGACCAAGTTCGATCTGTCCTTCAAGACGACCCGGCCCGCCTTCCGCGGCGAGCAGGTGACGTTCCAGATCCAGCTCATCGGGGCTCGCGCCTGGGCCTTTGGCCACGAGGGCGCGCACGCCTCCAAGGTGGCGATCGTCGCCGCGCCGATGCCGGCTTCCGGCCTCACCTTCGGGGCCACGATCGACGAGCCGGCCGACGGTTCGCTGGCGGTGGCCGGGACCAATCTGACGGCCGGCGGCCGGGTCACCTTCCCCAACCTGGGCTCGGACCCAACGGGCGCGGGTGACCATCCGAGCACCCGGCGAGTGGACGTGTCGCTCGACGACGCGACGTTCGCCAAGCCGATCGCGGGAACCATCGACACGGCCGGCACGAGCTGGTCGGCGGCGATCGGCAAGCCCGCCCTGGGCAAGCACACGCTGTATGTCAGAGCGGCCATCGACCAGACGACCTCGAGCGTCGCGACGAGCACGTTCACGGTCGCACCCGACTCGCGGGTCGAATACCAGATCGTCAAGCGCAATGCCGCGCCGGATCCCATTCGCTGGAAGACGGCCACCGGCGTGACCGACTGGACGTTCACGTTCGACACCACGACCTACGACGCCGGCGATCGAACGATCATCGTCAGGCTCGTCTCGGGTGGATCCGAGGTGGCCCGGGCAACCGCCCGAGTCCGCCTCCGCTAGCTCCCAAGCGCCGTCATCGCGGCGATGGGCCGGCACCGAGCGCCGGCCCATCGCCGTGTCTTCATGTCGGGCCCGGGTCCGCTTCGGCCGGGTCGGGTTCGACGGGATCGGGTCGGCGAGCGGGAGCCGCCAGCAACCAGACCGCGATCGCGGTCGTGATCGGCACGGTCAGGACGATCCCGACGCTGCCGACCAGGGTCCGCACGACCTCGACCGCGATGATCTCCTCGTTGAGCGGGAAGCCCAGGCCCCGGACCTGGATCGAGAACAGCACGAGCAGGGGCAGGGCCGACCCGAGATAGGCGAAGACGAGGGTGTTGACCGTTGCCGCGAGGTGGGCGATGCCGACGTTCATCGTCCGCCGGTAGAGCACCCCTCGACTGAGCGTGGCGTCGACCGAGCGGAGCTCGTCGACCGTGGCGGCCTGGCTGATCGCGACGTCGTTGAGAACGCCCAGCCCGCCGAAGACGACGCCGGCCAGGAGCAGCCCGGACAGGTCGATCGTCTCGCCCGCGAGCTGGCCGATGGCCAGGATCTCCTCGGAGCCCTGCGCCGACGTGAACCTGGCCAGCGAGGTCACGACCGCCGCCAGGACGCCGGTGATGAGCAGCCCCGCGAGCGTGCCCGCGATCGCCGAGACCGTGGTCCGGGTGAGGCCCTGGGTGAGCACGAACGCGACCACGGTCACCAGGGCGCCCAGCCCGATGGCGAGGACGAGCGGATTCCAGCCGGCGAGGAGGAGCGGGATGAGCACCCGGATGGCGAGGACGAGCGACAGCGCCAGCGCCACCAGCGACCGGACGCCACGCCACCCGGCGACCGCGATCGTGATCACCGCGAAGACGAGCGCCAGCCCGCCGATGAGCGGCAGGCGCCAGCGGTCGACGACCGAAAAGGTGGTGGTCGAATCGGGCTGGCGGTCGACCGCCACGACGACCTCGTCGCCGACCTGGTAGTCGGGCAGCTGCAGCTGGCCCGACGGCCCTTCGAGGTTGGCCGTCTCTCGTTCTCCGCGTCGGGGGCCCTCGAGGAACTCGACGGTCGCCGTCGGGGCGTTCTGATCGACCGGCGGCTGGAGCTCGACGACCCGGGCGTGGATCCGCTCGGACACGAGGCCCTGGGCCCCCGGCGGGGTCAGATCGGGCAGCAGGACGAGGATCGCGGCGACGGCCAGGAGGCCGAGGGCAAACAGGACGATCTCGCGATCGGACCGCCGCCGACCGGCGCTCTTGGACCGAGCCTCGTCGGCGGGCTGTGTCGGCTTGGCGTTGGCCGGCCGAACGCGTCTCGGACGCGCGGGCGGCGGCTCGATTGACAGCTGGTCGGGCTTCGACTCGACGGGCGACCCGGCGGCCGGCCCGGAGCTGGTCGGGGCCGCGCGCGTCGGCTCGATCCGCGGTTGGTCGGGTTTCGGCTGACCGGGCGGCTCGGTCGGCGGCTCGGTCGGCGGCTCGGTCGGCGGCTGGCCGGGCCGCTCGGCGGGCGGCGTCGGCTCGGTCGGCGGCTGGTCCGAGAGCTCCGGAGTCAGCTCGATGTCCGGCGGCTCTTCGGCGGGCGGCGTCGGCCCGGGGTTCAACGGCTCGGGGTTCGGCTGGTCGGGCGGCTGGGTCGTCATGGGCGTCCTCGTGCGCGGGTCAGGGGATCGGCTGGGACCTTCGGCGGTTTGACAGAACGGCTGTTCTGATCAATGATCTAGTGGTCAACGCCAGTGCGGCGTCGCAGGTCAGAGCATCTCAAACCTTTGCTCCCGCGACGCGCCAGGCATTCAGAACCCAATCGCTCTGGTTTCGCGCATCTTGCGCCCGGAGCGGCCAGCGGGTCGGCGCCGGACGAGAACTGTCCGTGCGACGCCCGAGAACCGTCAAAGGAATCCATGCTCTCGCGATCCATGACTCAAGCGACCTCGGCCCGTGCCGGGTCCATCCGCCGGATGCGCCGGCGCTCAAGCGCATCGGCCGCCAACGGCCGCATCTTCTGCTCCACCAACGGCTGCGCCAGCTTCCTCGAGCTCGACCCCGCCGCCGGCGTGGCGACCTGCCCCGTCTGCGGCTTCCGCCGCCGCCTGAGCTAACCTCCGCCGGGCTCGGCCGGCCGGCCGGCCACGACCCGCGGCCCGCGGCCCCCGCTCTGTCGATCCGCGACCGGCGACCCGCGCCCCCCCCCGCTATGTCGATCCACCACCGGCGACCCGCGGCCCCCCGCTGGTCGATCCGCGGCGACGACCGCGACCCGTGGCCCGCGACGCGCGGCTCCGGTTTGTCGATCCGCGGCCCGCTTTGTCGATCCGTGGCGACGACCGCGACCGGCGACCCGCGGCCCGCGGCCCCCGCTCTGTCGATCTGCGACCGACGACCGCGACCCGTGGCGCCCGAAATATCGACCCGAGCAGTAGATGAGGCTCTGGGGACGGTCGCATCGACCGTTCATCGCCAGCGCCGTCCATCCCTCCTCCGAAACACGCTCACGCGCTTGTGATCCACGCTCGCGCGGCGCTCGGGATGCGCTCTTCCCTCGTTGCCCATACCTCGAAGCCCTCCCGATATCGATGTGGTCGATATTGCATGGGACAGGGCGCCGCGCACGCCTCGCCAGTTGGCCGCCGTACCACCAGCATTCATAGAACGTGGCTATCGGAAGCCCTCCCGTTCGTCGGTGCGCCCGGGGCGGGGCGTTAAGACCCGGAATATCAGCCACATTCCTAGCGGGGACACCATGCGAGGGTCCGGGCAGCCTGTCTGGCCCGCAGCCACGCGTCCAGTCGACCTCCTAGCAATGCTGGTCATATCTCGGCGCGCAGGCCCGCGTCCGGCCGCGGACGGCCTGTTGCTCCGGCCGCGGACGGCCTGTGCTCCGTCCGCGGACGGCCTGTTGCTCCGGCCGCCGCACCCCGACCCCGCACCCCGGCCTCGGACCCTGCTCCGGCCGCGGACGGCCTGTGCTCCGGCCACGGGCCCTTCCCCGACCCCGAACCCACGCCGCCGCACCCCGACCCCGCAGCGCGGCCCCGAACCCACGCCGCCGCACCCCGAACCGCCCCCGCACTGCGCCCCGAGCCTGTTTCGCTCCGCGACCCGAGCCGAACGAGAGCCAACTCCTGGGGCAAGATGGTGACGATGCCGCCAGAACGCCCCAACACCGAGCCAGCCGCCGGCGAAGGCTCGCCGCGGGCACCTGATCGACGGAGGATCGGCGTGCCCGGACCGGTAAGCATCGACCGCGCGCGCCGCGGGCACCTGATCGACGGAGGATCCGCGTGCCCGGACCGGTGACCCTCGACCGCGCGCGCCTCGGGCGGCTGATGACCCGCGAGCTGGCGACGTTCGAAGCCGACCATCCCCGTTCGAAGGCGCTCCACGAGCGAGCCAAGGGATCGCTCCTCGATGGCGTGCCCATGAACTGGATGGTCCGCTGGGCCGGTGGCTTCCCGATCTTCGTCGAGACGGCGAAGGGCGCCCACTTCCAGGATGTCGACGGCCACGACTACATCGACTTCTGCCTCGGCGACACCGGCGCGATGGCCGGCCACTCCCCCGCCCCGACCGTTGCCGCGGTCGAGCGCCAGCTGACCCGCGGGATCACCCTGATGCTGCCGATCGAGGACGCGATCGGCGCCGGGGAGGAGCTCCGCCGGCGGTTCGGCCTGCGTTACTGGCAGTTCACGATCACGGCGACCGACGCCAACCGCTTCTCGCTGCGGCTGGCCCGCCACATCTCGGGCCGCTCCAAGGTCGTGGTCCACGACCACAACTACCACGGCTCGGTCGACGAGACGTTCGCCTCGCTCGACGCGGACGGCCGGGTCGTGGCCAGCAAGGGCAACACCGGCCCCCCGGTCGACCCGGCCGAAACCACCCGGGTGGTGCCCTTCAACGACGTTCCCGCGCTCGAGCGCGCCCTGGCCGATCGGGACGTCGCCGCGGTGCTCATCGAGCCGGCCCTGACCAACGTCGGGATCGTCCTGCCAGACCCCGGCTACCACGACGCGATCCGGGCGCTCACCCGCGACACCGGCACGATCCTGATCATCGACGAGACCCACACCATCTGCGCCGGTCCGGGCGGCGCGACCGGCGCCTGGGGTCTCGATCCCGACATGCTGGTGATCGGCAAGACGATCGGCGGCGGGATCCCGGTCGGGACGTACGGGTTCACCGAGGCGATCGGTGACCAGATCAGCTCCAGCATCGAGCTCGAAGACTCTGACACCGGCGGCGTCGGCGGGACGCTGGCCGGCTACGCCCTGTCGATGAGTGCCGTCCGGGCGACCCTGACCGAGGTGATGACCGACGCGGCGTTTGCCGGGATGATCGCCCTCGGCGAGCGCTGGACGGCCGGCGTCGAGGAGGTGATCGCTTCGCGCGGGGTCCCGTGGCACGTGACCCGGCTCGGCTGCCGGGCCGAATACCACTTCATGCCCCAGCCGCCTCGGGACGGCGCCGAGCAGTTCGCCGCGTCCGACGCGGAGCTCGAGCGCTTCCTCCACCTCTATGCGATGAACCGCCGGATCCTGATGACGCCGTTCCACAACATGGCCCTGATGTGCCCGGCCACGACCGCGGCCGACGTCGATCGCCACACCGAGGTCTTCGCCGCCGCCGTCGACGAGCTGTTCGGGTAAGCGTCGGCACGCCGGACCGGAGGGCCACTCCGGGGCGGGCGCGCGGCCACGCGGGGTACGCCGGGCCACTTCGAGCCGCCGTGCGCTACCGTAGCGACCGAACCCAACCAAGGAGATCGCCCGATGCCCAAGCACGTCCCGGTCCTGCCGGGGATCCAGCCCTCGAAGTCGGCCTACAGCCAGGTCGTCGAGGCGCACGGGCTCGTGTTCGTGGCCGGTCAGGTCGGCGAGGACCCCGCCACCGGCGAGGTGGTGGCCGGCGGGATCGAGGCCGAGACGCGGGCCATGTTCGCCAACGTCGAGCGCTGCCTCGAGGCCGTCGGGCTGGGGCTCGGCGACGTCGTCAAGTCGACCGTGTACCTCGTCGACATCGACGACTGGGCGGCCTACAACCAGGTGTTCCGGGAGGTCTTCCCGGACGATCCGCCGACCCGCGCGACGATTGCCGTCAGCGGACTCGTCGCGCCCTACCGGATCGAGGTCGAGGTCGTCGCCGCGCGCTGATCCGGGCGTGACACCAGAGCTGTCACGCGGAGGGGATAGCCTGACGGTGTCGGATCACGGCGCACACGGAGGCGGATGCAGCAGCACGCGGACGGGACGATCGTCGTCAGTGCCTCGGACCTGGTGGGGTTCCTTGCCTGCGATCACCTCGCCAGGCTCGAGCTGGGCCGGATCGCGGGCCTGTGGGAGAAGCCCTTCCGGGAGGACCCGGAGCTCGAGCTCATGCAGGAGCACGGCTTCGCCCACGAGGCCGCGTATCTCGCGCGCCTGCGGGCGGCTGGCCGATCGATCCACGAGATCCAGACCGGCGACCTGACCACGCCCGACCGGCTTCGCGCGGCCGAGGCCGAGACGCTCGCGGCGATGCGGGCCGGCCGGGAGGTCATCTACCAGGCCACGTTCTTCGATGGCCGCTGGCGGGGCCACGCCGACTTCCTGCTCCGGGTCGAGACCCCGAGCGCGCTCGGATCATGGAGCTACGAGATCGCCGACACGAAGCTGACCCGCCGGGTCAAGGCCGCCGCGATCCTGCAGATGTGCGTCTACGCGGACCGGCTGGGACAGCTCCAGGGCCTGGCCCCGCAGGAGATCGTGGTGGTCACCGGCGACGGCGCCGAGCATCGCGAGCGGCTGGCCGACTACACCGCCTTCTACCGGGCGGCCAAGACCCGCTTCGAGGCGCGCGTCTTCGGCGACGGAACCACGCCGGAGACCTATCCCGATCCCGTCGAGCACTGCCGGGTGTGCGCCTGGTATCCCGCCTGCGCGGACCGGCGCCGGGCCGACGACCACCTCTCGCTCGTCGCCGGGATGACCCGCTCCGCCACACAACGACTGGTGACGGCCGGGCTGCCGACCCTGGCTGCCCTCGGCGACGCGCCGGCCGAGCTGGCCGTCTCCGACGTCAACCCCGGAACCTATGCGCGGCTCCACGATCAGGCCCGGATCCAGCTCGAAGGCCGGCGCACCGGCAGCCTGCGCTACGAGCTGCTGCCGCTCAGCCAGGAGCCGAACCGCGGCCTGGCGGCGCTCCCCGAACCTTCGCCGCTGGACCTGTTCTTCGACATCGAGGCCGACCCGTGGGCCGTCGAGGGCGGCATCGAGTACCTCTTCGGCTGGGTCGAGGAGATCGCCGGCGAGGGCGTCTTCCACGAGCTGTGGGCCCATGACCCGGCCCAGGAGAAGGCGATGTTCGAGGCCTTCATCGACCTCGTCATCGAACGGCTCGAGCGCGACCCGGCGATGCACGTCTATCACTACGCACCCTACGAGCCGGCGGCGCTCAAGCGACTGATGAGCCGCTATGCGACCCGCGAGGAGCAGCTGGACCGGATCCTGCGCGGCAACGTGCTGGTGGACCTGTACGGGATCGTCCGCCAATCGCTCCAGGCGTCGGTCGAGTCGTATTCGATCAAGAAGATCGAGAAGTTCTACATGCCTCAGCGCGAGGGCGCGGTCACCTCGGCCGGGTTCAGCGTGGTCGAGTACGAGCGCTGGCTCAAGACCGGAGACCCGGCCATCCTGGCCGCGATCGGCTCCTACAACCGCGACGACTGCCTGTCGAACTGGCGTCTGCGTGGCTGGCTCGAGCGGCTCCGACGCGAAGCCGAGGCCGAGTTCGGGGTGGTCCTCGGCCGCCCGTTGCCGCTCTCGGGCGAGGCCTCCGAGGCCGTCAGCACGGCCCAGGCGGAGACCCTCCGACGAGTCGAGGCCCTGACCGCCGGCGTGCCCGTCGACCCCGCCGCGCGCACGCCCGAGCAGGCCGGCCGGTGGCTCCTCGCCCAGCTCCTCGACTGGCACCGGCGCAACGACAAGCCGGCCTGGTGGGACTACTTCCGGCTGCGCAAGCTGACCCCCGAGGAGCTGGTCGACGAGTCCGAGCCGATCGGCGAGCTTGCCTACGTCGGCGTCGTCGGGGCCGAGAAGCAGTCGCTCATCCACCGCTACACCTTCCCGCCCCAGGATCACAAGCTGAGCGGCCCGTCGACGGGCTGGCAGGACGAGACCGGTCGGGGGGTCCGGATCCACGGGATCGATCAGGACCAGGGCTCGGTCGATCTGCTGCGTGCCCGCCTGGACGATGGCGATCACCCGCGTGCGCTCCTGCGCGGTGGCCCGCTCGACGCCCGTGCCCTGCGCGATGCGCTCGGCCGGGTCGCCGACCGGGCGATCGAGTCCGGCCTGGAGGGTGACGGGCCGTATCGAGCCGTGCGCGAGCTGGTCCTCGGGCACGGGCCCCGGATCGCCGGTCAGGTCGACGGGCTGCCGCTGGTCCGAGACGACGAGTCGACCCTGGAGGCCGCCCGCCGGATCGTCCTCGGCCTCGATCGGACCGTGCTCCCGGTCCAGGGGCCCCCGGGCACCGGCAAGACCTGGCTGGGGGCCCGGATGATCGTCGCCGCGGTCGCGGCCGGCCGCCGGGTCGGGATCAGCTCGGGGACCCACAAGGCGATCAGCAACCTGCTGCTGGCCACCGCGGAGGCGGCGCGCGAGGCCGGCCTGCCCCTGCGCGCGATCCAGAAATGCGACTCGCGAGATGACGCGGCCGACCTCGACGGAGTGCATCTGGCGACCGACAACGGCGCGGTCGAGCGCGCCCTGGCCGAGGGGACGGTCGACATCGCCGCCGGAACGCCGTGGCTGTTCGCCCGGGCCGAGATGGAGGGACTGGTCGACATCCTGTTCGTCGACGAGGCGGGCCAGATGTCGCTGGCCAACGTGGTCGCGATGGGTGGCGCGGCGAGCTCGATCGTGCTCCTGGGCGACCCTAACCAGCTGCCCCAGGTCAGCCCGGGCGTCCATCCCGAGGGGGCCGAACGATCCGCGCTCCAGCACCTCATTCGCGACGAGCGGACGCTGGCCGCCGAGCGTGGCCTGTTCCTGCCCCGCACGTACCGGATGCACCCCGCGGTCAACGGGTTCGTCTCCGAGGCGTTCTACGAAGACCGGGTCGTTCCGGACACGGCCAACGCACGGCAGGCCATCGGTCCGGGGCCGGTCGTCGAGGGGACCGGGATCCGGTTCTGGCCGGTGGCCCACGGCGGGCGGACGTCGCGCTCGGTCGAGGAGGCCGATACCGTGGCCGGCCTGGTGGCCGCGCTGGTCGGCCGGTCGTGGACGGACCGCGACGGCGCCACCCGGCCGCTGATCGTGGACGACATCGTCGTGGTCGCGCCGTACAACGCCCAGGTCGCCGAGATCCAGCGCGCGATCGAGCGCCGATTGGGCGTCGCCGGGCGGGTCGGCACCGTCGACAAGTTCCAGGGCCAGGAGGCGCCGGTGGCGATCTACTCCACGGCCACCTCATCGCCCGACGACGCACCGCGCGACCTCGAGTTCCTGTACTCGGGCAACCGCCTCAACGTGGCGCTGTCACGGGCACGCGGGCTGGCCATCCTGGTGGCCAACCCGGACCTGCTCATCGTCCACGCCCGGACGCCCGAGCAGATGCGCCTGGTGAACGCCTTCTGCCGCCTGGTCGAGGTCGCCGCCGACCAGTCGGTGGAAGCGCCGACCGGCGCAGAGTCGGCGGCCGTCGCCCCGGCCTGAGCCGGCGGCCGTCAGTCCGGGATGAGCTCGTCGGCGAGCAGGTCCATCAGCACGCCATCGCGCCAGGTCCCGTCGGCGAAGCGTTGGTACTGGCGCAGGATCCCGACCCGGCGGAAGCCGACCTTCTCGTAGGCCCGAACCGCGCGGGCGTTGTCGGCGGCCGGGTCGATCGTGATCCGGTGGTGACCCCGCTCGGCGATCAGCCAGCGAACCGCGGTCCGGATGGCATCGGGACCCAGGCCCTGGCCCTGGCGAGCCGAGGTCAGGAACAGGTCGATCCCGGCGTGGCGAAACTCGGGATCCGTCTCCTCCGCGGTCTGGAGGAAGCCGATGATCTCGCGCTCGGGGAGGGCCAGCACGGCGAAGCCGACCGTGTCCGGCTCGAGCTCCAATTGGCTCCGCCGGTCCGCCTGATCCGCGCCCAGCCACCAGCGCGCAACCGAGGGCTCACCGAGCATCTCGACGAGCGCCTCGATGTGCTCCTCGCGGACGGGAACGAGCACGACCAAACGACCCGCCAGCTCGCCCGGAACCGAGGGCGGATCCGGTGCGCCCGGCGGAACCGAGGGCGGATCCGGTGCGCCCGGCGGATCCGCGGGAGCCCCCGCGCTCGCCCCAGGCTCAGCCGAGCTCATCGACGATCCAGGCCGCGAGGACCCGGGCGCACGCCTCGACCTCGGCCAGCGGCACGCGCTCGTCGGCGCTGTGGGCCAGGCGCACGTCACCAGGCCCGAAGATCACGGTCGGGGTGGCGCCCTGGTCGACCAGCAAGCGCATGTCGGCCCCGTAGGGCTCACCGAGCAGGGTCGTGCGCCGGCCGGTGACCGCTTCGGCCGCCCGCCGCAGCCCGACCGGCAGGGGATGGTTGGACGGCACCCGAGCCGACCCGAACCGGCCACCGACGATCTCCACCGTCGCGGGATGCTCGCGCAGGAAGTCGTCGCCGGCACAGGCCGCCTCGACGCAGGCGCGCAGCTCGGCCTCCGCCTCCGCCGGTGTCTGACCCAGGCGCACCCCGTAGCGCCCGTCGGCCACGACCCGGTCCATGACCGTCGAGGCCCAGTCGCCGCCGCGGACGATGCCCAGGATCGTCGGGTAGGGCATGCCCAGGGCGGTCATCAGCGGATCGGTCTCGGCGGCGTTGCGCTGGGTCTCGTCCGCCTCGAGGGCGCGGGCCAGGACCCACAGCTTGTCGAGGGCCGAGACGCCCTCCCGCCGCTGCGAGGCGTGAGCCGCCCGGCCGGGCACGGTCAGGCGGAACGTGATCGCCCCGGCGTGGGCGACCACGACGTCGAGGTTGGAAGGCTCGGTGATGACCGCCACGTCGCCGGTCACGCCGGCCCGGATCGCGGCCAGCATGCCCTGGCCGCCGTCCTCCTCCGAGGGTACGAACGCGACCACGACCTCGCCGGTCAAGGCGCCGCTGAGACCGGCATCGACCACGCCCCGCACGGCGGCCAGGATGGCCGCCACGCCGCCCTTCATGTCGCACGCGCCGCGGCCGTAGAGATCGCCGTCGGAGACTCGGCCAGCCCAGGGATCCACCGACCACGTCGCCGGGTCGCCCGGCGGAACGACGTCGCTGTGGCCGACGAGCACGACCCGGCGTCCCCCGCCCCGGCCCAGCCGTCCGATGACGATCGGCAGCGTCGTCCGATCCATCTCCTCGCCCGGCCAGTCGGGATCGGCCCGGATCGTGGCCGGATCGGGTGCCAGCCGCTCCACGATCACGCCCGAGATGCCGCGCAGCGCCCCGGCCAGCCAATCCGAGACCGCGTCCTCGGAGCCGGTGACGCTCGGGATCCGGACGAGCGCGCGCAGGTCGTCCAGGAGGCGGACGCGGTCGACGGCGTCGGCGGCACCCTGCGCCGCGGGGCCCATGGCGCCTGGCTCAGGGCTCAGGGTCGGTCTCGCGCAGGATCGGACGGGTCAGGCAGGTCGGACCACCCGAGCCGTTCAGCCCGATCTCGGTCGCCGCGTAGGTGTGGACCTCGCAGCCGGCCGCGACCAGCGCCGCGGCCGTGCCGGGGTTGCCCTCGGCCATGATCACGACGCCCGGCTCGACCGCCAGGACGTTGCAGCCGAGGGTCGGGAACTCCTCCTCGGGCACCGGGATCATCTCGATCCCCAGCTCGCCGAGGAGCTCCCACAGCCCGACCGGGAGCAGCGGCAGGAACACCACCGCGAGGTCGTCGGCGACCGGTGAGATGACCGACAGGAGGTGGATCAGCTCGGCGGGTCCCTTCCAGTACGGGACGTCGAAGATCCGGACGTCGCCCTGAACGATCGCATGGAGCTGGCGGGCGCCCTCGGCGTTCGTCCGCAACGTCCGCCCGATGCACAGCAGGTCGGGTCGGAGCCAGAACGTGTCGCCGCCTTCGATCGTGCCCGGGGCCTCGATCCGAGCGATCGTGGGGACACCGCGCTCGTTGAGCCAGCTCTCGCTCAGGAGCTCCTCGCCCTGGCGGTTGGGCTTGCCCGGCCGGAGCGGGATCGTCCCACCGTCGGCGACCAGGAGCGGGTCGAACTGGTAGACGAGGTCGGGCGACTCGCTCTCCGCGCCGAGCTCGTGGACCGTTGGCCCGAGGCCGGCCAGGAGCTCGACGAACGCGTCGTGCTCGCGCTGGGCGACGGCGAGGTCGACCGGGTGCAGGAAGCCATGAGCCGGATCGTCGAAGGCACGGCCGAAGGCCGGGCCGGGCCGCTTGACCAGGACCTCGCGTAGCGGAGCGGTCATGCTCTGGGCGCCGAAGCCGAGGATCGTCGTCTGCATGCCTGCAGGATAGCCCGCCGGACGAGTCGGTCGGGGCTGTTCGATGAGGCGTCCCGAGCGTACCCTCCGGGCATGGCCAGCTACGCCGCCAGCGCCAGGATCGGAGCCGGGGCGATCCGGCTGGACCGGCCGCGCGCCGTCCGCGATCCGGAGCGGCCGTTCGGCCCGAGCCCAGCGGTCCTCGGTGCCGGCCCGGTCGACGAAGCCCTCGAGGACGTCCGGGTCATCCGCTCGTGGGCGTCGGGGGAGCTGCGCGACCGCTGGCTGGGGATCCGCGAGGCATGGACCCAGACGACGTTCTTCGTGGTCCATCCCGAGAGCTGGCGCTGAGCCGTCGGGTCAGGGCGCCCCGAAGCGGCCCGCCGCGAGCTCCGAGGGGATCTCCCGGCCGGTTCGGAGGATGACCTCGGCGACCAACCGAGCCGAGGCCGGCCCGGTCGAGATCCCCCACGGTCCGTGGCCAGAGGCGATGAAGGCCCCCGGGATGCCCGGCAGCGGTCCGAGCAGCGGGCGGCTGTCGGGCGCGACCGGACGAGCGCAGGACCGGACCGGTCCGCGTGGCGCCGCCGCCAGGCCCGGGACGAACCGCCGACCGTGGGCGAGCAATCGCGGAACCCAGGCCTGCGGGTCGGGCTCGGCATCGAGAAAGGTCGAGCCCAGGCTCGTCCGCCCGCCGGCGGTGATCAGGCTGAAGTCGGGCCGGTCGCCCGCGGCGTCGGCTTCGCCGCCGAGGTCGTCGATGTCCACGGCGCCCGGGCGCGCCGCGACCTCGCCGAGCGCGTCATCCATCTCGGCTTCTTCGAGGACGTGCCGGGGCGGGTCCGCCAGGCCGACCTCGACGACGACGCCCCAGACCGGCCGGATCGGACGCCACCGCCCGGACGGATCGACCAGCGCCGGCGACCACGGCCCCGCGGCGATCAGCACGGCTCCGGCCGCCACCTCCGTCCCGTCGACCAGCCGAACGCCGACCGCCCGCTCGCCCGACCGAACGAGGGCGGCGACCGGTGAGCCCGTCCGGATCGCCGCTCCGCGACGCTCGGCCAGCCGGGCATAGGCGCGCGTGGCGGCCGCCGGAGGAACCGGGAAGCCGATGGCCAACCGGCAGGCCGACACCCCGCGGGCCAGGCTTGGTTCCAGGCGCCGGAGCTCGTCGGCATCGACGAACGAGGGCTCGAGCTCGGGCCACAGGCCGGCGAGCTGCGCCGCCATTTGCCGCGGCCCGTCCGGCGCCAGCCCGACGAGGAGCAAGCCGGCCGGGGTCGCGGGCAGCTCGAACTCGACGGTCTCCTCGGCTGCCAGCGCGCGATAGGCGGTGAGGGTGGCCCGGTGGAGGTCGCGCAGGGCCGGGTCGAACGGATGCTGGACGACCCCGGAGTTGCGGCCCGAGGCCCCGGCCGCAATCTCGCGGCCCTCGAAGAGGGTGACTCGGGCACCCTCAGCGGCGAGGAACGCCGCCGCCGACGTCCCGACGATGCCACCGCCCACGATCACCACATCCGGGAGCGCCGCCGATCGGTTCACCCGAGACGGGGGCGGAGGCACGCGGCGCTGGCCATGCTCGGAGCATATCCTGAGCCGACCGCCACCCGGCCGCCGGTCGGCCGCGCATCGGAACGATCCCAAACCAGGAGGATCCGTGGACTACCGCCGGATGCCGATCGAGGCCGAGTCACCCGAGCAGTTCGGGTACGACCGGATCCGATCCAACCTGGCGGAGAGCTCGGTCGCCGACACGCCCCTGCGCGATCTCCGAGTCGAGCTCGATGACCTCGTCCTGATGTACGGCGATCATCTCGGCCGGCCGGGGCTGCGGGCCGCCATCGCGGCCGGCGGGCCGGGTCTCGAGCCGGACGACGTGCTCGTCACGCCCGGTGCGGCGGCGGCATTGTTCATCGTCCACACCACCCTGCTCGGGCCCGGCGACGAGCTCGTGGTCGTCCGACCAAACTACGCCACGAACCTGGAGACCCCGCGGGCGATCGGCGCCACGGTCCGCCACCTGGACCTCCGCTACACGGATGGCTGGGCGGTCGATCCCGACCGCCTCGCCCGGCTGATGACGCCCCGGACCAGGCTGGTGTCGCTGACGAACCCGCACAACCCGACCGGCGCGGTGATGCCCGAGACCGTTCTGCGCCGGATCGTCGAGCTCGTCGAGGCCCACCCCACGGCCCGGCTGCTGGTCGACGAGACCTATCGCGAGATGACCTTCGATGGTCCCCTGCCCCTGGCCGCAACGCTCTCCGAGCGGGCGATCGGCGTCTCGTCGCTGTCCAAGGCCGACGGCCTGCCGGGCATCCGGATCGGCTGGCTGATGACCCGCGACGCGGAGCTGCTGGAACGTTTCCTGGCGGCCAAGGAGCAGATCCTGATCACCAACTCGGTGGTCGACGAGGCGATCGCCGAGGTGGCCATGACGCGTCGGCCCGAGCGGATGCCCCGGATCCTGACCGGTATCGCGACCGGGCTCGAGAGCGTCCGCGCCTGGCTGGCCGACCAGGACCTGTTCGAGTGGGTCGAGCCGCGCGGCGGGGTGGTCGGCTTTCCCCGCTTCCAGGCCGACGTCGAGGTCGACGTCGATGCCTTCTACCGGATCCTGCTCGAGCGCCACGGCACGGTCGTCGGGCCCGGGCACTGGTTCGGGCAACCCCGCCGGCAGTTCCGGCTGGGCTATGGCTGGCCGACGGCGAACGAGCTGGAGCAGGGCCTGGCCGCGCTGCTGAACTCGGCGATCGAGGCCTGGGACGGGCCGCGGCCGCGACCGGTGCGGCGGATGGGCGCGGCCCTGGGCAACGCCCTGCTCGAGATGGACCGCCAGATCTTCCGCGACATTCCGCGGGTCGAGGAGATGGTCAGGACCGGCAGCGAGACGGTCGGGTTGTCGGGCGACGGCGGCTTGGTCGTCCGCCTGCCGACGTCCGACGAGGACGGGCCGGACGAAGCGTCCGCCGAGGACGAGACCGGCTGATTCCAGGCCGAACCGGCCCCGGCCCAACCGGCCCCGACCCTCAGGCGGCGCTGCGAACCGAAGGGGACTTCTCGCTGGTGAGGGCGACCTCGTCCAGGGCGACATCGACGTCCAGCTTGATCTCGCGCCCGACGAGCCAGCTGCCGGCCTCGAGCGCGACGTTCCAGTTGAGACCCCAGTCCTCGCGGTCGATCTTGCCGACCAGGCGGATGCCGGCGTGTCGTCCGCCGCGCATGCCCGGGACGACGCCGTTCAGCTCGGCCGCGAAGGTGACCGGCCGGGTGACGCCCTTGATGGTGAGGTCGGCTGTGACCCGGTACTCGCCGGCGTCGCCCTTGGCCTCGACCTTGACCAGCTGGGCGACGACCTCGGGATACTGGTCGGCGTCGAAGAAGTCGGCCGACCGAAGGTGCTGGTCGCGCGCCTCGAAGCCGGTCGACAGGCTGGCCACGGCGATCCGGATCTGGCCGGTGGTCGCGGTCGGGTTCGACTCGTCCAGCTCGAATTCCCCGTCGACGCCGTCGAACTTGCCACGGACGGTGGTGACCATCATGTGCTTCGCCGAGAACGCGACATCAGTGTGGGCGGGGTCGATCTTCCAGGTGCTCATTGTTGGTGGGGTCCCTTCGGTGGAGCGGCCGAGGCCGCCGCGCACCCTGTGTGTGATTGTTGCTTGCGCAACTATATGCCACGGATAGTTGCATTGTCAATCACTTGCGCGGCAGGGTATGATGGCGCCGCGATGACCGAGACAACCGAGACGTACGCCCCGCCCGAGCGCCGGCGATCGCTGACCGCCCGCGATCCGCGGCTCACGCCGTGGCGCGCGTTCCTGACCGCGCACGCGCTCGTCAGCCGCCGCCTGGACGACGACCTGCGCGCCGAGCACCAGATGACCCTGGCCGAGTACTCGGCGCTGGTCCAGCTGGCCGAGTCGCCCGATCGCCGCCTGCGGATGAACCAGCTCGCCGACGGCATCGTCCTGAGCCGAAGCGGAGTCACCCGGCTGATCGACCGGCTCGAGGCCGACGGCCTTGTGGCCCGCAGCCACTGCCCGTCCGACGGCCGGGGCGCCGAGGCGGTCCTGACCGAGCAGGGTCTCAACCGGCTGCGCCTGGCGAGCCGAACCCACCTGCGCGGCATCGAGGCCTACTTCCTGGGCAGCGTCCAGCCGGTCGACCTCGAGGCGATCGAGCGCTCCTGCGACGCGATCGGCCAGCGCGTTCGAGGCGACGATCGAGCGGCCATCGAGATGGGCGGGTCGGCGGACGCCTCGACGCCGGAGTCCCGCCCGGCCTGAGCGCCTCGGCGGCCGCCGCCGGTCAGCGGCCAACTCGTCCTAGGTCGACGCCTCCGAGGCATCGACCAGCACGGCGTCGTCGACGGCCCATGACAGCCGGACCCGGTCCCCGTCGGTCCAGCCCCGCTCACCACCGACCGGCTGGCGCACCACCGCGGCCTGGCCGTCGGTCAGGCGCAGCTCGTATTTGCGCATGGAGCCAAGATAGAGCACGTCCCTGACCGTGGCCTCGACCTGGTTGGAGCCGCTGACCGCATCGTCCTCCGTCCCCGCGATCCCGAGCCGCTCCGGTCGGACGATCAGCGCCGCCGCCGAGCCGTCGGCGAGCGGTGCCCGCTCCACCGCCGCCTCCCCCACCCGCCAGCGCCACGCTTCGCGGGTCAGCCAGCCGCCCGCCCCGTCGCGCTCGAACTTCCCGCGCAGGATGTTCGACTCCCCGATGAAGTCGGCCACGAACAACGAGATCGGACGATCGTAGAGATCCTCGCCGCTGCCCATCTGCTCGATCCGACCGTCCCGGAAGATGGCGATCCGGTCGCTCATCACGAGCGCCTCTTCCTGGTCGTGGGTGACGTAGATCACCGTCGCCCCGAGCTCCCGGCTGATGTGCATGATCTCGAGCTGGAGGGCCTCCCGGAGCTTCTTGTCGAGAGCGCCCAGGGGCTCGTCCATGAGCAGCAATCGCGGCTGGAACACGACGGCCCGGGCCAGGGCGACGCGTTGCTGCTGGCCGCCCGACAGCTGGCGGGGATAGCGCTCGCCGTGCCCGGCCAGCTTGACCAGCTCGAGCGCTGCGGCGACCTGGCGCCGGATCTCGTCCCTGGCCAGGCGCCGCATCTGGAGCGGAAAGGCCACGTTCTGGGCGGCGGTCATGTGCGGAAACAGGGCGTAGTTCTGGAAGACCATGCCGACGTCGCGGCGGTAGGGCGGGACCCGGCTCATGTCGACGCCGCCGATCTCGATCGTACCGGCGGTCTGGAGGGTGAACCCGGCGATCATCCGGAGCGTCGTCGTCTTGCCCGAGCCCGACGGTCCCAGGAGGGTCAGAAACTCGCCCCGCCGGACCTCCAGGTCGACCCCGTCGACGGCGACCACGTCGCGATAGTGCTTGGCCAGCCCGCGCAGAATGAGGGCCGGCGCGCCGCTCGTGGCCAGGCGATCGACGGTGGTCACGTGACCGGCGCCTGGCGACGGACGACGAAGGCCAGCAGCAGGACGGTCGTGGTCACGGCCAGGACGATCGTGGCCACCGCCGCGACCGTGGGGTCGACGACCTGGCGGACCTGCTCCCACATCTCGACCGGCAGGGTCCGGAACTTGGCGGTGGTCAGGAAGATCGCCACGACCACCTCGTCCCACGAGGTCAGGAAGGCGAACAGGAAACCGGCCAGCACGCCGGGCAGGATCAGCGGCAGGGTGATCCGGGTAAAGGTCCGGATCGGGTCGGCGCCCAGGTTCTGGGCCGCCAGCTCGAGGTTCCGGTCAATCGTGCGCAGGCTCGTCGAGACGCTGACGACCACGAACGGGATCGCCAGCGCCGAGTGGGCGATCGCCAGCCCGACCAGCGACCCGGTGATCTTCCAGCGCACATAGATCGCGAACATCCCGATCGCGATGATGATCACGGGCACGATCAGCGGCGACAGGATCACCGCGTTGACGAGGTCCTTGCCGGGGAACCGGCCCCGGACGAGGCCCATGGCCGCCAGCGTCCCCAGGATCGCCGACACGATCGCCGTGACCACGGCCACCTGGAAGCTGTTGACGAAGCCACTCGTCCAGGACGGGTCGGTCAGGGCCTTCTGATACCACTCGAGCGACCAGCCCGGCGGCGGGAACTCGAGGATCTTCGACGACGAGAAGCCCATCGGGATGACGATCAGCGACGGCCCGATCAGGAAGAAGATCGTCAGCAGCCCGAGGCCGGCCAGGAGCAGCCGGTTGGGGCGGCGCCAGGACTCGGTCATGGCCGGCTCACGTTTCGTCCTCGAGGCTGCCGTACACGTCGCGCAGGCGAACCACCCGGGACGCGGCGATCAGGGCGAGGAAGGTGAGGGCCATCAGGATCACCGCCATCGCGCTGGCCAGACCCCAGTTGAGCCGGGTCTGGACCTGGTCCGCGATGAACCGGCTGATCATCGTCTCGCGCGGACTGCCCAGGATCGTGGGCGTGATGTAGAAGCCCAGCGCCAGCACGAACACGAGCAGGGACCCGGCGACCACGCCGGGCAGGCTCAGCGGCAGGAAGACGCGCCGGAATGCGGCGAATGGCGGGGCGCCCAGGTTGGCGGCCGCCCGGGTCAGCTCCGGATCGATCCGGCGCATGACGGTGAAGAGGGGCAGGACCATGAACGGCAGCAGGATCTGGGACATGCCCAGGATCACCCCTAGGGTGTTGCGCATCAGTGTGAGCGGCGCGCCGATGAGTCCCCAGCTCAGGAGCAGGCTGTTGACGATCCCGGTGTCGCGCAGGAGGACCTCCCAGGCGAACGTGCGCACGAGCAGGCTCGACCAGAACGGCACGAGCACGAAGATCAGCAGCAGGCCCGACACCCGGGGCGAGACGATCGTCATCAGGTAGGCGTACGGGTAGCCCACGAGCAGGCAGACCAGGGTCGAGATCGTGGCGATGTAGAACGTCGTGCCGAGGACGCGCACGTCGGCTTCGGACGAGAAGAACTCGCGGTAGTTGGCGACCCCGGCACCGGGTGGGTCGGTCACGCTGCGGATGCTCATCAGGATCAGCGGCGCGATGAAGAACACGACCAGGAAGACGACGGTCGGCAGGGCCAGCCAGGCCCAGCCGTTGATGAGCGAGCCGCCGCGAGAGCGGCGGCTCGCTCCAGGCGCCGAGGTGGCTGGCGCCGTCACGGTCAGCCCGTGGCCGGGTCCGTCCCCAGCGCGCGGGTCACTTGGTCTTCCACGCGTTCCAGGCGTCGTCGAGGGGCTTGGCGTTGTCGACCAGCCACTTGTCGTCGAAGTAGGCGGTCGAGTCGTTCACGTTGGAGACCGCCAGGTCGGGAATCTTGTCCGCCTGGGGCTTCGAGTTCTTGTTCGTCGGGCCGTACGGGATGTACTGCGACGGCGCGGCGTTGTTCTGGGCGCAGGTCGCCCAGGCGATGAACTTCATGGCCTCGTCCTTGTTGGGCGTGCCCTTGGGCACGACCAGGTAGTCGGAGGTCAGGAGCTGCTGGTTCCACTGGATCTCGACCGGCTTGTTGTCGAGGTGCTTGGCGCTCCAAGCGCGCCCGTTCCACATCAGCGACATGGCGACCTCGCCCGAGCCGATCAGCTCCTGCGACTTGGCCCCGCCCGGCCAGAAGACGAGTTGGTCCTTGATCGTGTCGAGCTTCTTGAGCGCGCGCGGGATGTCGAGCGGGTAGAGGTCCTTGGGGGCCACGCCGTCGGCCATCAGGGCGACCTCGAAGACGCCGCCGGCCGAGTAGTCGTACATGCCGCGCTTGCCGGGGAACTTGGTCAGATCGAAGAAGTCGGCCCAGCCCTGGGGAACCTGACCGTTGACCTTGTCGGTCCGGTAGGCCAGGACCACGCCGTAGGTGATGTCGGCGACGCGGTACGGACCGACGAACCCGTCGAGGATCTCGTCCTTCTTGATCAACGAGAAGTCCAGCGGCTCCAGGACGTCGGCGTTGGCCTCCAGGCCGAAGTCGTTGCCGACGTCGACCACGTCCCAGGTGACCTGACCCGACTCGACCTGCGACTTGATCGTCGCGTTGGACGAGTCCTCGCTCTCGGTGAAGGTCACGCCGGTCAGCTTGCTGTACGGCTCGAGCCAGCCCTTGCGCTGGGCCTCCTGGTAGACGCCGCCGTACGAGGCAAAGGTGAGGGTCGTGCCCGCCTTGGCCGTCGGCGCGGTGCAGACGTCGGCACCGGCGCTGGGCGCGGCCGATGCGCCGCTCGGTGCCGTGGTCGGGGCGGTCGTCGGGGCGCCGCTCGGCGCCGGCGAAGCGCCGCCCGAGCAGGCACTGATGAGCAGGGCGACGGCCGCCAGCATCAGGGTCGGCCGCGACAGAGATCGCATCGGACTCCTCCTCCGGTATCCAATGACCCGAGGCCGAACCCCACCCCTACGGCCGCAACGGGAGGCCACGGATGATAGTCGACCCACTCCGGCCCGAACAGACCCATCCCCAATCGTTCCGGCCGCGGAGCGTCAGGCGCCGAACACCTCGATCCCGATGTCCGGCAGCAACCGCTCGACCTCGGCGGGATCGAGCCGGCCGGCTCCGCGGACATGGGCGTTGGCCGCTGCCGCGGCGGCACCCTGGCGAAGCGCGTCGACGAACGAGCCGCCGTGCAGCGTCGCGGTGGCCACCCCGGCCAGAAACGCGTCGCCGCTGCCGACCGGAAACGGTCCCCGAGTCGAGGGCGGTCCAACCCGATAGCGCGCCCTGTCGGGCCCGACCGCAACAGCGCCCTCGACGCCCTGGGTCACGATGACCGCGCCACCGGTCCGGGCAGCGATCTGGGTCGCGGCCGCGGCGGCCGCCTCGAACGTCGCCTCGGCGCCCTCCGCCAGCGCCGATCGGGCCTCGGCCACGTTGAGCTTGACCAGCCAGGGCCGGGTCTCGAGCGCCAGCCCAAGGGCGGGTCCGCCCGCGTCCAGCGCGACCGGGACGTCGAACCGCGCCGCCGTGGAGGCCAGCTGGGCCAGACCGTCCGCCGGGGCTCCCGGGGGCAGGCTGCCCGAGATCGTGACCAGGGCCGCGGCGCCCGCCTCGAGCTCCTGGCCGAGCGCGGTCAGGAGCCCCGTCCAGTGGTCGCCTGAGACGGTCGGGCCGGCCTCGTTGAGCTCCGTGAGCGTGTCGTCGCCGGCATCGTGGATGGCCAGGCAGGTCCGGGTCTCGCCCGGCGCCCAGGCGTAGCGACCGGCGATGCCCTCGGCGGCGATGGCCTCGACCAGCCAGCGGCCGGCGTGTCCCGCGACCAGGGCCACGACCGCGACCTCCGTGCCCAGGGCGGTCGCCACCCGTGCGACGTTGAGGCCCTTGCCACCGGCGACCAGGGTCTCGACCCGGGGCCGGTTGACCGCGCCGATCCGCAATCGGTCGAGCTCGTAGAGCCGGTCGATCGATGGATTCGGGGTGACCGCCACGAGGCGCATCGGCGGCTCAGCGACCGGCCGCGGCCAGGGCTTCGCGGGCCGCCTCGAGGGTGGGTTGGGCGGCCGTCCCGCCGACCGCCCTGACCGACAGCGAGCCGCAGGCGATGGCCAGCTCGAGGGTGTCGCGCAGGGGCCAGTCCGCCAGCGTCCCGTACAGGAAGCCGGCATCGAACGAGTCGCCCGCGCCGGTGGCGTCGACCAGCTCGACCGGGAGCACAGCCGCCTCCGCGACCTCGTATTCCCACGAGCCGCGCATCGCAACCGCGCCGCCGGCGCCGTGCTTGACGGCCAGGGTGAACGGGCGGCCGGGCTCGCGACCCTGAGTCGCCCGCCGGATGAGCTCGCCCGCGGCGGCCGGCGCCGCGGTCCGGCCGGTGATCCGGCGAGCTTCCTCCATGTTGGGCAGGAACAGGTCCGCCTCGCGCATGAGCGCGTCGATCTCGGCGCCCCAGGTCTCGCTCGGGTCCCAGTTGCAGTCGAAGGAGGTCGTCAGGCCGAGCGAGCGAGCCTCCGCGAACAGCTCGGGCAGGTCCGCCGCGAGCGCCGGCTGCAGGTAGGTGCTGCCAACATGGAGGTGACGGGCGGCGACCAGCAGCTCGCGCGGGATGTCATCGGCGCGCAGCCGGTCGATGGCGCCCAGGGCGGTCATGCTGGCCCGGTCGGCGCCGTGGGTCAGGATCGCCGTGGCTCCGGTCGGGATGGTCGGGTCGATCCGGCAGCCGGACAGATCGATGCCCGCGCGGTCGAGCGCGTCGAGCATGAACCGGCCAAACGGGTCGTCGCCGACGACCCCGACGAACGCCGTGCGCAGGCCGAGCCGGGCCGCTCCGCAGGCGGCGATCGCCGAGGAGCTGCCGATCTCCATCCGGATCGCCTCCACGATCGTCTCGACCTGACCAAACGCGGGCTGGGCGGCGGGATCGACGATGAGGATGTCCGGGTTGAGCTCGCCGGCCACCAGCAGGTCGAAGCGCCGCTCGGAGGTCATCCGGGGTAGCCGCGGTACCAGTCGTCGCCCGGATCGGGCGGCGGGCGGAGCGGTCCCGGCCGGGCGTCCCAGGGCGTGCCCAGCTCGTCGACGAGGGTCACCAGCCGCTCGAGCCGGGCGCGCCCCGTCGTGCGCAGGAACGCGGGCCGGTCGGCGGGCGGCAGGCTCGCGGCATCGGCCCAGACCGAACGCCCGACAAGGACCCCGCTCGCTCCGGCTCGGCAGGCCGCCCGGACCTGGGCCTCGAACGTCGCGTCGTCGACACCGCCCGACAGGAGCACCCAGGGCAGCGCGGTCGCGGCGTCGAGCTCGGCGCAGGCCACGGCCCAGCGGCCCTCGTCGGTCACGGCGGGATCGTACGGGAACTCCGTCTTGAGGATGTCACCGCCCAGCCGGGTCAGCCGGCGGGCCGTCTCGACCACGACGCGGCGACGGTCCTCGCCCGTCAGCGTGGGCACCGTGGGATCGATCGAGTACGACAGCGGCTCGATGAACAGGGGCAGATCGGCGGCGGCACACTCGGCGGCCACGCCGGCGACCAGCCGCTCCTGCTCGGCCACGTTCGACGCGTCGGGATGGTAGTAGACCAGGAGCTTGGCCGCCGAGGCGCCCATCCGCTTGGCCTTGGCCACGCTCCAGCCGTCGAGCACGCGGCTGATCCGGGCGGTCGACGGTCCCTCGTAGCCGGTCGCCTCGATGGCCACCAGCAGGCCACAGCCGGCCGGCAGCGAGCCATCGACGACAGCCTGGGCCGCACCGATCTCGGGGTCGAGCAGAACGCCGGTCGCGGTCGAGCCGAGCTCGCGCACGACCGTGCGTTTGAAGGCGATCATCTCCGCCGCGGTGACCGAGGCCGGGTCCGCCGGCCGGAGCTCCTTGCGCAGGTTCTGGCGGTGGTCGAGGGCCAGGACGCCGAACGTGCCGCGGGCCGAGGCGCAGGCTCGGATGCCCCGGATCCGACCGATCGGCAGGTCCATCGCCGGCTCCATCGTCGGGCGTCCTCCTGTCCGCGATCTGTGGGGTTTCACCGGCGCTGCGCAGGCGTTAGGATAAGACGTACGGACGTCCGGATGTCAGGTCCGCCACCCGGCGTCATCCCGCGGAGACCACCATGCCCCGGATCGTCCTCGTCGGTGCCGGTAGCGTCGTCTTCACCAGGAACCTCCTGGGCGACATCCTGTCGTCGCCGGCCCTGCGCGACTCGGACATCGTCCTTCACGACATCGACCCGGATCGCCTGGCGACCGCCGAGCGGATGGCCCGCTGGACCGCCGCCGCGCTTGGCGCCGCGCCGAGCGTCTCGGCCCATCTTGACCGCCGGGCGGCACTCCGTGGCGCCGATTTCGTGGTCGACACGATCCAGGTCGGGGGCGCCCGGGCGACCCAGGTCGACTTCGACGTCCCGGCCCGGTTCGGGCTGCGCTACACGATCGCCGACACGGTCGGGGTGGGCGGCGTGTTCCGGGGATTGCGCACCGTGCCGGTCGTGCTCGGCATCGCCCGGGACATGGCCGAGGTCTGCCCCGACGCCTGGCTGCTCAACTACACCAACCCGCTGGCGGTCGTGGTCCGGGCCGTCGCCGAGGCGAGCCCGATCAGGGTCGTCGGCCTGTGCCACTCGGTGTTCTGGACGATCGACACGCTGGCGGGCTACCTGGGCATCCCGCGCGACGAGATCGACGCGGAGTCGGCCGGGGTCAACCACCACGCCTTCCTGCTCCGGCTGGAGCACCGCGGCCGGGACCTCTACCCGGACCTGCGCCGGTTCGTCGAGGCCGGCCGGACCCCGGACGACAACCTGGTCCGCTCCGACCTGTTCCGCCGTCTCGGGTTCTACCTGACGGAGTCCTCCGAGCACCACGCCGAGTACAACCCCTGGTTCATCGGCAAGCGCGACGCCGCGGGCGACGCCGTCGAGCGCTTCCACGTCCCGATCGGCGAGTACCTCGATCGGGTCGCCGGCAACCTCGACGAGTACGCCGAGACCAGGCGGATGCTCGACGCCGGGGAATCGTTCGAGATCGAGCGGAGCGGCGAGTACGCCGCCACGATCGCCGAGGCGATGACCACCGGGGTCCCGGCCCGGATCGTCGGCAACCTCATCAACGACGGGGCCCTGATCCCCAACCTGGAGGCGGCGGCCTGCGTCGAGGTGCCCTGCCTGGTCGACGGGCTGGGCGTCCACCCGACGGCCATGGGCGACCTGCCCCTCCAGCTTGCGGCCTACATCCGGGGCGCCGTGGACATGCAGGGTCTGACCGTGCGGGCCGCCATCGAGCACGATCGCGACGCCGTCTACCAGGCGGTCATGACCGATCCGATCGTCCAGAGCCACCTGACCCTGGACGACACCTGGCGCCTGACCGACGCGATGATCGAGGCCGAAGCCGAGTGGCTACCGGCCTGGCTTGGCGGCACGGCCGCGGACTGACGAGGAGGCACGGATCGATGACGACGCTCACGACCGCTCGCGGCGAGGGCCGCCACCGATTGACCGCTCTGGTCGCGATCGCGGCCCTGGTCGCGGCGGCCTGCGGCGCCTCACCCGCCAGCACGGCGCCGGCCAGTGCGCCGCCACCGACCGCGGCCGGGTCGAGCGCCGCCTCCGCGGCTCCCTCGGATGCCGGCTACAGCGGCCCCGAGGCGACCATCACCTACTCGATCTGGGGCGACCCCCAGGAGATCAAGAACCAGCAGGCGATCGTGGACGCCTTCCACGCCGAAAACCCGAAGATCACGGTCAAGGTGACCGTGTCCGACTGGGACCCCTACTGGGACAAGCTCCTGACCTCGATCTCGGGCGGGGACGCTCCCGACGTGTTCGCCATGGATGGGCCGCTCTTCCCGGACTACCAGAGCCGTGACGTCCTGCTCGACCTCAAGCCGTACATCGATCGGGACGGCTACGACGTCGGCCAGCTGGCCGATCAGGCGGTCGCCGACTTCACCACGCCCGACGGGCAGTTCGGCCTGCCGCGCGACCTCAACGTCGTGGCCCTCTACTACAACAAGAAGATGTTCGATGCCGCCGGCATCGCCTACCGCGACGAGACCTGGGACTGGTCCAAGCTGACCGAGGTGGCCAAGCAGCTCACGATCCGGGGCAGCAACGGCAAGGTCAGCCAATGGGGCTTCTACACCGAGACCACGGACATGGAGAACTTCTGGTCCGAGCTGGTCTGGCAGAACGGCGGGGAGATCGTCTCGGCCGACCACAAGACCAGCCTCGTCGGCAGCGACCAGGCCGCCGCCGGCCTCCAGTACCTCCAGGACCTCATCTGGAAGGACAAGGTCATGCCCGACGCGGCGATCACCGAGGCGCTGGGCGATGCGTTCGAGCAGGGTCAGGCCGCGATGGAGGCCAACGGGTCGTGGCTGGTGGCCACCCACCAGGCGGCCGGGATCGACTTCGGGATCGCCCCGTTGCCAACGGGTCCGGCCGGGCGGGCGACCTCGATCAACCCCACCGGCGCGGTCGTGTACAAGGGAACCCAGAACCCGGACGCCGCCTGGGCCTTCGTGAAGTACCTGGCCAGCCCCGCCGCCCAGACCAGGATCATGCAGCTCAAGGCTTCGCTGCCAGTCAACAAATCGGTGCTGGCCGGGTCGTTCGCGACCGCGTTCGACGGGTCCAAGGTCCTCGCCGACGCGATCGGCTACGCCCACCTCAAGCCGTCGTTCAAGGGCTACAACGACTGGACGACCGCCCTCCAGGGCGAGCTCGACGCCAACGTCTTCACCGAACCGAAGAAGACCGCCAGGCAGGCGCTCACCGACGTCCTGCCCAAGCTCGACGAGATCCTTGCCGGCCAGTGAGGTTCACGCCATTGGCCGGAGCGCAGCGATGACCGGCCTGCGCGGCTCCGCCACCCGGCGAGGTCGCGGGCCACTCGCGGGCGAAGGTCGCTGGGCGCTGGCCTTCCTGGCTCCGACCCTGGTCGGCCTGGCCGTGCTTTCGGCCGGGCCGATCCTGGCCACCCTCGCCATCAGCCTGACCAAGTGGGACCTGCTGACCGCGCCCAAGGTGACCGGCCTCGACAACTACCTCGCCTTGGTGTCCGACGATCGGTTCCTCAAGGCGCTCCGGAACACGTTCTTCTACACGGTCGTGTCGGTCCCACTGGGGCTGACCATCGCGCTGGGCCTGGCATTGGCCCTCAACCAGCGGATCCGGGGAATCGCCTGGATCCGGACCGCCTACTTCCTGCCGGTGGTGACGTCGACGATCGCCATCGCCCTCGTCTGGCAGTGGATCTACAGCGCCGACCGGGGCCTGCTCAACGAGGTTATCGGGCTGGTCGGCATCCCGGCGCAGAAGTGGCTGAGCGATCCGACCCTGGCCATGCCCGCGATCGTGGCCATGTCGATCTGGCAGGGCCTGGGCACCAACGTGATCATCTTCCTGGCCGGCCTGCAGGCCATCCCCGGCGAGCTCCTCGACGCGGCCAGCGTCGACGGCGCAGGACGCTGGGCGCGGTTCCGGAACGTCACGCTGCCGCTGCTCACCCCGAGCGTCTTCTTCACCGGGGTGCTGGCCCTGATCGGCACCTTCCAGGTCTTCGACCAGATCTTCGTGCTGATCAAGCCGCGACCGACCGACGCCACCATCACCGTCGTCTACTTCATCTACGAGAACGGCTTCAAGTTCTTCAAGATGGGCTACGCCAGCGCGGCGTCATGGGTCCTGTTCCTGATCGTCGCCCTGTTCACCGCGATCTACTTCCGGTCGCAGAACCGCTGGGTCCACTACCAGTGAGCGTGGTCGTCGGGGGGCTGCCTCGTTCGCCTCGTTCGCCTCGTTCGCCTCGTTCGCCACGCCGGCCGGCCGCCCGGACCGTCCGGCGGGCCATCCTGATCTCGCTCCTGGTCGCCGGCGGGATCGCGATGATGATCCCCTTCCTGTGGATGATCTCGACCTCGCTCAAGACCCGGGCGGAGGTCTTCGCCGTCCCCCCGACCCTCCTGCCGCGGGTCGCCCAGTGGGGCAACTACGGCGAGATGTGGAATGCCCTGCCGTTCGCCACGTTCTTCGTCAACTCGACCAAGCTGGCCCTGCTCAACACGGCCGGCCAGCTCATCAGCTGCTCGATGGCCGCCTTCGCCTTCGCCGCCCTGCGCTTTCGCTTCCGCGAGCCGCTCTTCGCGTTGCTGCTGGTGACCCTGATCATCCCGTTCCAGGTTGTGCTCGTCCCGAACTTCGTCCTCTACCGGCTCCTGCCCCACCCGACCAGCAGCAGTGGCAACTGGATCGGGACCCAGGAGCCACTGTGGGTCGGGGCCTTCCTGGGCGGGGCCTTCGGGACGTTCCTCCTGCGCCAGTTCTTCCTGGCCATCCCGCGCGAGCTGGGCGACGCGGCCCGGGTGGATGGAGCGAATCCGTGGCACATCTACCGCCACATCTACCTGCCCTTGGCCAAGCCCGCCCTGGCCACCCTGGCGATCTTCACCTTCATGTGGAGCTGGAACGACCTGATCGACCCGATCATCTACCTGCGCGACATCGACACCCTGACCCTGACCGCGGGGTTGTCCCTGTTCCAGGGTCAGTACGTGGGGCGGTGGCCGCTGTTGATGGCGGGAGCGCTGGTCAGCGTCATCCCGATGATCATCCTGTTCGTGATCGCCCAGCGCCAGTTCGTGCGGGGCATCGCCATGACCGGGATCAAGGGCTGACCGTGACCGGCACCGTCGACGGTCTGCCGCTGTACCGCCGGATCGAGGCCGACCTGCGTGACCGGATCCGGACCGGCGAGCTGCCGCCCGGGGCGCGGGTGGCGACCGAACAGGAGCTGATGGAACGCCACGGGGTGAGCCGGGCCACGGTCCGCCAGGCGCTCGGCGGGCTGATCGCCTCGGGCGCGCTGGAGGTTCGGCGCGGGCTCGGAACCTATGTCGCTGCGGGCCGCTTCGAGCACACCATCGGCGGGTTCTACTCGTTCAGCCGAGAGATCGAGCGGGCCGGCCACCGGCCGGGGACGCGGGTCCTGGGCCTGACCGTCGAGCCGGCCGACCCAACGGTCGCGGCCGCGCTCATGATCGAGCTGGGCGCACCGGTCGTCGCCCTGCGCCGAATCCGGCTGGCCGACGACGAGCCGATCGTGGTCGAGACCAGCCGCCTGCCGGCCGCCCGCTTCCCGGGGCTCGAGACGGTCGACTTCGGCCGGGTCCGGCTGTACGACACGCTGACGAGCGCCTACGGCTGTCGGCCCAGCCGCGCCCGGGAGACGTTCGAGCCGATCCTGCTCAGCGCCGCCGAGGCCGAGCTCCTCGGTCAGCGCCGGGGCGAGCCCGCCCTGCGGGTCGAGCGGATCGCCTTCGACCAGGACGACCGGCCGATCGAGCACTGCCGGAGCACCGTTCGGGGCGACCGCTACCGCTACGCCGTGGAGCTCCGCGAGCGATGAGCTCCGACCTCGACGGGCTTCTGACCTGGCGCGAGGCCTCGACCTCGGGCGACGCCATCGCGGCCGCGCTGGCCACGGCGCGGTCGGCGGCGGGCGACCTCGGCGACCTACTGGCGGGCGCCGACCGGATCGTGCTGACCGGCGCCGGATCGTCCTACTACCTGGCCCAGGCCGTGGCCGCGGTGGCCCGCGAGGTAACTGGCCAGGTGGTCATCGCCCAGCCCCTGTCGGAGCTGATCCTGCGCCCCGCGGGCGTGCTCGGTCGGGGCGCCGCCGGGCGCCAGCCGGTGATCGTCATCTCGCGCTCGGGCTCGACCTCGGAGGGGGTCGACGTCGTCGAGCGAATGGGCGCCGCCGGCCACCCCACGGTCGCCGTCACGTGTCGCGCCGACAGCCCCCTGGCCGTCCGAGCCGATCGGGTCCTCCACTCGCCGGCCGGCGACGAGCGGGCGATCGTCATGACCCGCTCCTTTGCGAGCATGCTGGCGCTGCTGCTCCGGGTGGTGGCCGAGATCGGCGGCGAGCGCGCCCTGGCGACGGACCTCGACCGCCTGCCCGAGCGCTGGCCGGAGGCCGTCGCGGCGGCCGGGATGGGCGCGGCGCTGGGCTCGATCGATCGTTCGCGGGTCGTGGTCCTGGGCGGAGGTCCGGCCCGCGGGATCGCCGCGGAGTGGGCCCTCAAGCTGACCGAGACGAGCCAGGTTGCGGTCGACGCCCACGAGCCGCTCGAGTTCCGCCACGGACCGATCTCCGTGTGCGAGCCTGGCGTCCTCGTCGTTGGCCTGGTCGGCGGCGCCGGGGTGGCCGAGGAGGCTCGCGTCGTGAGCGAGGCCGGCGACCTCGGCGCCGAGACCTGGCTGATCGGACGCGACGACTCGGACGGGGCGGCATCCCGCGGGCCCGTATCGCTGCTCGGCGGCGGCCTCCATCCCTGGGCGCGCCTGCCCCTGCTGGTCTACCCGGCACACGCCCTGGCGCTGAGCCTGGCCCTGACCCGCGGTCGCGATCCGGACGCGCCGCGCCACCTGGGCCAGGTGGTCATCCTCGACCCGGCATGATCGACCTGGCCGACTACCGGCCTCGTAGCGCCCTGCGGCTCCCCGGTCACGAGCTCCTCCGCCCGCGGTTGCCCGTGGTCGATGCGCACAATCACCTCGGAGCGGAGTTCGGCGGCGAGTGGTCGGAGCGTTCGGCGGCCGAGCTCCTGGCGACCCTCGACGAGGCGGGCGTCGAGGCGCTGGTCGATCTCGACGGGGGCTTTGGCGCCGCCCTGTCCCGCGCGGTCGATCGCTGGCAGGCCCGGGCACCGGAACGGCTGAGCGTGTTCGCCGGGCTGGACTATGCCGGCTGGCCGACCGATGCGGGCTTTGGCGAGACAGAGGCCGTCCGGCTGCGCGACTCTGCGGCCCGGGGCGCCCGCGGGCTCAAGGTCTGGAAGCTGCTCGGTCTCCGGGCGCGCGATCCGTCCGGTCGTCTCGTCACGGTCGACGACGAGCGCCTCGATCCGCTCTGGTCGACCGCGGCCGAGCTGGACCTTCCGGTCGTCATCCACATCGCCGACCCGATCGCGTTCTTCGAGCCGCTCGACGGTGCCAACGAGCGCTTCGAGGAGCTCAGCGAGCACCCCGACTGGCATTTCTGGCCGACCCGGCCGGCCGATCGGCCCGACGCGCCCGGCTTCCCCACCTTCGACGAGCTGCTGGGTGGGTTCGATCGGCTCCTCGGGCGCCACCCGCGGACGACGTTCGTGGGTGCCCACGTCGGCTGCGCCGCGGAGGACCTCGGGCTCGTTTCGCGGATGCTCGACGCCCATCCCAACCTGTCGGTCGACATCGCCGCGCGGATCGGGGAGCTGGGACGGCAGCCGTACACCGCGCGCTCCTTTTTCGTCCGCCATGCCGCCCGGATCCTGTTCGGCACCGACGCGGCCGCCGATCCGGCGGTGTACCGGCTCCACTACCGCTTCCTCGAGACGTGGGACGAGTCGTTCGACTACGGGATCGGCGACATTCCCGGCCAGGGGCGGTGGCAGATCCACGGGCTGGGGCTGCCCGACGACGTGCTCCGTGCCGTGTACCGCGACAATGCCCGGCGGGTGCTGCGCCTGCCCGGGGCGGTGGCGGCGGATCGGGCGCCATGAGCGGGACGCTGCGGGTCGGGACGAGCGGGTTCGCCTACCCGGACTGGGCGCCGCTGTTCTACCCGCCCGGCCTGCGCGGCGAGGACCTCCTGCGCGCCTATGCCCAACGGTTGAGCGCGTGCGAGCTCAACAACACCTTCTATCGCCAGCCATCCGAGAAGGCGATCGAAGGGTGGCTGGCCCGGACACCGGAATCGTTTCGGTTCGCGGTCAAGGCGCAGCGCGGTGGGAGCATGCGCGCGCTGCTCGGCGACGACCAGGCCGAGAGCGTCGGCTGGCTGACCCGGCCGCTGGCTGGCTTCGGCCCGCGGCTGGGCAGCGTCCTCTATCGCGTCCCGGGCGAGGTCGCGCGGACCGCCGAGCGTCACGACCGGCTCGCCCGGCTGCTCGACCTGTGGCCGGCGCGATTCCCGCTGACCCTCGAGTTCCAGCACGGAACGTGGCACGTGGACGAGACCTTCGCGCTGCTGCGCGCCCACGGCGCGGTGCTGTGCGCGACCGACCTGGACGAGCTGCCCGAGCCGCCCACGATCCGGGTGACCGGCCCGTTTCTGTACCTGCGCCTGCGCCGGACGAGCTACTCGGATGAGGACCTCGACGCGTGGGCGGCCCGGATCGACCCGTTCCTCGACGCCGGCCACGACGTCTACGCGTTCTTCCGCCACGACGCGACGGGTGTCTCGCCGGGCCGGGCCATCGCCTTCGCCGAGCGCGTCACTGGCCACGGGTCAGGCTGAGGCGCTGCGCTCTCCCGCTAGGGCGCGGCCGGCGAATCCTCCGCCGGAGCGAAGACGACCAGGAGCTCGAGGCGTTCGGTGATGTCCTGGAAGCGATGCGGGACGGTGGCCGGGACGTGGATCACGGAGCCGGGACCGACCTCACGGACCTCCTCGGCGACGGCGATCCGGGCGTGGCCGGTCATGACCACGTAGATCTCGTCCTCGGTGTGCGGCGATTGGCCGTCGGCTGCGCCCGCCTCGAGGGTGTACAGGCCCGCGCTGAGGGCCGGGACGCGCAGGAACTCGAGATAGGACCTGCCGGCCCCGGCGCGCTGCGCCTCGAGGGCCTCCAGCTCGAACGCGTCCATTCGCTGCCTCCTGTCGTCGACCGATCCGGGCCCAACGATAACGGCTGGGCTACCCTGAAACCGGTGCCGGATCGATCGCGCAACAGTGCTCCACCGGCCGCTCGTGGCAGCCTGTGGGTCGCCGCGCTGGCGGTCCTGCTCGCCGCGCTGGCGGTGTCGCTCGTCGCGTGCGGCTCGAATGTGACGCCGACGGCCTCGACCGCGTCGACCCCGTCAGGCGCATCGCCGGCCGGCGTAAGCCCGACCGTGGCGGCGAGCCCGGCGCCGTTCGACCCATCGGCGCTCACGATCCGGCTCGATCCGCTGGTCGGGGGCCTGGACAGTCCCCTGGCCGTCGCCGATGCCGGCGACGGTCTGGGACGCCTGTTCGTGGTCGAGCAGCCGGGTCGGATCCGGATTGTCAGGGACGGCGCGCTCGTGAAGTTGCCCTTCCTCGACATCACCCAGCGGATCCGGTCCGGAGGCGAGCGCGGCCTGCTGGGCCTGGCCTTCGCCCCCGACTTCCCGACCGATCCGCGCTTCTACGTCGACTACACCGACCGCGCCGGGAATTCGGTGATCGCGTCGTACCAGGTCCCCACCGCCACCTCGGATCGAGCCGATCCGGGCAGCGAGCGGATCCTGCTCCGGTTCGACCAGCCCTTCGCCAATCACAACGGCGGTGGGCTGGCCTTCGGGCCCGACGGCGACCTGTACATCGCGGTCGGCGACGGCGGGTCGGCCGGCGACCCGCAGGGCAACGGCCAGAAGCTCACGACGGTCCTGGGCAAGCTGCTCCGGATCCGGCCCGCGGCGCCGGGTGTCGCCCCGGCCTACGCGATCCCGCCCGATGCCCCGTTCGCCAACCGGCCCGAGGCACGCCCGGAGATCCGGGCCTACGGCCTGCGCAATCCGTGGCGCTTCTCGTTCGATCGGACGACCGGCGATCTGTGGATCGGCGACGTCGGCCAGGGCGCCTGGGAAGAGGTCGACGTGATCCGAGGCCACGATCCGCCCGACCAGGCCCCCAACTTCGGCTGGAACATCATGGAAGGTCGCCATTGCTTCGAGGCCGAGTCGTGCGACCAGACGGGCCTGACGCTGCCCGTCGCCGAGTACGACCACAGCCTCGGCTGCGCGATCGTGGGCGGCTACGTCGGACGAAACCCGGACGAGCCGGCGCTCAACGGCGGGTACCTGTTCGGCGACGCCTGCTCGGGCAAGATCTGGGTCCTGGACGCGGCGAGGCCGGAGTCGGGCGCACCCAGGCTGGTGCTCGACTCCGGCCACGCCATCTCGTCGTTCGGGGAGGACCAGACCGGCCGCCTGTACCTCACCGATCTCAGTGACGGGACCCTGTACCGGATCGTCCCGGTCCAGTGACCGCTAGCGGATGAGGTAGCTCACCGCGACCGTCACGATGACCTCGTTGGTGCCCGGCTCGACGGGCGTCGGGACGCTCTTGTCCGGGGCGGCCCCGGCGGCATCGCGGGCGCCGTAGTAGACCGGGTACGGGGTCGGTGCCGCGGTCTCGCTGATCGACGCCACACCGCCGAGGGATACGCCGGCGCCCTTGGCCAGGGTCTCCGCCTTGGACTTGGCCTGGGCCATCGCGGCCTCCCGCGCCTGCGCCTCGGCCTTGGCCGGGTCCTCGACCCGGAACGTGACGCCGTCGAACGTCGTCGCCCCGGCGGCCAGCGAGTCGTCGATCGCGTCGCCGACCTTGTCCAGGTTGCGGACCGTGACGGCGACCGCGTTCTGGAGCTGGTAGCCGGTCAGGCGCGGCGGATTGGTGTTGGTGGAGTAGTCGTAAACCGGCTGGAGCGACAGGATCGCGGTCTGGATGTCGGCGTCGGCGATGCCCAGCTTCTTGAGCGCGGCGACGATCTTGGTCATCGACTCGGCCGCGGCCTCGCGGGCGGCTTTGACGGTCGGTCGGCTGACGCTGACGCCGACGCGCAGGTCGGCCACGTCGGGGCTGATCACGACCCGCCCGGTGCCGGTCACGCTGATGGTGTGCTCCGGCGGGGTGGCGCCGGTGTCGACGCCGAGGATGCTCCGCGGGGCGAAGGCCGGGCTGGCGATCGCGGCGACGAGGATGCCAGCCGCCAGGCCAAGGGCCAGCCACCGGGCGCGAGCCCCGGGGACCGGGAGGGTGATCGTGGTCGTTGCCATCTGGCTGCTCCGTCACTGACTGGCGACCGGAAGGTGGCCGCGCGTCCGTCCGAGACGCGACGAAGCTGGGCGCGGTTCCGCGGACCGGTGCGCACCCGGTGCGCACCGGTCCAACGCGCGCTCCGTACCCGGAGAGCTAGAGAGCCAGCGGATCCATCTTGTCCGGGTCGATGCCGAGGTCCCGGATGCCCTTTGCCGCTCGCTTGGGCGTCAGTGCGCCCGAACGGGCCAGACCCGACAGCGCGGCCGCGGCAATGCTCGGCCCATCGATCTCGAACAGGGCACGCAGGGCCTCTCGGGTGTCGCTCCGACCGAAGCCCTCGGTGCCCAGGGTGATGGTCTCGCTGGGCAGCCACGGCCGGACCAGATCGGGCACGGCCTTGAGCCAGTCCGAAGCGATGATGACCGGCCCGCCATCCGGTCCGAGGACCTGGCTGACGTACGGGACCCGGGCCTCGGCCTCGGGGTGGAGCCGGTTCCAGCGATCGCTGGCGATGGCGTCGCGCCGGAGCTGCTGGAACGACGGCGCGCTGTACACCTCGGCGGCCACGTCGAAGCGCTCGGCAAGGGTCGCCTGGGCCGCGAGCACCTGCTGCATGATCGAGCCGCTGCCGACCAGCCGGATCCGGCCGTTCTTGCCGGCCACGCCGTCCGGCGCGGGGGCGAAGCGGTACAGGCCCCGGGAGATCCCTTCGTCGACGCCGTCGGGCTTGGGCGACATGACGTGGTTCTCGTTGTAGATCGTGATGTAGTAGAAGACGTCCTCGCCCTTGACGTACATCCGCTCGATGCCGTCGCGCACGACCGCGGCCAGCTCGTAGGCGAAGGCCGGGTCGTAGGCGCGCACCGCGGGCACCGTCGAGGCCAGCAGGTGACTGTGCCCGTCGTCGTGCTGCAGCCCCTCGCCGTGGAGGGTCGTCCGTCCGGCCGTGGCACCCATCATGAAGCCGCGGGCCCGGGCGTCACCGAGCGCCCAGATCTGGTCGCCGGTCCGCTGGAAGCCGAACATCGAGTAGAAGATGTAGAACGGGATCGTGGCGATCCCCTGCGTGGCGTAGGCGGTCGCGGCGGCGTGGAAGCTGGCGGTCGAGCCGGCCTCGGTGATCCCCTCCTCGAGCACCTGGCCGTCGCGCGCCTCGCGGTAGCTCAGGACCAGCTCCGAGTCGACGGGCTCGTAGCGCTGTCCGAGGGCGGCGTAGATCCCGACCTCCTTGAAGAGTGGGTCGAGGCCGAACGTGCGCGCCTCGTCGGGCACGATCGGCACGATCCGCGGGCCCAGCTCCGGATCGCGGATCAGGTTGCGCAGGATCCGGGCGAAGACCATCGTGGTGCTGACCGGCGTGGTGCTGCCGGCGGCGAACTCGGCGTCGACGCCCGGAGCGACCGCGGTGAACAGCTTGGCCCGGTCCACCCGCTTGGGGAGCGAGCCACCCAGCGCCGCCCGCCGCTCGCGCAGGTAGCGGACCTCCTCGGAGTCCTCGCCCGGGTGGTAGTAGGGCGCGTCCTTCAGCTCGGCATCGGGGATCGGCAGCTCGAGCCGGTCGCGGAAGATCTTGAGCTCGGCCTCGGACAGCTTCTTGGCCTGGTGGGTGATGTTGCGCGCCTCGACCCCCGGGCCCAGCGTCCAACCCTTGATCGTGTGGGCCAGGATGACCGTCGGGGCGCCGACGTATTCGGTGGCAGCGCGATAGGCCGCGTACACCTTGCGGTAGTCATGGCCCCCCCGACGGAGCTTGGCCAGATCGTCGTCGCTGAGGTGCTCGACGAGCCGGCGCAGGCGCGGGTCGGGCCCGAAGAAGTGCTCCCGGATGTAGGCCCCGCCGGCCACCGAGTACTTCTGGAACTCGCCGTCGAGGGTCTCGTTCATCTTCTCGACCAGGGCCCCGTCGACGTCGCGCGCCAGCAGGTCGTCCCACTCGCGGGCCCAGACCACCTTGATCACGTTCCAGCCCGCGCCGCGGAAGAGGCCCTCGAGCTCCTGGATGATCTTGCCGTTGCCGCGGACGGGGCCATCGAGACGCTGGAGGTTGCAGTTGACCACGAAGGTCAGGTTGTCGAGGCCCTCGCGCGCGGCCAGCGACAGGCCGGCGATCGACTCGGGCTCGTCCATCTCGCCGTCGCCCAGGAACGTCCACACCCGCGAGGACGAGGTGTCCTTGAGGCCCCGGTTGTGGAGGTAGCGGTTGAAGCGGGCCTGGTAGATCGCGCTGATCGGACCGATCCCCATCGAGACCGTGGGGAACTCCCAGAAGTCGGGCATCAGCCGGGGGTGCGGGTACGAGCTCAGACCCTCGCCGGGGACGACCTCGCGCCGGAAGTGATCGAGCTGACTCTCCGACAGCCGGCCCTCGAGGAAGGCCCGGGCGTAGATGCCCGGTGCGGCGTGTCCCTGGAAGAAGACCTGATCGCCGGCCTCGTTGTCCCGGTCCTTGCCCTTGAAGAAGTGGTTGAAGCCGACCTCATAGAGGGTAGCCGCCGACGCGTAGGTCGCCAGGTGGCCGCCGATCCCGGGGTAGGCCGAGTTGGCCCGCAGGACCATCGCTACCGCGTTCCAGCGGACCAGCCGGCGGATCCGCAGCTCGAGCTCCTCGTCGCCGGGGAAGAAGGGCTCCTGCTCCGGGCTGATCGTGTTGATGTAGCGGGTCTGGGTCAGGGGCGGCAAGCCGACGTGCAGCTGGCGGGCCCGCTTGAGCAGCTTGAACATGAGGAAGCGGGCGCGGTTCTCGCCGCCGTCGTGGACGACCTGATCGAGCGACTCGAGCCACTCCGCGGTTTCCGCCTCGTCGATGTCGGGCAGCTGGTGCTTGAATTCGTCGAAATACACGGTGCGAGCTGGCTCCCTGGTGGGCGACTGACTGGGGGCGGGTGGCGCGGCCTGGGCGTGCGGCGGCCGGAGGCACTGTAATCCGAATTGGGACGGGGCGTGCCGCGCCGGGACGCTGCCCCGGCCCGGCGGCAGAGCCTGTATCCTCCCCACTCGACGCGCCGCGGGGCCAGGTGCTGCCGCCGACCGAAGGGGAGCCGAGTCAGATCGTGGCACCAGGGGCGACGCCGGGCGACCCGTCCGGACCAGACGAATTCGCGGCCGACGCGGTCGATCCGACCGTCGAACCGGCCGTCGAAGGGCCGTCCAGAGCGCACCGCGAGACGACCAGCCAGATCCGCGGCTCGAGCCTCCTGCTCGTGGGACGCACGCTGTCGATGGCGGTCAACTTCCTGGTCCAGATCCTCATCGTGCGCTACCTCTCGACCGCGGATTACGGCGCCTTCGCCTACGCCCTGTCGATCGCCGCCCTGGGCCAGACCCTGATCACCTTTGGGCTCGATCGCGGGGCCTCGCGGTTCCTGTCGATCTACGACGAGCGCGGCGACTACGACCGCCTGCTGGGCACCCTGACGATGGTGTGCGGAACGATCGTGTCGCTGGGGGCGCTGCTGGTCGTCGGGGTGTACCTGCTCCAGGGCTGGATCGCCGGGTCGGCCGGCCCCGCGGAAGCGCTGCCGCTGCTCCTGATCCTGATCCTGCTGGCTCCGATCCAGGCGCTCGACGACGTGCTCACCGGGTTGCTGTCGGTGTTCGCCAGCCCGCGCTCGATCTTCCTGCGCAAGTACATCGTGGGGCCCGGCCTGCGACTGCTGGTGGTCCTGCTGCTGATCGGCGGTCACAGCGGGGTCGAGTTCCTGGCCGTGGGCTACGTGGCGGCCGGGGCGTTCGGGATCGCCCTCTACGCGGTGATCCTGTGGCAGGTCCTCGGCCGGCGCGGGCTGCTCGATCGTTTCCGCCAGGCCAAGATGCGGATCCCGGCACGCGAGATCCTGGTCTTCACCATCCCGCTCCTGACCACCGACCTGGTGTACGTCTTCCTCAACACCTCGGACGCGATCATCCTCGAGCACTTCAGCGGGCTGGAGGCAGTCGGTGCCTGGCGGGTGGTCCAGCCGGCGGCCGGGCTCAACACCCTGGTCATCTCGAGCTTCACCCTGCTGTTCACCCCCATCGCCGCGCGCCTGTACGCCCGCAAGGACATGGCCGGAGTCAAGGACCTCTACTGGCGCACGGCGATCTGGATGGCGGTGATGTCCTTCCCGCTGTTCGCCCTGACGTTCAGCCTGGCCCACGTCCTGACCCTGGTCCTGTACGGACCGCGCTACGAGGATTCGGCGACCTACCTGGCCCTGCTGTCGTTCGGCTACTACTTCAACACGGCGCTCGGCTTCAACGGCCTCACCCTGCGGATCTTTGGGGTCATCCGCTACGTGGTCGTGATCAACCTGCTGGCCGCCGCCACCAACGTGGCCCTCAACCTGTTCCTCATCCCGCGGTACGGGGCGCTCGGCGCGGCGGTGGGGACGACTCTGACCCTGGTGATCCACAACCTGCTCAAGCAGGCCGGCCTGCGGCTTGGGACCGGGATCAGCATCTTCGAGCGGCAGCACCTACGGGTCTACCTGATCATCGCCGTGGCGGCGGCCGGCCTCTTCGCGATCAACACCCTGGTCGCCCCGCCGCTGATCGTCCAGGTGGCACTGGCCGCGGTCGCCAGCCTGGCGGTGCTCCTGCTCAACCGCCAGTCGCTGCAGATGGCCCAGACCTTCCCGGAATTCCGGCGCCTGCCCTTCTCGCGGTTCTTCTTCGGGGACTGATGGCGTCGGGGGGTGCCGGCTCCGGGGCCCGCCCGTCGCGCCCGGGGTGTTCACGGGCGGAAGGGGTCCAGGTGCGGTAGCCTCCGGTGGTGGATCCCGACGATCGCTATGGCCCGACCTCGGCGCTGATCGTCGTCGACGTCCAGAACGACTTCGCGGACCCGGCCGGCGGGTTGAGCGTGGCCGGCGGCGAGGAGGTCGTGCCGGTCCTCAACCGCGAGATCGCCCGGGCCCGGGCGGCCGGTGCCCTGGTCGTCTACACCCAGGACTGGCATCCGGTCTCGACCCCCCATTTCGCCAAGGACGGCGGCATCTGGCCGGTCCATTGCGTCGCCGGCTCGTGGGGCGCGGAGCTGCACCCCAGCCTGGTGGTCGACGGACCCATCGTGCGCAAGGGCGCCAATGGGGAGGACGGCTACTCCGGGTTCACGATGCGCGACCCGACGACCGGAACCGAGTCTCCGACCGAGCTCGCGTCGCTCCTGGACGATCACGCCGCGGACCGGGTCGTGGTCGGCGGCCTGGCGACGGACTATTGCGTCAAGGCCACCGCCCTCGATGCCGTGCGCCTGGGTCACCCGACGGCCGTGCTCGGCGGGGGCATCCGGGCGGTGGACCTGGCCCCCGGCGACGGCGGGCGGGCCCTGGCCGAGCTCGAGGCGGCGGGCGTGGCGATCCTGGCCGGAGAGGCCCAATGATCCGCCGACTGCTGACGACGACCCTGGGCGGGCTCGCCGGCGTCGTGGTCCTCGATCGCTGGCTGAGCGGCCTGAGCCGCGATGAGGAGGGTCGGCCACGGCGCGTCCCGATCCGGAGCCGGGTGGCGATCGACGCCCCGATCGGCGTGGTCTGGGCCCGTCTGGCCGACATTCCCAGCCAGCCCCAATGGATGACCGAGATGAGCGCCGTGCGGGTGATCACCCCCGGCCCCGTCGGGGTCGGGACCCGGGCCGAGGCCGACGTCCGGATCCTGGGAATCACCGTCCGCGACCCGGTCGAGGTCGTCGAATTCAGCCCGCCTCATCGCTTCGCGATCCGCCACGAGGGCCGCTTCGAGGGCAGCGGCGTGTTCATCCTCGACACGGTCGATGGCGGCCAGGGCACCCACGTCGACTGGGCGGAGATCCTCGTCCCGCCGATCCTGCCCACCCTCGGGGCGATGGTCCAGGGCCCGATCCTCCAGCGCATCTTCCAGGCCGATCTCGAGCGGCTCAAGGCCCTGGTCGAGGGCGAGGCTGAGGCCCACGACGCGGCCGAGGCCGACGACGCAGACCACGCCGCCGGCGACGCAGACCACGCCGCCGACGCCCGCGCGCCCTCGGCCGACGCGGGCTGAATTCCGGCCGTGCAGCTGCATCTCGTCGACGCGACGTATGAGCTGTTCCGGGCGTTCTACGCGCCGCGCCCGCCGGTGCTGTCCGCCGATGGACGGGATCTGACCGCGACCTGGGGCCTGGTCGAGAACCTGCTCTCGATCCTGCGCGACGAGGGAGCGACCCACCTCGCCGCGGCGACCGACCGGGTCATCGAGTCCTTCCGGAACGATCTGTACGCGGGCTACAAGACGGGGGCCGGCGTCGACCCCACCCTGATGGCGCAGTTCCCGATCGCCGAGGCCGCGATCGAGGCGCTCGGCATCCCGCTCTGGCCGATGGTCGCCTTCGAGGCCGACGACGCGATCGCGACCGCCGTCGAGCGCTGGGCCGACGAGCCGGCGGTCGACGGCATCGTGATCTGCTCGCCCGACAAGGACATGGCCCAGTGCGTGCGGGGCGAGCGGGTGGTCCTCCTCGACCGGCGTCGGCGACTGACCTATGACGAAGCCGGCGTGATCGCCAAGTGGGGCGTCCGGCCGGCCTCGGTCCCGGACCTGCTGGCGCTCGTCGGCGATGCCGCCGACGGCTATCCCGGTCTGCCCGGTTGGGGCGCCAAGTCGGCGGCGGCGGTGCTCTTCCGGTACGGGTCTCTCGACGCGATCCCCGTCCGGGCCTCGGACTGGGATGTGAACGTGCGCGGCGCGGTGATCCTGGCCGCGACGCTCCAGGACCAGCTCGAGGAGGCGCTGCTGTATCGGACCCTGGCCCGCCTGCGGACCGATGCGCCGCTGACCGAGACCTCGGTCGAGCAGCTCCGCTGGCGCGGCGCGCCCCGCGAGCGCTGGCTGGCCTTCTGCGACGAGATCGGCCTCGAGCGGCTGCGCTCGCGCCCCCCGCGCTGGCTGGAGTCCTAGGCTCGGCCGCCGACCGGGCGTCAGGGCCTCGATCGGGGGTGCGGGTCAACCCGCCGGACGGACCAGGGCCAGGAGCCGGTCGTGGTGGGCGGGCGGGGCCGCCACGATGCTGAACCGCTGGGTCGGTCGGGCCAGGTCGAACCACGGCCCGCCCGTCACGTCGGTCACCATCGCCCCGGCCCGCTCGGCGATGAGACCGGCCGCGGCGACGTCCCAGGCCGACAGGGCATGGGTCTGGGCGAAGGCGTCGAAACGCCCGTTCCCGACATAGGCCAGCGCCAGCGCCGAGGAACCGAGCCGGCGGGTCACCCGGATCGCCTGGCGGATGGCCCCCAGCCGCTCCGACAGGCGTTCGCCGTCGATCGTCAGGGAGATGACCAAGTCCGACACAAGCTCCTTGGCGCTGACCCGAATCGGCCGTCCGTCGAGGGTCGCCGGGCCGTCGACGGTGGCCGCGTACGTCTCGGCGCGGATCGGATCGCGCACGACCCCGACCGACGGCACGCCATCGACCACGAGCCCGATCGAGACGCAGAAGAATGGGATGCCGTTGGCGTAGTTGATGGTGCCATCGAGGGGGTCGATCACCCAGGTCCGGCCATTGGCCGGGCCGGCCAGGCCCGACTCCTCGGCCAGCGTGCTGTCGTCGGGGTGGACCGCGCGGATGGCCGCCAGGATCAGCTCCTCGCTGAGGTTGTCGACCTCGGTCACGATGTCCTTGGGACTCTTGTGGCGGACCGTCCCGGCCCGGCCGAGTCGCTCGATCAGGAGCGCGCCGGCCCGGTCGGCGACCTCGGCGGCCAGGGCCAGCTCACCGGCAAAGCGGCCGCCGGTCACGGGCCGGTGCACTCGACGGCGAGCGGGCGGACCGTCCCGCCGAGGGCGTTGACCTCCTTGGAGAACGAGATCGTCTGTCCCGGATCGATTCGGGGACTGACGATGAACGCCGAGTCGGGACCGATTCCGGGCGTGCTCGGATCGTAGATCCGGCAGGTCGTCGAGCCGGCCGCGTTGCCCAGGTTGGTGACCGTGACGGTCAGGGCCAGGCCCGGCGGAGCCGGCACGACGTTGCCGATCTCGCCCTTGAACGGCCCGATCCCGGCCAGGGCCAGGCGCCCGAGCAGGGCCAGGCCGAGGACCGCCCCGGCGATCGCCAGGAAGACCGTGCCATGAGCCTGCGACGGGGCGGGCTGCTTGAGCCCGAGGGGATTGCAGGCTTCGCACATCGCCGTCCCCAGCGGGACGGTCGCGCCACAGCGGACGCAGCCCTGGGTCAGCTCGGGCGAGAGAAGGGGCGTGGGTTGGGTCACCGGCTCATGGTGCCACGGGCGGCGCGCATCGGCGGGCGCCGCGCATCGGCGGTCGGCGCCTACGAGCGCTCGGTGGCCGCTACCAGCGCTCGGTGGCCGCCACCAGCGCGTCGATGTCGGCGGTCGTGCGAGCGGTCACGATGACCCCATCGGCCCCGGCGGCCCGCCAACGCGCCCAGGTCTCCCGCGGCGCCTCGATCCAGGGGCTGCCGGCGATGCTGCTGTCGCCGCCGAACGCGTTTGCCCCCTGCGAC